>JAILEU010000028.1 GCA_024697785.1 Bacteroidaceae bacterium | reverse complement strand
TTTGCCCCATTTTACCCACCCAAAAAAGCACTTTTTTTGGTCTAAAACGGTAGACGACCCCCCGTTTTTTGCCCATTTTTTGGTACCGAAAACCCCGAAAAAGTAGACGCCACCCCCAAAAAAACATAACGCCCCCCAGCCTCGGCATAAAAAAAGTGTGGGAAAAAAAGAGCGTGAAAAAAATATTAACAATGTTCGATATTTTTCATCGCCGATTAACGGAAGAAAAAAAGAAATGTCTATCTTTGCCGTCAAAAATTATTAGTAATGAAACCTATGCTAAAATATAGGGGTGGAAAATCAAAAGAAATCCCTAACATAATGTGGTATATGCCGAGGTTTAGTGGTAGATATATTGAGCCCTTTTTTGGCGGGGGCGCCTTGTTTTTCTATCTTGAGCCAAGGCAGGCTATCATCAACGACATAAATGAAAAACTCATGGGGTTTTATCTTGGCGTCAGGAATAACTACACTACTCTTCGCAGAGAATTAGATGACATCGAAAGCCTCTATACCTCTTACCGTAGGGAGTTTGATCAACTGAAAAAAAAACATCCAGACAAACGCGTTGAAGACAGGAACGAAGAAATGTACTATCATCTTCGCGCCCAGTTCAACGGAATTGAAAAGCAATACTATTCAGATGCTGCTTTGTATTATTACATCAACAAGACAGCTTACTCTGGAATGATACGCTACAATGCAAATGGAGAATTCAATGTCCCGTTTGGACGTTACCCTCATTTGAACACCGGTGGCGTAACAAAATCCCATAGCAAACTACTTCAACGAGCTGAAGTTTTTTCCAAAGACTATAGTGATATTTTCAAAATGTGCAATGAAGACGATTTTATGTTTCTTGATCCTCCCTATGATTGCACTTTTTCAGACTATGGCAACCAAGAATATCGGGATGGTTTCAATGAAGAAGAACATCGACGTTTAGCAGCAGCTTTCTATGAATTGCCTTGCAAGGCAATGATGGTTATAGGGAGAACACCTCTTATCGAAAAGTTATATGGCAACGACATTGTGGATGAATATGAAAAAAATTATGCCGTTAACATTCGCAATCGTTTCAAGTCGGAAGCAATGCATGTAATAGTCGCAAACTACCGTAAAGATTGGAATGATATTCAAACCTTTGGCTCAGAAGGAAATGAATACGAAATACCTGCAACGGCGAATATGATGTTATTTGAAAAAGAGAAAGATGGGAACAATTGATAGTCAAATACTGTTCTTGACAACATCGCCAAGGACACCCGAAAAGATGATTCCTGAAATCAGGTTACTCATCGAGAACTTCGCTGGGAAAAAATGGAATCCTAATAGCCAAAGGGCCTTCATGGAAGTTCTACGTGACGAGGATTATTTCAACGGGAAAGGCAAAAACGACCCTTCTTTTAGTGCACGAGACCGAATCAATCGTGCGCCCAAATCATTAGGTTTTGTTTTTTTAGATCCGACCATACAACAGACATCCGCTGGCGAGAAACTGCTAACCTCACGCCGGCCAGATGAGGTTTTCCTGAGACAAATGTTGAAGTTCCAAGTGCCCTCGCCTTATCACAGGCCCACTCCACGTGCTGCCTGTTTTTGTGTCAAACCCTATCTGGAAATGTTAAGGCTTGTGCGAACGATGGGAACGCTGAAGTTTGATGAGCTTCAGATTTTCGGAATGCAGCTTACCGATTATCATGACTTCGACAGCATCGTCCGTAAAATAGAGCAATACCGTGTGGCAAAGGCACAGCATGTAGGCAGCTATCGTAAATTTAAAAGTGAATATCTTAACAACGAGCTGCGGAGGATTTTCAGCAATAGGATAAGTCGAGGAGAAACAAAAACACGCGAAAGCAGGGATTCATCATTGAGAAAGTTTCTGAAAACACAATCGAGCAATATGCGCGATTATGCTGACGCTTGTTTCCGTTATCTTAGGGCGACAGGGCTTGTCAATGTGTCGCACATGGGAAAGTCGCTGTCGATTGTTCCTGAACGTATGGCAGACGTGGATTATATCTTAGAAAACGTGAGTAGAGATCCTGTCTATATAAATGACAAGGCAGCATACAAGGCTTACCTTGGCGATGCGACACTACCTCACCTGCTTACCGACAACCGCTCGATGCTTGAGGAAAAAATCCTCGATGAATTCCCTTCAGTGGCAATAGCAGCAGATGCCACCGTCGATGAATTAAAAGATCTTCTGGCAAATCTTCTTGAAAAGCGCAAGCAGGAGAATATCATTGAACAAGTTGTTGAAATAAAAGACTATCGCAAATACGAAGAAATTCAATCGACATTTGACCAAATAGCAAGCGACAATCTATATGACGCACCTTTGATGCTCGAATGGAACACATGGCGGGCAATGACAATGCTTGACGGTGGTGACATTAAAGCTAATCTCAACTTTGATGATTTTGGACAGCCCTTGTCAACGGCAGCAGGCAATAAGTCTGACATCGTTTGTGATTATGGTGACTACATGGTATGTGTCGAAGTGACAATGGCAAGCGGACAGAGGCAATTTGAAATGGAGGGTGAGCCTGTTACAAGACATTTGGGAAAGCTAAAAAAAGAAAGCGGAAAACCATGTTATTGTCTTTTTGTAGCTCCCACTATAAATGATGCCTGCGTGTCATTCTTTTATACGCTACATAAAACAAACCTTGCCATGTACGGTGGGAAATCAACCATCATCCCTCTCCCTCTTAGCATCTTCAGAAAGATGGTGGAAGATTCTTATAAAGCTACCTATACGCCCAATCCATCACAAATCCGTCGTTTTTTTGAGGCGTCAAACGAATACGCCCTTTCAAGTGAAGATGAATCATTGTGGTATGAAGCAATAAAATATAAAGCCCTCCATTGGTTGGAATAATCCCCGTACAGGTGGATTTGCAACCGACGAACGAAGCAAGAGCAGAGCAAAACTTGTTTGAGCTAAGCCTTGCGAGGAGGAGGAAGGCCGAAGGCCAATCCGGCTGCGATGAGAGGCGGATTTCAATCCCCGCCCAAACTGCTGATAGAATCTCTGGTTACTCCCAATAACAGCACCACCTTTGCACCGCGAGTACCCGCGCAGCCTCTTTGCCATGCTTTAGTCGGCGGGTCGTTTTTTGCGCCCAACGACTGCCTTTACCGGGCGTCAAACGCGTTTTCGCAACTGCCCCTCCGATTGTGGAAACAATGTGGAAAACTTTCACGCCGAATGTTTGGACGTGTGGGAATAGCTGCGTACCTTTGCACCAGCAATTAGACGAGATTCCCTTTTTTTATTTGATTCATAAACGACTAAATATGAACAAGATTGATATTCTCAACTGGGATGGGGTCACCCTTCCCGAAACGTCCGAGGAGATGGTAGAGCTGCTCAGACAGCTGTTGACGATAACGGAAACGCTGAAGGTGAAACTCGCCGAGCTGGGACGCGGCCTCGACAGTCTGGAACGTCGCATCGACAGACTGGAACAGGAGAACGCCAGGCTGAGGTACATGAACACCACCGCCGAATGGGCCGACCTTATGGCCTTCGTCCAGATGCGGAAGGGAACAGACCTTCCGTCGTAAAGAACCAAAAAGAGAGCTCATTGCGTAGATACACGATAGAATCAGCGTCAGATGCCATCGGTGGAAGCCCTCCGTACAGCCATCACGGACAGCATCCGCAGCACCTTGAAACAGGAGGGGTTGCAAAGGGCACGTGAGCAGTGGACAGCGGTCAACAACCTGCTGTCCACCGAGGAATGGTGGCCGTCAGTGGCACGCGCCGTAAGGAAGGAGATGGACGACTTTGCCGACATGACGGCCCGGCGCATGGAAGAGCTTGGCACGCCACACGCCATCTACATCGAAAACAACAACAACGTGGCTCCAGGCAAGGAGTTCAACACCACCATCGGACACCTCGACCAGATGATCGGACTGGCTGAGGGCGGCTCGACGGTCACTCACTCAACCATAAAACCAACCACATGACAACAGAAGAAAAAAACAGCCTGCTCGCCTCGATGTTCCAGGGAGCAAACCTTGCCGGCGCACAGATCATTGCCGTGAACGAAGGCGAGGTATATTATCAGAAATACGCCTCAGGGGCTTCGGGCTCGACCAAGACCGAGGACGACGTGAAGAACGCCCTCGACAAGCTGATGAACCTGAAGGACGACGACGGCACCTACGTCATGAAGGAACAGCTGCAGTGGTATGCCATATTCCGCGTGCTGTCGACGCTCTGCGGCTTTCCGAAAACGGCCGTCGACTTCGAGAGGACCATGGTGAACCTGGGAGCCGACAAAATGCGGGTTCCCTGCCGATACGAGAGCTTCAGGAAGGTTGCCGTTCACCAGCTGCCGCAGAACGTCGCCTTGTGGGGGCAGTATCTGAACACGACCGACCAATACTCGAAAAAGCAGGCAGTCGTGGCCGTCAAGCTGATGGACATCTTGGAGATTGAGCGGCAGTAGAAGCGCCACCCGTTCCCAAAACCGTTCCCATTTTCCCAAATTCATTCCCAACTCGGGGTTTTCCCGAGTTGGGTTTTTTTATGTCCGTACCTTTGCATCGTCAACAGTCCGGACGCTGACGACAACCGATTTTTCAAACAAAAAAGTAACACCATTATGAGTACACAAAAAGTTATCCGTAAGAAACAGACGCTGGAGGTGGGGCATTGCTACCGCGGCAGCGCCACAATTAATGAGTTCGGCGAAATCGACTTCCGCGCCTACCAGAAGCAGGACGAGGGCGAGAACGCCATGCGTAAGGTCACCGAGGAGAATGGCGAGTACTTCCGACTGGCCATCTACCGCTCGGAGGAAAGAGTGAAAATCGCGCTTCTCGTGCCGCGTGGGGGCGTGAACGAGGTTGAAAGGCGGCTGCGCGAAGCGTTCATCCGTACCTTATTAAAACTCGAGGAGTATGACATTTGACATTTTTGACCGACTAACTGAAACCACAGGCTACCCGTGCACGAGCGACGTCTTCTACAACATCGCGGACGGCGACAAGGTGACCCGCATCTGGAAACAATGCCAGGAGGCTGCGGCACAGGGCGACAAGGAGTCCCTGGGCGGACTGAAACGCAAGCTGCCCTTCATCACGTGGCAGGCATCGTTCATGGAACACCGCCGCAGCAACGCCAACGCGCTGCCCAGCGGCCTGTTCATGCTCGACGTGGACAAGGTGGAGAACATGGACGACTTCCGCCAGAACATCGTCGCCCCCGCCATAGCGAACGCCGCCCAGCTGGGCATCGTCGCCATCCACCTCACGCCCAGCCAGCACGGATTCCACTTCATCGCGAAGTGCCCGCAGGGGGTGACGACGCTCGAAGGGTGCCAGCGATGGTTGACGGCGCAGCTCGGCATCATGATCTACGACGAGACGTGCAAGGACTTCGCCCGCGGCTCGTTTGCCGTGCCTCTTGAGGCGTACCTCTACCTCGACAACAAGGGGCTGTGGGAGGACGAGCCGCTGAACGTGCTGCCGAGCCTCCCCCTTACCCCTCCTGAAGGAGGGGAGACCAGCGGAAAGGGCTCCCTTCCCGTTAGGGAGGGGATGGGGGTAGGCTGCCAGCAGCGCACGTTCTCGGAGGAACAGAAATCCTTTAAGTATCGCGACCACCTCATCAGCGACATCGCCGCGAAGTGGGTGGCGAAGCACGGCGAGCCGCAGGCGGGAGAGAGGCACACCTATTATTATAAGTTGTGCAACATGTTCCGCTACATCACCGACGGCGACGTGGGCATCATGCTGGCGCAGCTGCCCGACTTCGGGCTCGGCATCGCCGAGCGCGAGAAGGAGGCCGAGCACGCCTGCCGACGCGCAATGGGCACGCAGATTCCGTACACGTTCTACAAGTTCCTCGTCGATGCGGGCGTCATCGACGCCGCCAAGCCCACCGAGGCCAAGGAGGTGGTGCAGGAGGTGACGGACTACGTCCCTTTTTCCGCTACGGATGGCCTGCCCTCGCTCCCGCCCGTGTTCAGAGAGTTCTGCGCGAACTGCCCTGCGGACTTCGTCTATCCCACGATCGTTGCCCTGCTGCCTGTGCTGGGGACGCTGGCCACGCGGCTGCGTGCCCGCTACTTGGATGGACGGGAACACACGACGAGCTTCATCGGTGTGATCTTTGCCCCGCAGAGCGCCGGTAAGTCGTTCGCCCGCGACATCGTGCAGACGCTCACCCCCGACCTCCGCCGCCACGACGAGATTTCCGTCCTGAAGGAGAAGCAGTACAAGGCCGAGCTGAAGATGAAGAAGAATTCCGACCATCTGCCCGAAGACCCTCACGCTCCGTACCGCATCGTGCAGGCGGTCATCAGCGTGCCGCGCCTGCTGCAGCGGCAGGAGGACGCCGGAGGGCTGCACCAGCTGTCGTTCGTCGAGGAGATTGACACCCTCACGAAGTCGAACGCAGGAGGCTCGTATGCCCAGAAGTCAGACCTCTACCGCCAAGCGTTCGACAACGCCGAGTACGGCCAGGACTACATCTCGGTCGATACGTTCACGGGCTCGGTGAAGCTGTTCTACAACATCCTGATGCTGGGCACGCCGAAGCAGTTGTACAAGTTCTTCAACGACACCGAGAACGGCCTCGTCTCCCGCTGCGCCTTTGCCGAGATCACCAATCAGGAGTTCGCCGAAATCCCCTACTTCAAGCCGCTCACGAAGATGCAGCAGGAGGCCATCACGCGGGTGCTGAACCGCTTCGAGGCCATGACGTACCAGCGCAAGAACACCCAGAGCGACGAGTACGTCATCCAGCCGACGGTGGACGTGGACGAGTTGATGAAGCCCGTGAAGGAGGCCCTGAAGAAGTGGCTGGAGCAGACGCGTCTGGCCGCGCTGAAGGACAACAACACGGCGCTCGACATCTTTCGCCGCCGCGCCGCCGTCAAGGCTTTCCGCCTGGGCATGATCTGCATGGCGCTATACGAGAAGAAAACGCTGAAGAAAAAAGAAGTAATCCAGAGAATCTGTAAGTTCGTCACGTGGTTCGCCCAGCGCGACGCCGAGCAGAGCACCGCCACGTTCGGACAGCTGATGAACGAGGCTGCCACAGCAGCCACGCAACAGCGGGACGAACAACCTCTCATCGACATGCTGCCCGAGACCTTTAA
>JAILEU010000027.1 GCA_024697785.1 Bacteroidaceae bacterium | reverse complement strand
ATTAGATGTTTTTCTTGCTTTTCCTAATATAAAGAGGTAATTTTGCAGCCCTATATTACGAAGAAAATAGATTATTGTTTTATAAACGTTTTATTCACAAAAGACTATGGCAAATAGTAAAGAGAGACTGTTCGCTGAGTTCGCACCGACCACCACCGAAGAGTGGATGGAGAAGATCACCGTCGACCTGAAGGGTGCTGACTTTGCGAAAAAACTCGTTTGGCGCACAAACGAGGGATTCAATGTGCAGCCGTTCTACCGTCTGGAAGACATCGAGGGACTGGCTACGACCAAAGCGCTGCCGGGCGAATTTCCGTACGTCCGCGGTACCAAGAAAAACAACAACGTCTGGTATGTCCGCCAGAACATCGAGGTCACCTGCCCCAAGGAGGCCAATGAGAAAGCCCTCTACATCCTGGACCGCGGCGTCGACTCGCTGGGATTCCACTTCAAGGGCAAGGACCTGACCCCTGAGTTCATCGAGACTCTGCTCGACGGCATCGTCTGCACGGCCGTGGAGCTCAACTTCAAGACGTGCGGCAAGCGCGTCGTCGACCTGGCTGAGATCCTGAAGGCGTACTTCACGAAGAAGGGCTACGACCTCAACGAGGTGAAGGGCTCCATCAACTTCGACCCGCTGAACAAGATCATCAGCAAGGGCAAGGAGGTGGGCGACTTCACGCCTACGCTGAAGGCCCTCGTGGAGGCCTGCGAGGAGATGCCGGGCTTCCGCCCCGTGGCGGTGAACGCCGTGAGCCTCTGCAACGCCGGTTCGTACATCTACCAGGAGTTGGGCTACGCCCTCGCCTGGGGCAACGAGTACCTGCAGCTGATGACCGAGGCCGGTGTGCCCGTCGACAAGGCTGCCAAGGCTATCAAGTTCAACTTCGGCATCAGCGGCAACTACTTCTTCGAGATTGCCAAGTTCCGCGCCGCACGCATGCTGTGGGCACAGATCGTGAAGCAGTACGAGCCCAAGTGCGACTGCGCCTGCAAGATGGTGGCCCATGCCGAGACGAGCACGTTCAACATGACGGTGTTCGACGCCCACGTCAACCTGCTTCGCAGCCAGACGGAGGCCATGAGCGCTGCCATCGCCGGTGTGGACTCCATCACCGTGTGCCCCTTCGACAAGACCTACGAGACTCCCGACGCCTTCAGCGAGCGCCTGGCACGCAACCAGCAGCTGCTGCTCAAGGAAGAGAGCCACATGGACAAGATCGTCGACCCGTCGGCGGGTTCCTACTACATCGAGACCCTCACCAACAACCTCGCCCGCGAAGGATGGAAGCTCTTCCTCGCCGTCGAGGAGGACGGTGGTTTCCTGGCCCAGGCCAAGGAGGGCAAGGTGCAGCAGACCATCAACGCCAGCGGCAAGGCCCGTCACGAGGCTGTCAGCAAGCGTAAGGAGATCCTGCTGGGCACGAACCAGTACCCGAACTTCAACGAGCTCGCCAACGGCAAGGAACCCGTGAGCGCATGCTGCGCCTGCGGCTGCTCAGGCGATGCCCCCGCCTACGAGAAGCTCGACTTCCACCGCGCCGCCAGCGACTTCGAGGCCCTGCGCCTGCAGACCGAGAAGAGCGGCAAGCGACCCAAGGCCTTCATGCTCACCATCGGCAACCTCGCCATGCGCCAGGCACGCGCACAGTTCTCGTGCAACTTCCTCGCCTGCGCCGGATACCAGGTCATCGACAACCTCGGCTTCAAGAGCGTCGAGGAGGGTGTGGACGCTGCCCTGAAGGCAGGCGCCGACATCGTGGTCATCTGCTCGAGCGACGACGAGTACGCCGAGTATGCCATCCCCGCCTACAAGTACCTCGACGGCCGCGCCATGTTCATCGTGGCCGGTGCGCCCGCCTGCATGGACGACCTCAAGGCCGCCGGCATAGAGCACTTCATCCACGTGCGCTGCAACGTGCTCGACACGCTGAAGAACTTTAACGCTATTCTCAACATCAAATAACAGTCTGAGCTATGAGAAAGAATTTTAAAGATATCGATATCTGTGCCGGTTTCACCGCTCAGAATGGTGCCGAATGGCAGAAAGAAAACCACATCGAAGCCAACTGGCGCACGCCCGAGCTCATCGACGTGAAGCCCGTCTATACAAAGGAAGACCTCGAGGGCATGGAGCATCTGAATTATGCCGCCGGCATCGCCCCCAACCTCCGTGGCCCCTACTCAACGATGTACGTCATGCGTCCTTGGACTATCCGCCAGTACGCCGGTTTCTCGACGGCTGAAGAGTCCAACGCCTTCTACCGCCGTAACCTGGCCTCTGGCCAGAAGGGTCTGTCGGTGGCCTTCGACCTCCCCACCCACCGCGGCTACGACCCCGACCACGAGCGCGTCGTCGGCGACGTCGGCAAGGCCGGTGTCTCCATCTGCTCGCTCGAGAACATGAAGGTGCTCTTCGACGGCATACCCCTCAACAAGATGTCCGTCTCCATGACGATGAACGGCGCTGTGCTGCCCGTACTCGCCTTCTACATCAACGCCGGACTCGAACAGGGCGCCAAGCTCGAGGAGATGGCAGGTACCATCCAGAACGACATCCTCAAGGAGTTCATGGTGCGTAACACCTACATCTACCCGCCCGCCTTCTCGATGAAGATCATCTCCGACATCTTTGAGTACACCTCGAAGAACATGCCGAAGTTCAACAGCATCTCCATCTCGGGCTACCACATGCAGGAGGCCGGTGCCACGGCCGACATCGAGCTGGCCTACACGCTGGCCGACGGTCTGGAGTACCTCCGCGCCGGTGTCAAGGCAGGCATGAGCGTCGACGCCTTCGCACCCCGACTCTCGTTCTTCTGGGCCATCGGCATGAACCACTTCATGGAGATCGCCAAGATGCGCGCCGGACGTATGCTCTGGGCCAAGATCGTCCACAGCTTCGACGCCAAGAACCCGAAGTCGCTGGCCCTGCGTACCCACTCGCAGACGTCGGGCTGGAGCCTCACCGAGCAGGACCCCTTCAACAACGTGGGCCGTACCTGCATCGAGGCCATGGCCGCCGCCCTGGGACACACCCAGAGCCTCCACACCAACGCCCTCGACGAGGCCATCGCCCTGCCCACCGACTTCAGCGCACGCATCGCCCGCAACACCCAGATCTACATCCAGGAAGAGACCTACGTCTGCAAGAACGTCGACCCGTGGGGCGGCAGCTACTACGTAGAAAGCCTCACCAACGAGCTCGCCCACAAGGCCTGGGAGCACATCCAGGAGATCGAGAAGCTGGGCGGCATGGCTAAGGCCATCGAGACCGGACTGCCCAAGATGCGCATCGAGGAGGCTTCTGCCCGTACGCAGGCTCGCATCGACAGCGGCGTGCAGACCATCGTCGGCACCAACAAGTACCGTCTGGAGAAGGAAGACCCCATCGACATCCTCGAAGTCGACAACACCGCCGTGCGTCTTGAGCAGATTGAAGGGCTCAAGAAGCTGCGTGCCGAGCGCGACGAGGCTGCCTGCAAGGCCGCCCTCGCCGAGATTACGAAGTGCGTCAAGGAGTTCAACGATGGCAAGCGCAGCGAGAACAACCTGCTCGACCTCGCCGTCAAGGCCGCCGGCCTGCGTTGCACCCTGGGCGAAATCAGCGATGCCTGCGAAGCTGTCGTGGGCCGTTACAATGCCATCATCAGAACCATTTCAGGAGTGTACAGTTCAGAGACCAAGAAGGACAGCGAGTACCAGCGTGCTTGCGCCCTCACCGAAGAGTTTGCCAAGAAGAACGGTCGTCGTCCGCGCATCATGATTGCCAAAATGGGTCAGGACGGCCACGATCGCGGTGCCAAGGTTGTCGCCACCGGCTATGCCGACTGCGGCTTCGACGTGGACATGGGACCCTTGTTCCAGACGCCCGCCGAAAGCGCCAAGCAGGCTGTGGAGAACGACGTCGATGTGCTCGGCGTCAGCTCGCTGGCTGCCGGCCACAAGACGCTCATCCCGCAGGTCATCGAGGAGCTCAAGAAGCTGGGCCGCGAGGATATCATGATCATTGCCGGCGGCGTTATCCCCGCCCAGGACTATGACTTCCTCTACAAGGCCGGCGTCGCCGCCGTCTTCGGACCCGGCTCCAACGTCTGCACCTCCGCCGCCAAGATCTGCGAACTCCTGATGGAGGAATAATCTCTTCCTTAGTTAAGAGTTAAGAGTTAAGAAAAAAAGTCCTGTATGCGGCCAGGCTTACAGAGCTAATTTTCTTAACTCTTAACTTTTCATTCTTAACTATGCCCTAAAATGCCCTCCCCTTATCTGCAAGTTGACCACCTGACGAAGTCCTTCGGCGAGCATGTGCTCTTCGAGGACATCTCGTTCGGCGTAGCACAGGGGCAGCGCATCGGCCTCATCGCCAAGAACGGCACAGGCAAAAGCACCCTCTTAGACATCCTAGCCGGCGTGGAGGGCTATGACAGCGGCTCCATCGTCTACCGCAGCGGACTTAGCATCGGCTACCTCCCCCAGACGCCTACGTTCGCTCCGGCAGGGACCATCGCCGACCTCTGCCCCTCGCACGAGCTGCAGGCGCTGCTCCACGTCCTGGGCATCACCGACACCTCGCTCCCCGTCGGCCAGCTCTCCGGCGGACAGCAGAAGCGTGTGGCGCTGGCCAGGGTGCTCGTCGACAAGCCCGATTTCCTCATCCTCGACGAGCCCACCAACCACCTCGACCTCTCCACCATTGAATGGCTCGAGGGCGAGCTCTCGCACAGCAGCTCCACGCTGCTCATGGTCACCCACGACCGATATTTCCTCGACCGCATCTGCTCCGTCATCATGGAGCTTGACGACAATACCGTCTACACCTATTCGGGCAACTATTCTTACTATCTGGCTAAGCGTCAGGAGCGGATCGACGCCCTGAATGCCGAGATTGCCCGCGCCAACAACCTCTACCGTTACGAGCTCGACTGGATGCGCCGTATGCCCTGCGCCCGCGGCCACAAGGCCCGCTACCGTCAGGAAGCCTTTTACGAGCTCGAGAAGAAAGCCCGTCAGTCCATACGCGACGAGCACATCGACCTCCGCACCCAAGCCGGCTACATCGGCAACAAAATCATCGAGCTGAACGACGTCTGCTTCTCCTATAATAAGGAAGCGAAGCCCCTCCTCTCCCACTTCACCTACACCTTCTCGCGCTACGAGAAACTCGGCATCGTGGGCGACAACGGCACCGGCAAGACCACCTTCCTGCGCCTGCTGATGGGCGAGCTCACCCCCACCGCCGGCACCATCGACGTCGGCACCACCGTCCGCTTCGGCTACTACAGCCAGCAGGGCCTCGTCCCCGTCGGCCAGCAAAAAGTCATCGACGTCGTCCGCGACATTGCCGACTACATCCCCATGAGCGACGGCTCGACTCTCTCAGCCTCGCAGCTCCTGCAGAACTTCCTTTTCACGCCCAAAAAGCAGTACGACTACGTCCACAAGCTCAGCGGCGGCGAGCGCCGACGCCTCTATCTCTGCACGGTGCTCATGAGGAACCCTAACTTCCTCATCCTCGACGAGCCTACCAACGACCTCGACATCCTCACCCTGCAGATACTCGAGGAGTACCTCCGCTCGTGGAAAGGCTGCCTCATCGTTGTCAGCCACGACCGCTATTTCATGGACAAGATGGTCGATCACCTTCTCGTCTTTGACGGCACAGGCGCCGTCCGCGACTTCCCCGGCAACTACAGCCAGTACCGCGAAGAGAGAGCCTACCCCCAGTCCCTTCCCAAAGGGAAAGGGGCAGCGAGCGGAAGTAATCAGTCCCCCCTCCTTCAGGAGAGCAAGGGTGAGGCAATCCCTCAGAAGGGGAAGGGGGATACACCACGTCGCATGACCTATAAAGAACGGCGCGAGTTTGAGCAGCTCGACGCCGACATCGCCGCCCTCGAAGCTGAGAAGAAACAACTGGAAGAAGCTCTCTGCAGCGGCACGCTTACCGTCGAGGCCCTTACCGCCGCCTCCAAGCGCCTGCCCCTCCTCGCCGACGAGCTCGACGAGAAGTCCATGCGCTGGCTCGAGCTCAGCGAACTGAGCTGACGTCCTCATCATCCCCTCCCCCAATCACCCCCAACATCCG
>JAILEU010000026.1 GCA_024697785.1 Bacteroidaceae bacterium | reverse complement strand
AAGCAAGAGCAGAGCAAATCCATTTGTTCTGCCTTGCAAGGAGGAGGAAGAGCGGAGCTCAACCGACGAACGAAGCAAGAGCAGAGCAAAACTTGTTTGAGCTATGCCTTGCGAGGAGGAGGAAGGCCGAAGGCCAACCGACGCCAAACCGAGAGCCATCAAGCTTGCTTGAACCGACGACAAGATGAGAGCCATCAAGCTTGTTTGAATGGCCGAGGCGCGAAGGAGGAAGACGAAGTCAATGGCCGAGGTGCGAAGGAGGAAGGCGAAGCCAATTATCCATTGCGCCGAAGGCGCCATATTCTCCTTGTCTGTCTGTCATGCTTGCTCCTTTCGTGTCAGCCAGACGATGAAGCGAGCTATTCCCCCTATGCCCAAAAGGTGTATGCTTACCTGCCCGCCCCCGGGCAGTTCATCAATGCCGGCTTCACCTGTCACACCATGGACGAGGCGTGCCGCTATGCCGAAGAGCGTCTGGCCGAGGGGGCGTACGTCAGCCTGGGCGGCTTCGGCGGTTACATCGTCGTGGGCTTCGACCATGCCGTGGCCAACGATGGCGGCTACAACATCGCCGTCACGGGCAATGCCTTCACGAACGCTTCCGAGCCGGGTGTGGTGTGGGTGATGCACGACGCGAACGGCAACGGCCTGCCCGACGACACCTGGTACGAGCTGCGCGGCTCGGAGCACGGCCGGCCGGAGACCCTGCACGACTATGCCGTCACCTACCACCGCCCGTTATCGCCCCAGCAGCCCGTCCGCTGGACGGACAATCGTGGACAGAGCGGTGAGGTGGACTACTTGGGCGCCTACCATTCGCAGGACTACTACTATCCGCTTTGGGTGGAGGATGACAGCTATACGCTCACCGGCACGCGGCTCAAAGCCCGCAACGAGGCGCTCGATGATAACGGTTCCAGCTGGGTGAACGGAGATTTTGAGTGGGGCTATGCCGACAACTACAGCACCATCGACCGCCTCTCTGCCACCGACCGCGATAACCACTTCCGCATCAGCGACGCTGTCCGTCCTGACGGCACCGATGCCAACCTGCCGTCCATCCACTTCGTGAAAATCCAGACCGCAACCAACGCCAAGAGCGGATGGCTCGGCGAAAACTCCACCGAAGTCCTCGCTGTAAAAGATTACAATATGATGATGAATTAGGAAATATCGTTTAACGTTTAATGTTTAACGTTTAACGACCATGATAACTTCGTTAATGGACCATGCATAATTACCAATTATCAATTATCAACCGACGAACGAAGCAAGAGCAGAGCAAAACTTGTTTGAGCTATGCCTTGCGAGGAGGAGGAAGGCCGAAGGCCAACCGACGCCAAACCGAGAGCCATCAAGCTTGCTTGAACCGACGCCAAGATGAGAGCCATCAAGCTTGCTTGAATGGCCGAGGCGCGAAGGAGGAAGACGAAGTCAATGGCCGAGGTGCGAAGGAGGAAGGCGAAGCCAATTATCCATTGCGCTTGCGCTTATTATCCGGCGTGCTGATTGGCGTTGCCCTGCTGTTCGCGGCTTGTCGCGGGGAGGAGGAGATTGTCCCCTCAACCGCCACGCAGACTGCCGGCGCAGAACAGCTGCGAAGCGTCAGCGGCTTCTATCTGCTCAACGAGGGCAACATGGGCTCGAACAAATGCACCCTCGACTATTTCGACTACTCGTCGGGAATCTACCGCAAGAACATCTTCCCCGAGCGCAACCCGGGTGTGGTGCACGAGCTGGGTGACGTGGGCAACGACATCGCCATCTACGGCGGAAAGCTCTATGCCGTCATCAACTGCAGCCATTTCGTGGAGGTGATGGACGCCCGCACATGCCGTCATCTCACCCAGGTCTCCGTCCCCAACTGCCGCAGTCTGGCTTTCGACGGCGGCTATGTCTATGTCACCAGCTTCGCCGGACCCGTGCAGGTTGACCCGAATGCGCGGCTGGGCTACGTGGCCCGCATCGATACGCTCACCATGCAGGTCACCGATACGTGCACCGTGGGCTACCAGCCCGAGCAGCTGGCCGTCTGCGGCGGTAAGCTCTATGTCGCCAACTCTGGTGGCTACCGCGTGCCCGACTACGACCGTACCGTCAGCGTCATCGACCTCGCGACCTTCCGCGTGGTGAAGACCATCGACGTTGCTCCCAACCTGCAATGCGTCGCTGCCGACACCCGTCGGGGCATGGTTTACGTCAGCAGCCGCGGCGACTACACGTCGGCATCGTCGGCCATTCACGCCATCGACACCCGCACCGACGAGGTGGCTCGCCGCATCCCTGTGCCGTGCAGCACGATGGCGCTCTGCGGCGACTCGCTCTACGTCATCAGCCAGAACCTGAGCTGGCACGCCGATGCCCCCTCCGCCCAGTATGTAGTCTATGACCTCCGGCAAGAGCAAGTCGTCAGCCACAGTTTCATTACCGACGGCACCGAGGCGGACATCGCCGTGCCCTACGGACTGGCCGTCAACCCCGAGAACGGCGACATCCTCGTCACCGATGCCCGCGACTACGTCACCCCCGGCCGGCTCCATGGCTACAGCCGCGACGGCCGACGGAAGTGGAGCGTCACCACAGGTGACATCCCCGCACACATCGCCTTTTGTTTAACCCTTTAATAACATGTTTATGAAAAAGAATTTCATCTGTCTGATGGCCGTCATGGCCTTGTTTGCAATCGTAGCCTGCACCCCCGAGGACGAGGGTGAAAACTACACCGTGAAAACCCTTACGTTTGAAGGCTCCACGTGGGATGCTCTCATCGACAGTCCGCAGTATGGCGGCAAGCTGCTCTATGGCCCGAAGGGCGAAGGCGCTGATACAAACTATTACAGCTGGAGCGACGAGGCCACACAACTTGCCTCATCCGGCCTCGTGAATGCCTGGGGCAGCTATTGCTACTGGAACGGCGGGCAGGCCATCTCGAACTACACGCTGCCCAACTTCGACAAGGCCACCTATCAGGAGCAGCTCTCCGTTTGCACGAAGGGCGGACATGGCGGCTCGAAGAACTTCTGTGTCCACGACGGCACCGGCGAGGTCGGCAATCTGCCTGCACTCAGCTTCAAGGACGGAGTGGCCCGCGTCATCGAGAGCATGTACGTCGTCAACACCGCCTATATGCTCAACGTCGTGAAATATGGCGACGGCTATAGCATCGAGCCCCTGAAGGACGGCCAGTATGCCGAAGTGGTGGCCTACGGCTACGATGCTGAAGGCAAGCAGACCACAAAGGCTACCTTCCGTCTCGTGGACGGCCCGAACAAGGTCGTCACCGACTGGACCATCTGGGATCTGACGTCCCTCGGCGAGGTGACGAAGGTCGAGTTTGCCGTCACCGGAAACGTCAACAACGACTATGGCTTCGCCCTCCCCGCATACTTTGCCTACGACGACGTCGCCGTACGCTTCCCCAAGGAGAGCAAGAAGAAGTAAGCGCCTTTTTTAGTTGCCAGAAGATGTGCCACGCATGCAAAACCATGACGTGGCACATCTTTTTAGAAAAAAAACGGCCATGCAGGATGGCGGTCATGCATTATATGAGTATCTTTGCACGCAGAAATCAACGATAGACAAAAAAGAATGGAAAAGGAAAGAATTGTCTTTGCGGACTATATGCGTGTCATGGCCTGCTTTCTGGTGATGCTGGTTCATGCTGCCGAGAATTTCTATGGTGCCGACTCGTCGGGTCTGGCAGGCAACATGTCGCTGCTGGTGAACGAGCAGAACCGCCTTTGGGTGGCGCTCTACGACGGCTGTTCGCGCATCGCCGTGCCGTTGTTCATGATTATCTCCGCCTATCTGCTGGTGCCCATGCGCAAGGGCGAGACGATGGGCAGTTTCTATAAAAAGCGTTTCCTGCGCATCGTGCCTCCGATGGTGTCGTTCATGCTCATCTACACGTTCCTGCCCTTGCTGTGGGGCGGCATGACGTGGGAGCAGTCTGTGCGGGACCTGAAGCTGATGCCCTTCAATTTCCCCTCGATGGCGGGCCATCTGTGGTTCATGTATCCCCTCATCGGGCTCTATCTGTTCATCCCTGTCATCTCGCCGTGGTTGGAGAAAGCCACGGCCCGCGAGGAGCGCGTTTTCATCGTCCTCTTCCTGCTGGCGACTTTCATGCGCTATCTGCACCGTTTCGTGACGCCTGAGCTGTGGGGCGAGTGCTTCTGGAACCAGTTCCACATGCTGTGGTACTTTGCCGGCTATCTGGGCTATCTGGTGCTGGCGCATTATGTCCGTTTCCACCTCCAGTGGAGCGTCGGCCGCCGGCGGGCGGTGGGCTTGCTCTGCCTTGTTGTCGGCTCGGCCTTCACGGCCTGGTCGTTCTGGCTGAATGGAGTCCCCGGACAGCTCATCGAGACGCCCGAGCTGGAGTGGGGCTGGGAGTTCTGCACGCCCAATGTGGTGATGGCCACCTTCGGTGCTTTCCTGCTCTTCACCTGCATACGTCGGCCAAAGGCGCCGAGGCTGGTGACGTCGCTTTCGAAACTCTCCTTCGGCATGTACCTGATGCACCTGTTGTGGCTGCATGTGTTTGTGGTGCTGTTCATTGGCGAAGGCGGGGCTGCAGCTCCTGCCGTGCCTGTCTATGCCGCCATTCCGCTCATCGCCGTCTGCACATTTGTCTGCTGTGCCGTCACCACCAAGCTGCTCTCGCTCATCCCCGGTAGCAAGTGGGTCGTCGGAGCATAGGATATAGTTAAGAGTTAAGAATTAAGAGTTAAGAAAAATAGTTCTGCCATTTTCGGAATGAGAAGGCGGCAGACAAGACTATTTTTCTTAACTCTTAATTCTTAATTCTTAACTCTTAATTCTTAACTCTTAACTCCAGTCAGATTCCCAGCTCCTTCTTCCACGCTGTCAGCGTGTCGGCGGGGCAGCGGTTGAGCAGCTTGCCGGGTTTCCAGTTGAAGTCAGGGTAGGCCGCTTTCAGCGTCTTGCATGTGTTGTCGATGCCGCTTCCGCCCGAGGTGGCGAAGGGGATGACGGTCTTGCCCTTGAAGTCAGCCGACTCAAGGTACGAGTTGATGATGGTTGGGGCGGTGTACCACCAGATGGGGAATCCGACGAAGATGACGTCATAGGCCTTCACATTCGGCTTCTTGTCGGCCAGCTCAGGACGCGATGCGGGGTCCTGCATCTCAAGCGTGCTGCGGCTCTTCTTGTCGCGCCAGTCGAGGTCGGCCTCTGTGTAGGGGACAGCAGGTTTGATTTCATACACGTCGGCACCCATGGCCGTGGCTAACTTCTGGGCAACGGCCTCAGTCGTACCCGTAGCGGAAAAATAGCTTACCAGTACTTTCATCTCTTTCTTTTGTGCGCAGGCCGTCAGCGAAAGACATGCCAGCAGGGTGATACATAGTTTTTTCATTGTTTTGTTGTCTTCTTATAGTTTTGTGGTACAAAGATACATCACCCTTTCGCTCCCTGTACCCTCCGCCGCCGTTTTTTAGCATTTTTTAAAAGGGGGGGAGTTTTTGGATTAGGGGTTAGAGGTTAGGGATTAGGGGGTAGGGACTAGGGGGTAGGGACTAGGGGTTAGGGGTTAGGGGTTAGAGGTTAGAGGTTAGGGGGATGCGGACCGGTTTTGAGTTTTTTTTGAGTTTTTGAGTACACGTTTTAGGTGTGTAACTATTTCTCTAAGAGTGTTTTAAGAGGTGGCTTTTGAGTTTTTTTCGGTTTTTTCGGAAAACTTCTTATATATGGTTCATCCCCGAATTGAGTTGGTGGAGGCATGGAAATAGCCTATTAGAACGTCCACTATCCTATTGATAAAAAGCGACTTAGAAGGAAGTGTTTCTATACGAATTGGAAAGTCTTGATTTTACGAGTTCAAAAAAAATG
>JAILEU010000074.1 GCA_024697785.1 Bacteroidaceae bacterium | reverse complement strand
CTGGGTGATGCCGCTGCCACGCTCCCAGACACGGGTGCGGATGGTTCCATCGTTTTCCACGCGCGCAAATTCGATATTGCAGCGCTGTGGGAAGGCTGGATGATGTTCAAGGACGCGTCCTGTCTCGCCTACCTGATCCACCTTGTCGGTAAAGATGACGTAGTGGGGATTGCCCATTGAAACGAATGTTCCTTGGTCTAATCCACGTGAAATGACGAACTGCTCTGGTTTTTCGAGTTGGGGTGTACCCATGTCGACGGTGACGCTCTCCACCACGCCATTCTCGCCTTGCGAGCGTCCTTCGGCCGAGTGGCGGACGTGGAGGTTGAGCGTCTTGATGCCAGAATTTGTAAGCAATCGTATTTGTGTTTGTGTTGTCAGCTCGCGCTCATAGATATACTTTCCAATACACCGCGAGGCATTGCCGCACATCATCGCCTCAGAGCCGTCGGCGTTGAAGATACGCATGCTATAGTCGGCCTCTGGGATGGGTGACGCGCCAATCAGCACCAGTCCGTCGCTGCCGATGCCCTTGTGACGGTCACTCAAAAGAATGGCAGCCTGGACGGCGTCGGCGATGGGGTACTGCATGGTATCAACGTAGATATAGTCGTTGCCGCAGCCGTGCATCTTGGTGAATCTGATCTTACTCATTTAGACAGAAATTGATTAACTTTTGCTGCTGTCTGCTTACCTGAGGCCATAGCGCGAACGACGAGCGATGCACCATTGGCTGAGTCGCCACAAACGAAGGCGTTCTCTGGGTACTCTGGGTGCTCAGGCTTTAAGAATCCCATAGCCAACAGAACGAGTTCGGCCTTGATAATTTCGGGCTTGCCTTTTTCTACCATGATGGGGCGACCGCCCTCTGGATTTGGTTTCCAATCAATCTCCTGTACCTTTACACCAGTCAGTTTACCGTTCTCGCCCAGGAACTCCAGGGTATTGATGTTCCAACGACGGGTGCAGCCCTCTTCGTGCGAAGAGGTGGTCTTGAGGGTGCGAGGCCAGTTGGGCCAGGGGTTCTGTGGATCTTCAGGACCTTCAACGGGTTTAGGCATAATCTCAATCTGAGTCACGCTCTTGCAACCCTGACGATGAGCCGTACCAATACAATCGCTACCTGTATCGCCACCACCAATCACAAGGACGTCTTTACCTTTAGCGGTTATGCGCTCGTCTTTCGAGAACTCCATACCTGCCAATACGCGGTTCTGTTGAGAGAGCAGTTCGAGGGCGAAGTGGACACCTTTCAGCTCTCGGCCTGGGGCTTTCAAATCGCGAGCCGTTGGTGTACCTGTAGAGATGACGACAGCATCGAAATCAGAGGTGAGAGGTGAGAGGTCAGAGGTGAGAGATATGTCTTGCCCGTACTTAAACTCGATGCCCTCAGTCTCTAGCAATTTGATGCGGCGGTCGATAATAGCCTTGTTGAGCTTGAAGTTGGGGATACCGTAGCGCAGCAGACCGCCGGCAGCCTCGTTCTTCTCGAATACGGTGACGGTGTAACCCATCAGGTTCAGGTCGTTGGCAGCAGCGAGACCGGCAGGACCGGCACCGATGACAGCCACTTTCTTGCCATTGCGCTGGATGTCGGTCTTTGGCTGGATAAAACCCTCCTGGAAGGCCATCTCCGTAATGGCGCACTCGTCTTCGCGGTTCGTCGTCGGCTCGTGGTTGAAGCGGTTCAGCACGCAGGCTTTTTCACACAGAGCGGGACAGATGCGACCCGTGAACTCAGGGAAGGGATTGGTGCTATTCAGTAATCGGTAAGCCAACTCCCAGTCGCCTTTGTACAGCGCGTCGTTCCATTCTGGCGCTTTGTTGCCCAATGGACAGGCCCAGTGGCAGAAAGGTACGCCACAGTCCATACAGCGCGATGCCTGCAGTTTACGTTCGCGAGTGTTGAGCGTCTGCTCTACCTCACCAAAATCGTGGATTCTATCGTGAATCGGACGGTAACCCGCCTCCTGGCGGTGTATCTCTAAAAATGCTTTTGGATTTCCCATGATGACAATTGATAATTGAAAATTGACAATTGATAATTAATAATCGCGCTGGATGTTTGCAATTTTTTCTTGAAGTTTCTTGTTCTGCTCTTCCTGCAGCACGCGTTTATACTCGATAGGTACTACCTGGATGAAGTCCTGAACGTAGCGTTGCCAATCGTCGAGCATGCGGCCTGCGAGGGCAGAACCTGTGTGCAGATAATGCTGACGGATGAGCTCGAGCAATTCCTTGCGACTAACACTGTCCTCTACGAGTCCAAGTTCTACCATATCCATATTACAGAAGTAGTCGAACGAATGCTCTGGATCGTAGACGTAAGCCACACCACCGCTCATACCAGCGGCGAAGTTGCGACCAGTCTTGCCCAGCACTACCACACGTCCGCCAGTCATATACTCGCAGCAGTGGTCGCCAGCACCCTCAATCACAGCGATGGCACCTGAGTTACGCACACCAAAGCGCTCACCCACCTTACCGTTGATATAGAGTTCACCAGAGGTGGCACCATACAATCCTGTATTACCAGCGATGATATTTTCTTCTGCATGGAAATCCTCGCCACTACGGGCTGGAGGCAGAATCGAGATGCGACCGCCTGAGAGTCCCTTTCCAAAGTAGTCGTTACACTCGCCCTCGAGCTTCAAGTTCAGTCCGTGAACGGCGAAGGCGCCAAAGCTCTGTCCGGCTGACCCCTTAAACTTGATGTTAATCGTATTATCGGGCAAACCTGCCTCTCCGTATTGCTTAGCGATAACACCAGAGAGCATAGTTGATACGGCACGGTCTGTATTCTTGATAGCGTAGTCGAGTGTAACCTCCTCGCCATCGCTGATAGCCTTCTCGGCAGCACGGATAATCTCCTCGTCCTTCACGCCGCTCACCTTGGTGAAGGCGCCACGATCCCAGAACAGAGCCTTGTCTGTCTCAGGCTTGTGGAGCAGACGAGCGAAGTCAATGGTCTTCTGCTTATCGGTAGCACTGGTGGTATCAACTTCGATAAGCTCTGTATGTCCGATAATCTCCTTCAAGCTGTGAACACCAATCTCACTGAGGTACTCGCGCACCAGCTCAGCCAGGAAGGTGAAGAAGTTTACCACGTACTCAGCGCGTCCTTCGAAATGCTTGCGCAACTCAGGATTCTGAGTGGCTACGCCCATCGGACAGGTATTCGTATTACACTTTCGCATCATCACGCAGCCCAGCACAATAAGTGGCAGCGTACCAAACGAGAACTCGTCGGCACCCAGCATCGCCATGATAACGACGTCCTTGGCGGTCTTCAACTGGCCGTCGGTCTGCAGGCGAACCTGATTACGCAGACCGTTGATAACCAGCGTCTGCTGAGTCTCAGCGAGGCCGATCTCGGGCGAGATTCCCGCAAATCGCATGCTCGAAGCAGGCGAAGCACCCGTACCACCCTCAGCACCACTAATAACAATCAGATCGGCCTTGGCCTTGGCCACACCGGCGGCGATGGTTCCCACACCGCTCTCGGCAACAAGTTTTACGCTGACGGCAGCCGTTGGGTTGATATTCTTCAGGTCGAAGATGAGCTGTGCCAGGTCCTCAATCGAGTAGATGTCGTGATGGGGCGGCGGCGAAATGAGCGAGATGCCTGGAATAGCGTTACGCGTCTTGGCTATAATCTCGTTGACCTTGAAACCAGGCAACTGACCGCCCTCGCCAGGCTTGGCACCCTGCGCCACCTTGATCTGTATCTCCTCGGCGTTCACCAGGTATTCGGCCGTCACGCCAAAGCGTCCAGAGGCAATCTGCTTGGTCTTTGAACTTAGGCTCACTCCATCCACCTCTGAGTGATAGCGGGCGTTGTCTTCACCACCCTCACCGGTATTGCTGCGTGCACCCAACTTGTTCATTGCCAGAGCCAGTGCCTCGTGGGCCTCTATGCTCAGGGCGCCAAAGCTCATGGCACCTGTAACAAAGTGCTTCACAATGCTCTCAACGGGCTCCACCTCGTCGATAGGTGTTGGCTTGGCAGCCTTCTTGAACTTGAAGAAGTCGCGGATAAAGATAGGGCTTTCCTTCTCATCGACAATCTTAGCCCATGCCTTGAATTTATCGTAGTTGCCCTGACGGGTGGCCAACTGCAGCTGAGCGATTGTTTCAGGGTTCCAAGCGTGCTTGATACCATCCTCTCGCCATGAGAACTGACCCTGATTCTGCAATGTTCCGTTTGTTGCGACTGAGTCGCAACCCATCTTCTGAAGCCTGATTGCATCCCTTGCAATTTCCTTCAGACCAACACCACCAATGGTGCTCACCTCTGTGCCGAAGTATCTTCTCAGCAGGTCTTCGCTCAGTCCGATGCTCTCGAAAATCTTAGCGCCACGATAGCTGCGGATAGTCGAGATACCCATCTTACTCATAATCTTCTTCAGACCTTTATCAACGGCCTTGATATAATTCTTCTCAGCAGTAGCGTATTCCTCCTGAATCTTGTGCTTCTTAACAAGGTCGTCGAGAATAGCAAACGTCATGTATGGACAAAGCGCGCTGGCACCATAGCCAAGCAGCAATGCGGCATGCATCACCTCGCGAATCTCTCCGCTCTCAACAATCAGTGCGGTCTGTACGCGCTTACCCACGCTAATCAGATAGTGGTGAACGGCACTTACTGCCAACAGTGATGGGATGGCAGCATGTGTTTGGTCGATATCACGATCGCTTAGGATGATGTAGTTCACACCTTCGTCAACGCTAGCCTCGGTCTGATGACAGAGTTTGTCCAATGCCTGGCGCAAGCCCTCTTCGCCTTTACTCATTTCGAAGAGGATTGGCAGTTTCTTGGTGTTAAAGCCCTTATAGCGGA
Source organism: Bacteroidaceae bacterium (assembly GCA_024697785.1). GTDB lineage: Bacteria > Bacteroidota > Bacteroidia > Bacteroidales > Bacteroidaceae > UBA1189. Next base: position 26,101 of record JAILEU010000074.1, on the reverse strand, counting down.
TGTTACAAAGTATATCGAGTTGTGTGTTGGTCAATACAGGCTGTGGCAGGCGAACCATCTTACAGTTCGATGCATCGGGCGTCAGGATGTTGGTTCCTACGGCGCCGATATACTCCGTCAGACTCATCACCAGTTCCTCGCGGATGGGGTCGATGGCAGGGTTGGTCACCTGGGCAAACTGCTGACGGAAGTAGTTGAAGAACACCTGCGGACGGTCGCTGATGACAGCCAGCGGAGTATCGTTGCCCATGGCAGCCACAGGTTCCTGCCCTGCCGTAGCCATGGGAATAAGGGTTTTGTCGATATCTTCCTGTCCGAAGCCGAAGGCGATGAGTTTGCGTCCGAGGTCGTCCACCCCGTTCTCCACATGACGACCGCTGCGCAGCTTCTCCAGCTGAATGCGGTTTGCCTGGAGCCATTCGCGATAGGGATGGGCCATGGCGAGATGTTCCTTGACGTCGCCGTCGTAGTAGATGCGCCCTTCCTCGGTATCGATGAGCAGGATTTTCCCCGGCTGCAAGCGTCCCTTGCTCACCACGTCGAGGGGGTCGAAGTCCATCACGCCCACCTCACTGGCTACCACAATCATGCCGCCACGGGTGATGGTATAGCGGCAGGGACGCAAGCCATTGCGGTCAAGCATACCTCCGGCGTAGCGGCCGTCGGAAAACAGCAACGCAGCAGGGCCGTCCCACGGCTCCATCAGGATGGAGTGGTATTCGTAGAAGGCTTTCAGGTCGTCACTGATGGGATTTTTATCATTGAAGCTTTCCGGCACCAGAATGGCCAGTGCCTGCGGCAGGCTCAACCCGCTCATCACAAGGAATTCGAAGACGTTGTCCAGGCTGGCCGAATCGCTCATGCCCTCCTGCAAGATAGGACGAATGTCGCGGATGTCGCCCAAGGCGGCGCTGCCGAGCACACTCTCGCGTGCCTGCATCCAACCACGGTTGCCGCGGATGGTGTTGATTTCGCCGTTGTGCGCCAGCAGCCGGAAGGGTTGTGCCAGCTTCCACTTGGGGAATGTGTTTGTGGAAAACCGTGAATGTACCAGCGCCAATCCGCTTGTGAACCAGGGGCTCGACAGGTCGGGGAAGTAACGGCGCAGCTGTCCCGAAGTGAGCATGCCCTTGTAGATGATGTATCGGCTTGACAGCGAACAGATGTAGAAGTCTTCATCCGTGACGCGGCGCTCCACACGCTTACGTACCTTATATAATAGTCGTTCAAGCGATGAAGCATCGTCGGCACCCGCTGCACCCTGGGTGACAAACAGCTGTTTCACGGCAGGCTCCACGTCGCGGGCAGCGGCACCCAGCACATCGGCGCAGGTGGGCACCGTGCGCAGATGCATCAGCTGCAAGCCCTCGCGCTCAATCTCCTCTATCATCACATTGATGATGTCCCGCTGCGCATCCTCGTCTTTGGGCAGGAACACCATGCCTGTGCCGTAGTGTCCCTTCTCGGGGACGGGAATGCCCTGAAGCAGAATAAACTCGTGGGGAATCTGCACCAGTATTCCAGCGCCGTCGCCCGTCTTGTCGCGCGTTTCGGCTCCGCGGTGTTCCATGTTCTCCAGCACCCGTAAGGCATTGTCAACCAGCTCGTGGCTCTTTGCACCATGAATGTTCACCACCATGCCTATGCCACACGCATCATGCTCATATTCCGTACGATATAGTCCATCCTGTCGTGTCATTGTCGTCTGCTTGCTTATATAAATAATACCTAATTCCTAATTCCTAATTCCTAATTCCTAATTCTTTTAATGAAAAATGAAGAATGAAAAATGAAAAATAAAATGTCCGCGGACGACGCTTCCTTCCCTCATCCGGCTCCTCATCAGGCAAAGCTATTTATTCTTCATTCTTCATTTTTCATTCTTCATTAAACGTATAATATTAATTCCTAATTCCTAATTCCTAATTCCTAATTTTATAAATCCGCTGCAAAGGTACGGACTAATTTCGGAACCTGAGCGGAAATGCGATAATAATCTCTGCAAGAAATTGACAAAAACTTTCATTTAGCAACAAAAACAGCTGTTTTTGCTTTCAATTATTTTGTAAAATGTGTAGAAAAGGTGACATTCCGTAACAAAAAGTCAATTTCTTTGCCCAAAACAGCCTCCTCTCCTTTGCCGGTCGGCAAGAGGGCTGTACCTTTGCAGCCAAAATTTGAGAAAGGTATGAAACGTATTGAAGCCATTATCCGCAAAACGAAGTTCGAGGAGGTGAAGGAAGCGCTGCTGAACTCGGACATCAACTGGTTTGAGTATCACGATGTTCACGGCATCGGCCAAAGCCGGCAGGAGCGCATCTACCGTGGGGTGCAGTACTCGACGGATGTCATTGAGCGTGTCGCGCTCACCATCGTCTGCCGCGACCAGTTCGCCCTGCCCACCGTGGACGTCATCATCTCCACCGCGCAGACGGGCGAGGTGGGCGACGGACGCATCTTCGTCAGCGACATCATCGACACCTGGAGCATCCGCACAGGCGAGCACGGCGACACCGTGCTGCGAGACAGAAAATAATTAATAATTGAAAATTAATGATTATGAACGAAATAGCTTTATCACTGGATACTGTCTGGATGTTGTTGGCTGCCATGCTGGTGTTCTTCATGCAGCCGGGCTTTGCGCTGTGCGAAGCCGGTTTCACCCGCAGCAAGAACACGGCCAACATCCTTTTCAAGAACTTCGTCGACTTCATGTTCGGCTCGCTGCTGTTCTGGTTCGTAGGCTTCGGACTGATGTTCGGTTCCGATGGCGCGGGCTTTGTGGGGAGGCCTAACTGGGGCGACCTCTCCTTCTATCAGGGCACGCTGCCCGTGGAGGGGTTCCTGATTTTCGAGACCGTCTTCTGCGCCACCTCGGCCACCATTGTCAGCGGCGCCATGGCCGAACGGACGAAGTTCTCGATGTACGTCATATACAGCGCCTTCATTTCGCTGATTATCTACCCTATCGAGGGTCATTGGACATGGGGCGGCGGCTGGCTATGCAACGATGCCGACGGCAGTTTCATGATGGACATCTTCGGCCATGGGTTTCACGACTTTGCAGGCTCGGCCATCGTCCACTCCGTGGGCGGCGTGCTGGCTGTGATAGGCGCGCTGGCCCTGGGTCCCCGCCGTGGCAAATATGACAAGGACGGCAAGAGCCGCGCCATACCGGGTCATTCGCTGACGATGGCTGCGCTGGGGGTCTTTATCCTGTGGCTGGGCTGGTTCGGCTTCAACCCTGGCTCGCAGCTCGCAGCCTCGGGAGCCGTCAACCGCACAGCCATCTGCCACGTCTTCCTCACCACGAACCTCGCTGCAGCGGCAGGCGGCGTAGCCACGATGGCAGTCACGTGGCTGAAGTACGGCAAACCCTCGTTCTCGCTGACACTCAACGGTGTGCTGGCAGGACTCGTGGGCATTACAGCCGGCTGCGACATGGTGTCGCCTGCAGGCGCCGTCATCATCGGCCTCATCTGCGGCACGGTGCTGGTCTTCGCCATCGAGTTTATCGACCATCGGCTGCACATCGACGACCCCGTGGGTGCCTCGTCGGTACACGGCGTCTGCGGCTTCCTCGGCACACTACTCACAGGCCTGCTCTCCACCTCAGATGGCCTGCTGTATGGTCACGGCTGGGGATTCTTCGGGGCAGAGTGCTTCGGCATCCTCGTCATCGACCTCTGGGCAGCTGCCTGCGGATTCATCCTTTTCTTTGGCATCAAATGGCTGCACGGCCTTCGAGTCACAGCCCGCATCGAGGACGAGGGACTGGACATCTACGAACACGGCGAGACGTGCTATAATTGAAAATTGAAGATTAAGAACCCAGAAAAAGAGCATGACGTTATGTGTGGAATAGTATCGATTTTCCGTATCAGCAGGCAGCGGCCTGAACTGCGCCAGAAGGCGCTCAGCATGAGTCAGAAAATCCGTCATCGCGGGCCCGACTGGAGCGGCATCTACTGTGGCGGCACGGCCATCCTGGCCCATGAGCGCCTTAGCATCGTCGACCCCGAGAGCGGCGGACAACCCCTGTTCAGCCCCGACCGCAAACAAGTGCTGGCCGTGAACGGCGAGATATATAATCATCAGGATATCCGACGCCGCTATGCGGGGCGGTTTGACTTCCAGACACGAAGCGACTGCGAGGTGATCCTGGCGCTGTATCGCGATTTTACCGAGGGAAACATCACCCTCGAGAGCCTGCTGGAAAGCCTCAGCGGCATCTTCGCCTTTGCGCTTTACGACGAGGCGCACGACCATTTCCTCATTGCCCGCGACCCCATCGGCGTCATCCCGCTCTACATCGGCTACGACAGCGACGGCACCGTCTATGTGGCCTCCGAGCTGAAAGCCCTCGAAGGGCAGTGCGAGCACTACGAACCCTTCCCCCCGGGCCACTACCTCACGGACACCGGCGCCCGCGTAACCCCTACCCCCTCACCCCTAATTCCTAATTCCTCATTCCTAATTCCTAATTCCTCACCCCTAATTCCTAATTCCTCATTCCTAATTCCTAATTCTAACCCCTCACCCCTAATTTCTACCCCCTCACCCCTAACCCCTAACCCAATCCTCCCTTTTCGCGCCTATTACCACCGCGACTGGTTCGACTATGCTGCCGTCAAGGACAACGCTGCCAGCGCGGCCGACATCCGCAGCGCCCTCACCGCTGCCGTCAAGCGTCAGCTCATGTCCGACGTGCCTTACGGCGTGCTGCTCTCCGGTGGTCTCGACTCAAGCGTTGTCGCCGCCATCGCCGAGCGGTTCAGCGAACACCGCATCGAGGACAGCTCGCAGACCCGTGCCTACTGGCCTCGCCTGCACTCGTTCGCCGTCGGACTGAAGGGCGCCCCCGACCTCGAAAAGGCCCGCCTCGTAGCCCAGCACATCGGCACCGTGCACCACGAAATCAACTTTCGTCTCCAGGAGGGCCTCGACGCCATCCGCGATGTCATCTACTTCATCGAGACCTACGACGTCACCACCGTGCGCGCCTCCACCCCTATGTACCTGCTGGCGCGCGTCATCAAGTCGATGGGCATCAAGATGGTACTCAGCGGTGAGGGTGCCGACGAGATTTTCGGCGGCTACCTCTACTTCCACAAGGCTCCGAACGCGCAGGCCTTCCACGAGGAGACCGTCCGCAAACTCTCCAAACTCTATCTCTACGACTGCCTCCGCGCCAACAAGAGCCTCTGTGCATGGGGCGTCGAGGGGCGTGTGCCTTTTTTGGACAAGGAGTTTCTTGACGTGGCCATGCGGACCAATCCCGAGGCGAAGATGTGCGCAGGCTCCACTATTGAAAAGAAGATTGTGCGCGAGGCCTTTGCCGACCTGCTGCCCGAAGAGGTGGCGTGGCGGCAGAAGGAGCAGTTCAGCGATGGCGTAGGCTACTCGTGGATTGACACGCTGAAAGCCGTCACCGCGGCCGCTGTCACCGACGAGCAGCTGGCCCACGCTGCCGAACGCTTCCCCATCAATCCCCCGAAAAACAAAGAGGAGTATTTCTACCGGTCCATCTTTGCCGAGCACTTCCCCAGCGACAGCGCCGCCCGTAGTGTGCCCAGCGAGGCCAGCGTAGCCTGCTCCACCGCCATCGCTCTCGAGTGGGACGCTGCCTTCCTGGGCATCAACGACCCCAGCGGACGTGCCGTGAAGGGCGTCCACCAGCAGGCGTACTGAGCCTCCCCCTTACCCCTCCTAAAGGAGGGGAGACTTATTACCTCCGCTCGCGCCCCCCTTCCCTTTAGGGAGGGGTGGGGGTAGGCTGCACCAGCAGCGAGATGCCGACGGCTGAGAGGACGATGACGAGATAGCGGAGGAACTTGCCGAGCGTCATCCAGAGGAGCGTCTTTGCGGTGTCGGCACGCATGACGCCCAGCACCACCATGATGGCACTTCCGAGCAGGGGCACCCAGCCGAAGGCGGCAGCAAGGGCACCGTGTTCGCAGACCAGCTTGGTGGCACGCTGCATCTTGTCGTGATCGATATGGAAACGGCGCTCCACACCCTGGGGGCTGCCGATATAGCCCAAATAGTAGATGATGATGCCGCCCAGCACGTTGCCCACCGTACCCCAGAGCAGCATGCCCCACGGCTCGGCTCCCACAGCCAGCAGGGCGATGAGGACGGCCTCGCTGCTGATGAAGGGGGCTATGGAGCCAGACAGCAGGGCGGCAAGGAACATGCCGGCATTGCCGTAGCTGATCAGGAAATCGACGAAGGCATCCATAACGGGCGGGTGGCATAAAGGAGTAGGACGACGAGTATCATCAGCTGGCAGACGGTGCGGCTACGACGATTGTGCAGGGTGAAGGCCAGCTGGGCGACAAACAGGCTGATGAGCGCCGCCAGCAGGGGATAGAGAAGGGGCACCAGCTGAGGCTGGGCGTAGGTCAGCAGCAGGGTGCCGACGAGCAGCAGGATGAGGAAGAGCCATACGACGCGCGAGCGCTCCTTGAGCGTCGGGCCGACGGCGGGGTAGTGGATGAGGGCAGGCAGCGCCAGCAGCGTCACCACCACAAGCCCGCACAGCTGGCCAAGAGGCAGAGCAGCGAGGTGGCCTATGGAAGGAAGAAGGACAAACTCGCGGAAGGGCGTGACGAAGCGCTCCATCCCGTCCATCAGGTACAAGACGCCGGCTGCTGTCCACCAGGGGGCGATGAGGCCCAGCAGCGCAGTAAGAAAGGTGCGCAGCGTGAGCGAGCCGAGCAGCATGCAGCCCATCAGGACGAACGGGACAAGCAGCAGCCATTGTGGAACGAGCAGGGATGCCAGGCCAAGCAGCAGGAAGGCAGAGAAATACTCGCTGACGGAACGCTGCTGCTGGTGGGTAGTGACAAGGATGAGGATGGCCAGGATGGTCAGGGGCAGGCCGACGGAGCCAGCCGTCAAGGGCAGCGCAAACGGGGCGCAGGCCATCAGCAGGAAGAAGACGGGGCTCTGGGGATGAGGCGACGTGGGCCGCAGGTTACCGAGGGACGAGCGGGTGTCGAAAAGGGCATTCTCGCCCACCAGGCGCACCAGCAGCGTGGCATCCAGCAATGTCAGCAGCACCCCCAGCCCCAGCTGCACGGCAGGCAGCATGGCGGTGCTCCACCCGAAGAGCGAGAGCATGGGGGCATCCATCGGCTCGCCCATCCAGCCCATCAGCCACGCAGCCGACAGGAGGAGGAAGAGCAGCAGACTGCAGGCGAGTGTTCCGTAACCGCGAAGCATCAGTCCAGTATGTCTTTGCCGATGTCGGAGCGGAAATAACGGTCGGTGAAGTGTATCCGTGCGGCGTTACGCTGCGCGGCAGCCAGGGCCTCGATGCCGTCGGCACCGTATGAGCAGACGGCCAGCACGCGTCCTCCGTTGGTGACGATGCTGCCGTCGGCACTCAGGGCGGTGCCGGCATGGAAGACGACGCTGCCCTCAACGTCAGCCAGCCCGCTGATGGGGTAGCCCTTCGCATAATGGCCCGGATAACCGCCCGACACCAGCATGACGCACACGGCGCTGCGCGGGTCGAAGGCGACGCTGCGACGCGCCAGGTCGCCCTGTGCCACCCCTTTGAACAGGTCAACGAGGTCGCCCTGCAGGCGCATCATGACGGTTTCCGTCTCGGGGTCGCCCATACGGACGTTATATTCAATGACGTAGGGGTCGCCGTCGGAGGCATGTGCCTTGTCGGCACCCTCGGGCAGCACGTTCATCAGTCCGAAGAAGATGAAGCCGCGGTAGTCGATGCCCTCTTCGCGCAGTCCGTTGATGGTGGGGCGTATGATGCGGTCCTCGACCTTCTGCATCCAGCCGGCGCTGGCGAAGGGGACGGGCGAGACCGAGCCCATGCCGCCGGTGTTGGGGCCCGTGTCGCCCTCGCCGATGCGCTTGTAGTCCTTTGCCTCGGGCAGGATCTTGTAGTCCCTGCCGTCGGTCAGGACGAAGACGGAGCACTCGATGCCGCTCAGGTATTCCTCGATGACGACGCTGTCAGAGGCGCTGCCGAACATGCCGCCCAGCATCGCCTCGAGCTCGCGCTCAGCCTCGGCGAGGGTGGGCACGATGAGGACGCCCTTGCCGGCGCAGAGCCCGTCGGCCTTGAGGACATAGGGGGCTTTCAGCGTCCTGAGGAACGCCTTCCCTTCGTCGAGCGTCTGGCGGGTGAAGGTGCGGTAGGCGGCAGTGGGTATGCCGTGGCGCTGCATGAAGCCCTTGGCGAAGTCCTTGCTGCCCTCGAGGCGGGCGCCGGCCGCGGACGGGCCGATGACGGGGATGGACGCCAGCGATGAGTCGCGCCGGAAAAAGTCGGCAATGCCCTTCACCAGAGGGTCTTCGGGTCCGACAACCACCATGTTGATGCCTTCGCTGAGGACGAAAGCCCTGATGCCCTCGAAGTCATCGGCTTTCAGGGCGATGTTCATACCCACTTCAGCCGTACCGGCATTGCCGGGGGCGATGAAGAGTTTCTCCACGTTGGGACTCTGAGCGATTTTCCATGCCAGGGCGTGCTCGCGTCCGCCGCTGCCAAGAAGCAAAAGTTTCATTGTTTATTCAGAAAATGTTGAATGGTCAAATGGTATGTTTTCAAGGAATTGGCACCATTTTATTTGAGGTAATCCTCGAAATAGCGGGTGATGCGTTCGTGCAGATGGATGCGGTCCCGTCCTGCCATGTTGTGTCCCTGTGCGGGATAGACGAAGAGGTCGGGCTGTGTGCCGGCGTCAATGCAGGCGCGCATGAACGAGAGTGTGTGCTGCGGCACGCAGGTGGGGTCGTTGCCTCCGATGATGACTTGCAGGCGTCCCTTCAGGTCGGCGGCACGGTTCAGCAGACTGCTCTCGGCATAGCCCTCGGGGTTGGCTTCGGGGGTGTCCATATAGCGTTCGCCATACATCACCTCATAGTATTTCCAGTCGATGACGGGGCCTCCGGCTACGCCCACCTTGAAGGTCTCGGGGTAGCGTGTCATCATGGTGATGGTCATGAATCCGCCGAAGCTCCATCCGTGTACGCCGATGCGGCTTTCGTCTATGAAATCGAGTTTTTTCAGCATCTTGACGCCTTCCATCTGGTCCTTGGCCTCCTCGGTGCCGAGGTGGCGGAAGGTGCAGTTCTCGAACTCGAGTCCGCGGTTTGAGCTGCCGCGGTTGTCGAGGGTGAAGACGACATATCCCAGCTGGGCCATGTAGATGTCCCATCCGCGGACGTCGTAGTTCCATCCGCCGCTGACGTTCTGGGCGTGCGGGCCGCCATAGACGTACACCACGGCGGGGTATTTCTTCGTGGGGTCGAAGTGGGTGGGCTTCACCATGCGGTAGTAGAGGTCGGTCGTGCCGTCGGCAGCCTTGACGGTGCCGACGGTGATTTCTGGCACATCGTAGCCCCGCCACGGGTTGTCGGCGGTGAAGAGGCGCTGTGCCTTGCCGCTGCGGGTATCGACGAGGTCGATGGCACGGGGGACGTCGGGTGCGCTCCAGGTGTCGATGAGGTATCTGCCGCTGTCGCTGAGGCGGGCGTGGTGCATGCCGCGTCTCTCGCCCAGCAGCGTGCGCTTGCCGTTCTTGAGCGAGACGGCCCACACGGTGCTCTCGAGGGGCGATGTCTCGCGGCTCGTGATGATGACGGTCTTGCGGCCCTTGTCGAAGCCGACGATGCCCTCGTCAACCCAGCTGCCGGCGGTGACCTGCTTCACGAGTTCGCCGCGGGTGTTGTAGAGGTAGAGGTGGTTGTAGCCGTCGCGCTGGCTGAAGTAGAGGAAGAGGCTGCTGTCCCACGGCAGGAAGGTGAGGGGGTGCTGGGGCTCGACGTACTTCTCGTGACGCTCCTCGAACAGCACGCCTTCACGCTCGCCCGAGGCGGCGTCGTAGCGCACCAGCTCGGCATGGTTCTGGCCACGGTTCAGCTCAATGATATAGACCTTCGTGCCCTCGGGGTTCCAGCTGACGTTGGTCAGGTAGCGGTCGGTGGTGTCTCCCGTCTTGAGCCATATGGTCTCGCGCGTCGCGGGGTTGAAGATGCCCACGGTGACGACGTGGCTCGTCATGCCAGCCATGGGGTATTTGTCGGGCACGATGGTGGCGATGCGGGTCGAAAAGTCGGTCTGCGGATAGTCGGTGACCATGCGCTCGTCCATGCGGTAGAAGGCCAGCAGGCTGCGGTCGGGGTTCCAGAAGGTGCCGCTCTCGATGCCGAATTCGTTGCGGTGGACGGCCTGTCCGCAGACGATGCCCTTCGGCTCGTCGGTGACGGTGATCTCGTCGCCGTCGGCGGTGCGAATGAAGAGGTTGTTCTTCTTGGTGAAGGCCGAGTAGCGGGGCGTCTCCCGCTGAGGCCACTTGTCGCGGTTGTCCTTTGTCAACTCGACGGCCTTGTCGCCGTCGAAGACGAACGTGCGGCTCTCGGGCCGCAGCTGGCTGTAGGTCTTCCCGCCGGGGATAAGGTCTTCCAGCGTGAAGGTCCGCAGGGATGTCTCCTGGGCAAGGAGGGCGTGGGTGCTCAGCATGGCAAGGACGACGAGAGACAGTTTCTGACTAAAAGACGAATGATGTTTTCTCACGCTTTTCATATTTTATTTATTTTCAGCCTTTTTTATTGTTTCTGAATGTTGGTTTCTGGAATCGTGCGTTTCGTCCGGCGCCTTTGCCGAAGCCTTTTCCTCCGTCGCGGAAGGGCGGCTTGTGTCCACCGCCCCGGCCCTCGCTGCCCTTGAACCCGCTCTTGCCTTCACTGCGGAAGCCGCCCCGGCTCTCGCTCTTGAATCCGCTTTTGTAGGGACGTCGGAAGCCGCCTTTCTCACCCTGCTGCTGCCGCTCGCCCTGCTGCTGCCGCTCGCTCTGACGCTGCTGGCGTTCGGCCTCGCGCTGTTCCAGGCGCTCCTTGCGCTCGCGGGCCTGCTGCTGGCGGTCGAACTCGTTGTGGCGATCGAGGCGGGTCAGGTAGGCCCGCTCCTCCTCGCGGTTGTCGAAGCCCAGGCTCTCCGCCTTCTCGGCTTTCTCGGCCTTCTTGTCGGCTACGGCCTGCTGGCGCAGGTGCAGGGGGCGGCGCTCCTTCGTCGGACGGTCGCTCTTGTCGAGCTGCTCGCCGCTCTCGCGGAACTCGCTGAAGCGTCCGCTGAACAGCTCGTACTTCCGCAGCTCGCAGGGCAGGGCGCCGTTGAAGAGCGGCACGATGGTCGAGGGCTTCAGCCCTATCTTGTTGAACAGCTCTTCCTTATAGCTGATGACCCACGCCTGGTTACCCTGGAAGTCGTTCTTCAGGCGGGTGCCAAGGAGGCGGTAGAGGTCGAAGAGGTCGTCGGGCTTCAGGCGCTCGCCGTAGGGCGGGTTGGTGACCATGATGGCGGGAGCCTCGGGCTGCGTGAAGTCGGCCAGCTCGCGGTGCTCGACATCGATGACGCTTGCCAGGCCTGCCGAGCGGACGTTGGCCTTGGCGATGTTGACGGCCTTCCAGTCGTTGTCGTAGCCGTAGATGTGGTGGGCGAAGTCTCGCTCGGCGCTGTCGTCGTTGTAGATGCTGTCGAAGAGTTCGGCATCGAAGTCGGTCCACTTCTCGAAGGCGAACTCACGCCTGAAGACGCCTGGTGCGATGCCGCGGGCAATGAGGGCCGCCTCGATGAGCAGGGTGCCCGAGCCGCACATGGGGTCGATGAAGTCCGTCTCGCCCTGCCAGCCCGTCATCAAGATCATGCCTGCCGCCAGCACTTCGTTGATGGGAGCCTCGACGGCGTTCTGACGGTAGCCGCGACGATGGAGCGACTCGCCCGAGCTGTCGAGCGACAGTGTGCACTGGTCATCGGCAATGTGGATGTGGAACAGTAGGTCGGGATCCGTGACCCGCACCGACGGACGGCGCCCCTCTCGCTCGCGGAAGTGGTCGGCAATGGCGTCCTTCACCTTGTAGGCCACGAACTTCGAGTGGCGGAACTCCTCGCTATAGACCACCGCATCGACGGCAAAGCTCGTGTCTGTGCCCATGAAGCACTCCCACTCGAACGGCTTCAGCGCCTCGTAGATGTCGTCGGCGTCCGTGGCCTTAAACCGTTTGATGGGCTTCAGCACGCGTATGGCGGTGCGCAGCCGGAAGTTGGCCTTGTACATCAGAGCCTTGTCGCCCGTGAACGACACCATCCTGCGCCCGATCTGTACATCGTTGGCTCCCAAGTCGATAAGTTCCTTTGCCAACACCTCTTCCAGGCCCTGGAAGGTTTTGGCAATCATTTCAAAAGTCTCCACGTTGATATCTCGTTAAAAAATTCTTATTCATTTGTCCGTTGACCTACGGTCTTCCTCCTTCGCGACTCGGCAGAGTTTAAACCTGTTTGACTCTGCTCTCGCTGCTCCGTCGGTTGTCCTTTAGCGAAGTCCCCGCTAAAAAAACGGCGCAAAGATACAAAATAATTCATAAATCCTAATTCCCGTTTCCCATTTTTATGCTATCTTTGTCGCCAATTATGAAAAAACATCCCACTTTCTGTCTCCTTGCCGGCATTTTGCTGGGTGCCGTCGGCGCCGTGCTGCTGTCCGGCCAGGCTGTGACGGACGACGAGCAGCCGCGCTCGTCCGTGCCCTCCGTCATCGTGTCGCCCTCCGTGCCCACCTCTGTTGATTTCGCCGGCCAAACCATCGACCTGCGCCGTGCCGACCGCCGCGAGCGCATGGACCGCGAGATTCTCGCCTTCACCTACTCCCATCAGCTCACCCTGCTCATGCTCAAGCGGGCCAACCGCATCTTCCCCATCGTCGAACCCGTCCTTAAGGAGTGTGGCGTGCCCGACGACCTTAAGTACCTCATGGTCATCGAGAGCAACCTCGACCCTGCCATCGTCTCCAAGGCCGGTGCCGCGGGCCTCTGGCAGTTCATGCCCGCCACGGGGCGCGAGTTCGGCCTTGAGGTAAACGACAACATCGACGAGCGCTACCACATCGAGAAGGCCACCCGCGCCGCCTGCGCCTACCTAAACAAGCAGTACCGCCAGTTCGGCGACTGGATGACCGTCGCTGCCTCCTACAACGGTGGCCCTGCCGGCGTCGCCCGCAAGCAGACGGCCCAGGGCGTCGAGAGCGCCCTCGACATGCAGCTCGTCGAGGAGACCTCGCGCTACATGTTCCGCATCCTCACCGCCAAGCTCGTCTTCTCCGACCCGCGCCGCTACGGCTTTGTCCTGCGCAGCGAAGACCTCTATCCCTACATCCCCCCGAAGGACACCGTCACCGTCACCGCCCCCATCGCCGACCTCGTGGCCTTCGCCCGCCATCACGGCGTCACCTTCGCCCAACTCAAGGCCGAGAACCTCTGGCTGCGCGAGAGCAGCCTCAACAACAAGACCGGCCGCACCTATACCCTAAAAATCCCCGATGAAAAGGCACTTTTCTATAATCCCAAGGAAACCAGAGCCCACGACCGCCGCTGGGTCATCAACCGCTGACACGCGCGGTATGTCGCGTCCCCCCTCCCTGCGCCGCATCCGATTTAAGGCGGTTTTTCTCGCGTCTGAGCGCATTGGACGACGAAGATGGTGTCCACCCGGGGCGATTTCACGCGCTCTTTCGCGTGCGCGTGTGAAGAAAAGTAAGGAACCGTTGTCATCCGTGTTGTTGCTTATGCATTGACATGTAATACGTTGGGCTTTTTGGGGCTATTAGTTGAATAGATGAAATGCTGATATTCAGCTCCTGGGCTGTACCAGAGATTTGGAGGCAAAAGGGTCAAAAGGCCAAAGGGACATTTTGACCTATTAACTTATGAAATAATCTTATCGTACTGAATATCAGCACGTAGTTCGTTCTGCATAGTTTTCTAATAGCCTAGCACGTTACATATCAATGCGTAATCCATATAAGGCGATTTAAAAGAGCCTGCTATGAGTTTATCATGCTGAACGATAGCTTACTCTCCGCCTTTATCCCCTTGCTCTGTCGCGCCAGTTGCTTGCGTTAAGAATTTATTCCACTGCGTCATAAATTTATTCCACTGCGTGAAAAAACAATTCCACCGGGCTGACTAAGCCTGAGGAAAAGAGAAAAAAGACAGACTGAAACACGAGAAAAGCGAAAAGTATTTGGGTTTTCGGAAAAGAGTTTGTACCTTCGCGGCGCAAAATGGAAAACGCGCTTGGACGCGGCCATATATAAAGGAGAAAAACTACTCGTCAATCATCATTCACCCCGGAGAATATTCGTTATTCTTAATTCATAAAAATCATCATGTCTTACAGAATCATTTCCGCAGCCGAGGCTGCAAGCTATGTGAAACACGGTATGAACATCGGCCTGTCGGGCTTCACGCCTGCCGGTGCCCCCAAGGCCGTCACCCCTGAGATTGCCAGGATTGCCGAGGCAGAGCATGCTGCCGGACGGCCCTATCAGATCGGCATCTTCACGGGTGCCAGCACGGGCGACAGCACCGACGGCATCCTGAGCCGTGCCAAGGCCATCCGCTACCGCGCTCCCTACACCACCAACAAGGACTTCCGCACAGCCGTCAACAACGGCGAGATTGCCTACAACGACATCCATCTGAGCCAGATGGCCCAGGAGCTGCGCTACGGCTTCATGGGCAAGGTCGATGTGGCCATCATCGAGGCGTGCGACGTCAGCGAGGACGGCAAGATATGGCTGACCGCCGGCGTGGGCATCTCGCCCACAGTGTGCCGCATGGCCGACAAGATCATCGTCGAGCTCAATAGCCAGTACGGTAAGGCGCCGAAGGGGCTGCACGACGTCTATGAGCCCGCCGACCCGCCCTGCCGCAGGGAGATTCCCGTCTATAGCCCCAGCGACAGAATCGGCAAGGAGTACGTGCAGGTGGACCCGCAGAAGATCGTCGGCATCGTCGAGGTATGCAAGCCTGACGAGGCACGCGCCTTCACTGCTCCCGACGAAATCAGCGAGCGCATCGGACACAACGTGGCACAATTCCTCATCGGCGACATGAAGCGCGGCATCATCCCCTCGACGTTCCTGCCCCTTCAGAGCGGCGTGGGCAACGTGGCCAACGCCGTGCTGAAAGCCCTGGGCGAGGACCCGGGCGTGCCTGCCTTCCAGATGTACACCGAGGTGATTCAGGACAGCGTCATCGCCCTCATCCGCGAGGGACACTGCAAGTTCGGCAGCACCTGCTCGCTCAGCGTCTCCAACGAGTGCCTGCAGAGCATCTACGACGACATCGCCTTCTTCAAGGACAAGCTGGTGCTGCGTCCCTCGGAAATCAGCAACAGCCCCGAGGTGGCACGCCGCCTGGGCCTCATCTCAATGAACACAGCCCTCGAGGCCGACATCTACGGCAACGTCAACAGCACCCACGTCAGCGGCACGAAGATGATGAACGGCATCGGCGGCTCGGGCGACTTCACCCGCAACGCCTACATCAGCATCTTCTCATGCCCCTCGACGGCCAAGGGCGGCTGCATCAGCGCCATCGTGCCCATGGTGAGCCACGTCGATCACAACGAACACTCGGTCAACGTGCTCATCACCGAGCAGGGCATCGCCGACCTGCGTGGCAAGAGCCCCGTCGAGCGCTCGAAGGAGATCATCGAGAACTGCGTCCACCCCGACTACAAGCAGATTCTTTGGGACTACGTGAAGATGGCCGGCAAGGGCCAGACGCCCCACTGCATCCACGCCGCCCTCGGCATGCACGAGACGCTGGCCAAGAAGGGCGACATGCGTCTAACCAACTGGGCCGAGTTCTAAATGAAAAGGTTACTGCTATCAGGCTTCATGGCCTGTGCGCTCGTCTGTGCCGCTGAGGCGCAGACGAATGTGCAGCTTTTCTATGATTTCGGGCGGCAATATGCCACCACCACCTTCGAGATGTTCAAGGGCGACGCCTGGGGAGACACGTTCTTCTTCATCGACCACTACTATGCCACCGGCGACGACCGCCAGAACGGGCTGGGCAGCGCCTTCCAGGGCAGCTACTTCGAGATTGAGCGCGCCCTGAACTTCTGGAAGGATACGCCCCTCGGCGACCTCAGCCTCCATGTGGAGTACGACGCCACTACGTGGGGCAGGGGCATGGCCTGCATCGGCGCCAGGTATGCCTTCCACAACGCCAACTTCAGCCGCACAGCCTCGGTGGCGCTAATGTACGACCACTTCATCGGCCCGTGGGGTGCCGACCTTCCGCTGAAGTTCACCGCCGTCTGGGGGCTGAAAGACCTATTCGGCCTCAGCGGATGCACGCTGAGCGGCTTCCTCGACGTCTGGGGCAACAACAACACCTTCTGCACCGATCCCCTGTCGCCCCACACGGGGCACTTCTCCGTCCTCTCCGAACCCCAGCTGTGGTGGGGCATGGCCTGGGTCGGCATCCCCAACCTCCATCTCGGAGGCGAAGTCGAGCTCTCATACAACTACGCAGGGCACGAAGGATTCATGTGCAACCCCTGCCTGGGACTGAAATGGGCCTTCTGAACCGTTGTTTCCTGCACAATACGATAGGCGCTGCGCAAAGAAAGTTGTTTTTTTGCTAAATTATTTGGAAGGTAATATTTTATTTGCTTACCTTTGCACGATTTTTGTAAAATTAATTAATTATTATCACTATGAACGAAATTGAAGAAAGAGTAAAAGCTATCATCGTTGATAAACTTGGTGTTGACGAATCGGAAGTGACCGCAGAGGCCAGCTTCACCAACGACCTTGGTGCTGATTCCTTGGACACCGTTGAGTTGATCATGGAGCTCGAGAAGGAATTTGGTCTGCAGATTCCCGACGATCAGGCTGAAAAGATTGCCACCGTCGGCGACGCTGTCAACTACATCCTGAGCAATAAGGAATAATTCTCCCACTGAGCTGAGCCTTGAAATGCACGCCCTTACTATGCGCGCGTACATTCAAGGCTCAGTTGTTTTACGCACACGCGCGCATAGTCGCGTGCCCGCATTTCCTCATAATTCCTCTCTCATCCTCCTAACGAAAATTATCAAGCTGAGGTAAGAGGTCTGAAGTCTGAGGTCTGAGGTCAGAGGACGTGTTCGTTAAACGTTAAACGTTAAACATTAAACATTACAATTATCAATTGCGCTATGGAACCTCGACGTGTAGTCGTCACCGGACTGGGTGCTGTGACCCCCATCGGCAATGACGTGAAAACCTATTGGACGAACCTGCTGGCCGGCACGAGCGGTGCCGCGCCCATCACGCATTTCGACACCGCGCTCTTCAAGACCACCTTCGCCTGCGAGGTGAAGGACTTCCAGGCAGAGCAGTACTTCGACCGCAAGGAACTCCGCAAGGTCGATCCATACGCCCAGTTCGCCATGGCAGCAGCTGCTGAGGCCATGAACGATGCGGCGTTCGACCTTGAGCAGGAAGACCTAGACCGCTTCGGCGCCGTCGTGGGCGTCGGCATCGGCGGCACACGCACCTTCGAGGAGCAGCTCTACGAATACGGCCGCAACATGGAACAGGGACCCCACTTCTCGCCGTTCCTCGTCACCAAGATGGTGCCCAACATGTGTGCCGGACTGATCTCCATCCGTTTCGGTCTGCGTGGCCCCAACTACACCACAGCCGCTGCCTGTGCCTCATCGACCTATGCCCTCGCCCAGGCCTTCGACCTCGTCCGCTATGGCAAGGCCGACATCATGCTGACGGGCGGCGCCGAGTCGTGCATCAGCCCTGCCGGCATCGGAGGATTCTCGTCCATGCACGCCATCAGCACCCGCAACGACGCCCCTGAGACTGCCTCACGCCCCTTCAGCGCCAGCCGCGACGGGTTCGTGCTCGGCGAAGGGGCCGGCATGCTCATCCTCGAGGAACTGGAGCACGCCAAAGCCCGCGGAGCAAAAATCTACGCCGAGCTGGCCGGAACAGGCCTTGGCGCCGATGCCTATCATGTGACGGCTCCTCATCCCGAAGGCATGGGCGCAGCGGCCGTCATGAAGGCTGCCATTGCCGAAGCCGGACTGAACCCCGAGGATATTGACTACGTCAACACCCACGGCACCTCCACCCCGATGGGTGACGTCTCTGAGGTGAAGGCCATCCAGAGCGTCTTTGGCGACCATGCCTACAAGCTCAACATCGATGCCACGAAGTCCATGACAGGCCATCTGCTCGGTGCTGCCGGCGCCATCGAGGCCATTGCCACCGTGCTGGCGGTGCAGAACGACATCGTGCCCCCCACCATCAACCACGACGAGGGCGACAATGACGAGAACATCGACTACCGCCTCAACTTCACCTTTGGCAAGGCACAGCAGCGCACCGTCCGCGCAGCCATCACCAACAACTTCGGCTTCGGCGGACAGAACGCCTGCGCCCTCTTCAAGAAAGCCGAATAAAGGGCGGGGCCATCTTCCATCTTCATATTAGAACTAAAACTTTGAAAATAGAACTAAAACTTAGAACTAAAACTAAAACTTTTGAATAGCTTTGGTGTGCGGCATGCAGGACATTTCTCAAGTTTTTTGTTTTTGGTTTTAATTTCTAATTCCTAATTCCTAATTCTTTACTGTGTGGCATTCAGGACATTTCTCAAGTTTTAGTTTTTGGTTTTAGTTTTTCCATCTTCCATCTTCAATCTTCAAGTTAAGAATTCCATTGTCCATTAAAGATAAAATCCGCTACCTCTTCTCCCGTGAAAAACCCTTCTGCAGAGACCTGCAGAACATCCTCGGCTTCATGCCCCACCATCTCGGCATCTACCACGAGGCTCTTCAGCATGGTTCGGTGAACTATCAGACGGGCATCTTCACGGGCAAGAACAACGAGCGGCTGGAATATCTGGGCGATGCCATCCTCGGGGCTGTCGTCTCAGACATCCTCTACAAAAACTACCCGAACCGCAACGAGGGTTTCCTGACCAAGGCGCGCAGCATGATGGTGCGCCGCGACACCCTCAACCAGATTGCCCACGAGATAGGGCTCGACAGACTCATCCATTCAGCCCTCAACCTGAAGCGGAAGAAGACCCACAACTGCTCCATCTCGGGCAACGCCTTCGAAGCCTTCGTGGGTGCCATCTACCTCGACAGGGGCTACGAATGGAGCTACCGCTTCATCGAGCAGCGTGTTTTCAGCAAGCAGTTTAACGTCGAGGAGCTGGCCCAGAAGGAAATCAACTACAAGAGCAGCATCATCGAGTGGTGCCAGAAATACCACTACCACTACACCTTTACGCTCGACAGCGAAGAGGACACCGCCGAGGGCACCCTGTTCCGAAGCTCAATCATCATCTGCGGCATCCAGGCCGGACAAGGCTGCGGCTACACCAAGAAGGAGAGCCATCAGCAGGCCGCCCTCGCCGCCCTGGGTAACATCCGGGGCAAGCATCAGGTGCTGGAGGACATCCGCTCGGCAGCCTTCGAGATCTCCGAACAGCGCATCATCGACCGTGAGCAGCGCATCGCCGAGCGGGCTGAGAAGGAACTGGCCTTCGACCCCGTGAACGACATGCTCAGCTCCGTTCCCGACGACCTGGGAGCGGAAGAACCCCTCGAACAGCCAGAAAATCGTCAGTCAGACGACGCCATTGTCGATGCAGCCGAAGAGCTGGCCTACAAAGCGGGCGAAGATGCAGACGAATAAGAAAGTACGAATACATATAACACCTTGTTTTTATGGCATTGATTAAAACCGTCAGGGGCTTCACCCCGCAAATCGGCAACGACTGCTATCTGGCCGAAAACGCCACCATCGTGGGCGACGTCGTCATGGGCAGCCAGTGCAGCGTGTGGTTCAACGCCGTCGTCCGCGGCGACGTCAACTGGATTCACATCGGCGACCGTGTCAACATCCAGGACGGCTCCGTCCTCCACACCCTCTACCAGAAGTCAACCATCACCATCGGAAACGACGTTTCCATCGGCCATAACGTCACCATCCACGGTGCCGACATCCACGACTTCGCCCTCATCGGCATGGGCAGCACCCTGCTCGACGGCGTGGTGGTCGGCCGTGGCGCCATCGTCGCTGCCGGCGCACTCGTGCTCAAAGGCACACAGATTGGCGACGGGGAGATCTGGGGCGGCGTCCCTGCCAAGTTCATCAAGAAAGTGGACCCCGAACAGAACAAGGAGCTCAACCTCAAGATTGCCCACGGCTACCTGATGTATGCCGGGTGGTTTAAGGAAGAAGACGCCAAGAACGCCATCGAATAACCGCGTGTGCCTTGAACGCCCTGACCTTCCTCCTCACGTCGTTGGCCCGGCTACCCTTCCGAGCCCTCTACGTGCTGAGTGACGGCATAGGCTTCCTGCTCTACCACGTGGTGCGCTACCGCCGCCGCATGGTGCGCCGGAACCTCACCAGCGCCTATCCCAACAAGCCCAAGAACGCCATCCGACGCATCGAGCGGCAGTTCTACCGCTTCTTCTGCGACTATGTCGTCGAGACCGTCAAGCTGCTGCACATCAGCGAGGAAGACGTCCGACGGCGCTTCCGTTTCACCAACATGGAGCTGATAGAGCAGCTCAGCAGCGACGGCAAGCCTCTCTTTGTCTATCTGGGCCACTACGGCAACTGGGAGTACTTTGCCTCCTTCCCCCTCTGGGCGCCCGCCCGCATCACCACCTGTCACGTCTATCATGCCCTCACCAACCAGGCTATGGACAAGCTGATGATCCGCCTCCGCGACCGCTTCAGCTCCATCGGCATGCCGCAGAACGAAACCTACCACACCCTGCTGCGCCTCATCGACGAGGGCCGCCAGCCTCTCATCGGACTGATTGCCGACCAGCGTCCCCTCATGAAGCACAGCACCGTCTGGACCAACTTCCTGCGTCAGCCTACAGCCCTTATCACCGGCAGCGAGCGCATCGGCGTACGCCTCGGGGCACACTTCCTCTATGGCGAGCTGGAGGTCGTCAGCCGCGGACACTACAACGTCACGTTCCGACAGATTTTCCCCGATGAAAACGAGCCTTTCTCGCTCACAAAGCAGTATATGCACCTCCTTCAGCAGACCATCGACCGTGCTCCACAGTACTACCTCTGGTCGCACAACCGCTGGAAATACCGCCCGAACGCCGAAGGCAAACCCGAACTGAACGTCTGAAACGCTAATCTCTGTTTTTCACTACGAATTACAAGAATTTTACGAATATTTTCTACGTACTGTGTCCTTTGTTTTTTACTACGAATTTTACGAATTATACGAATTTCTGCGTGCTGTGTCCTCAACTAAAAATAAATTCGTGTAATTCGTGTAATTCGTAGTTTCAACAAATTAATAGTCTTACATAACATGTCATGATAAAGCAATTCCTTCAACTTGTCAAGCGGTTCCTGCCTCCTTATAAGAAGTTCCTTGTGTGGAACCTGCTGCTGAATGTGCTGGCGCAGGTGCTCAACGTCTTTTCGTTTGCCCTCATCATCCCCATCCTTCAGACGCTGTTCAAGGTGAGCAAGACAACCTACGAATACATCCCCTGGGGCACCGTCAACATTGTCGATGCGGCAAAAAACAATTTCTATTGGTATATGAACCTGCTCATTGACGAGCGTGGCGCCCTCTGGGTGCTCATCATGTCGGGCCTGATGCTCATCGTCCTCACCGCCCTTAAGACGGCCTGCTACTTCGGCTCGGCGGCAACGCTCATCCCGCTCCGCACAGGCGTGGTGAGGGACATGCGCTCGCTCGTCTATGACAAGGTGCTCCACCTGCCGCTCGGCTTCTTCAGCGAAGAGCGCAAGGGCGACATCATCAGCCGCATGTCGAGCGACATCTCGGGCCTCGAGACCTGCTTCTCCAACTCGCTCGACATGCTCATCAAAAACCCCATTGCCATCGTCATCACCCTCACCACCCTTTTCTGCATCGACTGGAAGCTGACGCTCTTCGTCCTGCTCGTCAGTCCGCTCATTGCCTGGGTGATGGGGCTCATCAGCCGCAAGCTCAAGCGCACCTCGCGCGAGACGCAGACCTTCTGGGGCGCACTCCTTGCCCAGCTCGACGAGACGCTCGGAGGCTTGCGCATCGTCAAGGCCTTTCTGGCTGAGGACAAGATGAGCCGTCGCTTCCGCGATGTCAACGACAACTACCGCTCGTCGATGGTGCGCATGTCTGTGCGCCAAGCCAGCGCTCACCCCGTCAGCGAGTTCATGGGCACCACCCTCATCGTCCTCGTCCTCTGGGGCGGGGGACTCATCATCCTCGGCAACCGCTCCACCATGGACGCCAGCCTCTTCATCTACTATCTGGTGATGCTTTACAACATCATCAACCCCATCAAGGACCTATCGAAAGCCTATTACAACATCCCCATCGGTCTGGGCTGCTGGGAGCGTGTCGATAAGATTCTCAGCGCCGTCAACCCCATCCGCGATGCCGCCGACGCCCATCCCCTCAGCACGTTCAACGACGAGATCCGTTTCCAGCACGTGGGCTTCAGCTACACCGAGGGACGTCCTGTGCTCCGCGACATCAACCTCACCGTGCCGAAGGGCAGGACTATTGCCCTCGTCGGGCAGAGCGGCTCGGGCAAGTCCACGCTCGTCGACCTCCTGCCGCGCTTCCACGACGTCGGCGAAGGCTCCATCACCCTCGACGGAACGGACATCCGCAACCTGCGCATCCACGACCTCCGTGCCCTCATCGGCAACGTCAACCAGGAGGCTATCCTCTTCAACGACACCTTCTTCAACAACATCGCCTTCGGTGTCGAGGGCGCCACGATGGAGCAGGTTGTCGAAGCCGCCCGCATCGCCAACGCCCACGACTTCATCATGGCGACGCCCGATGGCTACCAGACCTTCATTGGCGACCGTGGCTGCCTGCTCTCGGGCGGACAGCGCCAGCGCATCAGCATAGCCCGCGCCATCCTCAAGAACCCGCCCATCCTCATCCTCGACGAGGCTACCTCGGCACTCGACACCGAGAGCGAACGACTGGTGCAGGAGGCACTCGAACGGCTCATGAAGAGCCGCACCACCATCGCCATCGCTCACCGCCTCAGCACCATCCGCAGCGCCGACGAGATATGCGTCATGCAGGACGGACAGATTGTCGAGCGAGGCACACACGACGAGCTCATCCGCCAGTCCGGCTACTACAAACGCCTAAACGACATGCAAAGCCTTTAAAAATTAAAAAATTAGGAATTAGGAATTAGGAATTTACGTTTAACGTTTAATGTTTAACGAACACGTCCTCTGATAACTTCGTTAATGAAAAATGAAAAATGAAGAATGAAGAATAAAATGCTCCGAAAACGAAATCTCCTTTCCTCTGTCGGCATCTCCGCTGGCATAACTATTTATTTTTCATTTTTCATTCTTCATTTTTCATTTTTCATTTTTCATAATCCTGCTGCATGGTCGTTAAACATTAAACGAAAACTCTTAACTAAAAAACGTTCGTGTAATTCGTGAAATTCGTAGTAGAAAAAAAGAATTATAGAATTAGGAATTTACGTTTAACGTTTAATATTTTACGAAAACTTTTAACTAAAAAAACATTCGTGTAATTCGTGAAATTCGTAGTAGAAAAAAAGAATATGTGTCGCGCGGCGATGATCAGACGTTTATTGTACCTCTGCCTCCTTCTTCACTCCCTTTCGACGTTCTGTCAGACGTTTGACACTGATACTATTGCCCCGCAGGCCGTGCCAGCCGGGCATCGTTTCTCGCCCCGTCAGCTCGTTCTGCCTGGGGCGTTGGTTGCAGCGGGCACCACAGGCCTTTTCCAGCCCGTCATGGCGTGGAAGTACGAGCTTCAGGATGCTGTCCACACGCTCGGAGGGCAGGACCGTTTTCCTTTCGAGGACTACGTGCAGTATGTCCCCGCCCTTGCTGCCGTCTCTGCCGGCTGGCTGGGTGTCCGCGCCGAGCACGAGACTGCCGACAGGCTGATGCTCTCCGCCACCTCCTACGCGGTGACGGCAGGCCTCACGTGGGCCTTGCTGAAGCGTACCGTCGTCTCCATCCGCCCGGGCATTCACTATACCTACGTTGCCTCGGGCCGCCAGGACGAAATCACCCCCGACGCCAACCCGAAGTACTTCAACTCCTTCCCCTCGGGCCATTCGGCAACGGCCTTCATGGGTGCCGAGCTGGTGCGGCTCGAGTATGGCAGGGAGCATCCCTGGCTGGCTGTCGGAGCCTACGCCGTTGCCACGGGCGTAGGCGTCATGCGCATCTACCACGACTACCATTGGTTCACCGACGTCCTTGCCGGCGCAGGCATGGGCATCCTCGGCGCACGCATCGGCTGGTGGCTCCTGCCCTACGAGAGGAGTCTCTTCCAGTCCCTTTTCAAAAACGACATCGCCATCCGTCCCGTGACAGACGGTTCTGGGGCCGCCCTCGCCCTCTCACTAACCTTCTGATTCATGACGTTCCCGATGTCCATACTCACTCGGAAATATCCCCTGTGGCCTGAAAGTAATCCGGCAAAGGATGGCCTGTTTGCCTCTGCCATTGTTGTTTTAATCCTCTTCTTTCTTCAGCCGTTCGGCATCAGCGAGTACGAAGGCAATAAGTTCCTGCTGTCGCTGGCCTTCGGCCTGGTTACGTTTGTCTGTAGCGCTCTGCTCGATTACCTGATTGTCGTTCCGCTGCAGAAACGCGTCAGGATTTGGAGGATTTGGCATCAGGCGTTGACAACCCTCATCGAAGTGCTGCTCATAGGGCTGTGCAATTTCCTGCTGTCGTGCCTTCTGTTCCACTATCCCGTAGAACTGAAGGCTTGTCTGGAACTGGTTTACTGGACGCTCGTCATCGGCATCATCATCACCGTCCTCTCCACGATGATAACGTATCAGCAGTCTATGCGCAGTCAGCTGGATGCCTTGCTGGAAAAGACGACACACGAGCAGGAGGGCATCTCTGTCACCCTCCACGACAGCCGTGCCCGGACTGGCGACCTGAGCCTCCCCCTTAACAATCTGCTGTACGTCGAGGCACAGAAAAACAACGTGGCCGTGTATTTCACGGACGATGGCCGTCTGGGCAGGGCCGAGATACAGTCCACGCTTGTCTCCGTGATGGATGAGCTCAGCAACTATCCCAACATCTTCCAATGCCATCGCTCGTTTGTGGTGAATCTGAACAGCATCACCTCAGCCAAAGGGAACTCCAACGGCTACACGCTCGAGCTCGGAGGAGGCCTCGCCACGATTCCCGTATCGCGTTCCTTTGTGCCGAAGCTCAGGTCGTTCATCTCCTGACGGCGGATGACTTAGTTTTTCGTCAGCCGTTCGTAGCCGTCTGTCCTTACTGTTTGGAGGGTTGGTTTCACGTGCTTACCTTTGCACCAAAAACCAATCATTAACCAAAAAAAAGTCCAAACAGTCATGAAACGAATTCTCATCACCCTTCTCATTGCGTCATTGACGTTCAGCGTGTCGAATGCACAGTATGCAGGCATCTCCACCCGTTATAAGGATTTAAAGGGAAGCTACAATCCCAAGGAGTATGTCCGTCAGCCGACCGACCCGTACAACGTAAGCTGGTATGGCGTATCGTCCTTTTTCATTCCCGGCATTGGCCAGTTGCTGTCAGGCGAGACGTGGCGCGGCCTGGCCTTCATGGGCGGAGAGGCCGTCCTGCTCTCCATCGTAAGAAGTGCTGCCAACAACATCGAGAGCATAGCCATTACGGACGAAAAGGGATTTGTCACCGGCTTCACCGACGAGGCAGCAGGCCGGCGGAACATGATCGTCCTGCTTAGTGCCCTTGGCGCAGATCTGGGGCTTTCCATCTGGTCGTGCATCGACGTCCAGAAGGTTGTCAAGGTAAAGAACATGTATTACCAGGACCTCACCCGCCGCAAGTCTTCCATGGAGCTGAGCTTTGCTCCGGCTCTCTCTGTTGCCTCCACCCCCTCTGGCTCCCTCACTCCGGCAGCAGGTGTGGCGCTACAACTGAAATTCTAAAAATCAGACTGACAGACCTACTGTCATGCAGGAAAGGCCATTTGGGGTTAGGGGATAATTTAGTTAAGAATTAAGAACCGACGCCAAACCGAGAGCCATCAAGCTTGCTTGAATGGCCGAGGTGCGAAGGAGGAAGACCGAAGGTCAACCGACGAACGAAGCAAGAGCAGAGCAAATCCATTTGTTCTGCCTTGCAAGGAGGAGGAAGAGCGGAGCTCAACCGACGAACGAAGCAAGAGCAGAGCAAAACTTGTTTGAGCTATGCCTTGCGAGGAGGAGGAAGGC
>JAILEU010000072.1 GCA_024697785.1 Bacteroidaceae bacterium | reverse complement strand
ATGGAGAGCGCCACCAGCACTTCGTCGGTGTGCAGACGGGGGTTGCGTCCGTGCAGATAGTTCACCTTGGTGTTCTGGATAGGCTCGATCATCTCTTGCGGGATGAGCTTCACCTCGTGGTCGATGCCGGCCAGATGCTTGGTGGCATTGAGGATGAGTGCCGCGCATGCTCCTAACAACGAGCTTGTTTCAGCCGTGATGAGGGTGCCGTCAGCCAGCTCGATGGCCGCCGAGGCTACGCCCGAGCGTTCCTTGCGCTCGCGGGCAGCCACCACGGCACGACGGTCGTTGATGCCGATCTTGGCCTGTTTCATCAGCAGCACAATCTTGTTGACCTCGTTCTCGGTGCCCATTCCGTCGGCCAGACGGCACAAGGCCGTGTAGTAGCGGCGGATAATCTCGGCCTTCGAGGCTTCGCAGCAGACGTCGTCGTCCGAGATGCAGTTGCCCACCATGTTGACACCCATGTCCGTGGGCGACTTGTAGGGGCTTTCGCCATAGATGGCCTCGAAGATGGCGTTCAGGACGGGGAAGATCTCAATGTCGCGGTTGTAGTTGACGGTTGTCTCCCCGTATGCCTCCAGGTGGAACGGGTCGATCATGTTCACATCGTTCAGGTCGGCCGTGGCAGCCTCATAGGCGATGTTGACGGGATGCTTGAGGGGCATGTTCCAGACGGGGAAGGTCTCGAACTTGGCGTAGCCGGCCTTCACGCCGCGCTTGTGCTCCTGATAAAGCTGGCTCAGGCAGACGGCCATCTTACCGCTGCCAGGCCCCGGGGCGGTGACGACGACCAGCGGACGTGTGGTCTCCACATAGTCGTTCTTGCCGAAGCCCTCGTCAGAGTCGATGAGGTTGATGTTGGTGGGGTAGCCCTCGATGATATAATGGTAGTACACCTTGATGCCGAGCCGTTCCAGACGGGCACGGAAGGCAGCCGCGCTGCCCTGACCGTTGTAATGGGTGATGACGACGGCACTCACCAGCAGTCCGCGGCTGATGAACTCGTCGCGCAGCCGCAGCACATCCACGTCGTAGGTGATGCCGAGGTCGTTGCGCACCTTGTTCTCCTCGATGTCCACGGCGCTGATGACAATGACAATCTCCGCATCATCGCGCAACTGCATCAGCATGCGCAACTTACTGTCCGGCTGAAACCCGGGCAGCACACGGCTGGCATGGTAGTCGTCGAACAGCTTGCCGCCGAACTCCATGTAGAGTTTGTCACCAAAAGCAGCGATGCGCTCCTTGATGTGCTCCGACTGTATGCGGAGATATTTTTCGTTGTCAAAACCGAGTTTCATAGGGGCCGTTTTTTTTAACAAGCTGCAAAATTACTATATTTTCTAGAATTAATGAAGCATATAAGAAATTTTTTATTACTTTTGCGCCCATAAACCCATAACACCCTCTAGCATTGTTCCCATAGCTCCCATAGTTCCCATAGTTCCCATAGTTCCTATAGTTCCCATAGTCCCTATAGTCCCTATAGCTCCTATTAACCCATCCCCCACCGAACCCCCTAATTTAAAAGGTATATGAAAAAGCAAATCCTCCTTTCTCTGGCATTCGTCGTTGCAGGGCTGTTTCCTGCCTTTGCGTCTGCCGCGTCTGTTGATGACGACACTACTGTCCCTGGTTCGCTCTCTACCGACTCCGCCCTGATTGAGGCCATCGCCTCCCTGCGGTCCGAAGTGGGAACGAAAATCACACAGGACTCCTTCCTCGTGCAGAAGTACAACCTGATTGTCTCGCGGCTGATTGAGACCAACCGCCTGCCGTTGTCCGACTCCATCCCCGATGTGGACGACATCAATCCGATTCTCTTCCGTCTCATTGCTCCGCCGACCCTCTATACGTCGCCCATGAAGCGGGCGCTGACGTTGGCGGGCGACTCCACGGCAACGGACGAAAGCCTGCCAGCCAGCATCGGTCTGCCCGGCGAGAAGGATCTCGAGCTGATGGACGAGCTCGACCATCTGTTGCTGCTCTCCTATCTGAAGAACCCCGAGAAGGTGAAGCAGACCGAGGCGCGGCTGATGGAGAACACCAGCGTCTCGGGTGAGACCATGAAGAAGTCGGCCGACAATGCCGCCCTCAACGTCCCTGCCACCGATGCCGCCCTGGCGCCCGTCACGGCGGCAGCCAATTCCGACATGGTGGTCAAGAAGCCAAACTTCTGGAAGACAGGCGGCTCGCTTTCCAACCAGTGGGCAGAAAACTACTTCTCGACAAACTGGTATCAGGGCGGAACGTCCAACCTCACCATCCTGTCGCTCCTCACCCTCGATGCCAACTACAACGACAAGCAGAAGGTGACCTGGAACAACCGCCTGGAGGCCAAGGTGGGCTTCTATATGAACAACTTCTACAAGTCCGAGGAAGAAGGCCGCACGAAGATCCAGTCTAACACCGACCTTCTCCGCTTCACCTCGACCCTCAAGCTGAAGGCAATCCGCAACTGGAACTACTCAGCCCAGCTGCTGGCCTACACACAGATGATGAACATGTACAATGGCGACGAGACGCTGAAGTCAACCTTCCTCTCGCCCTCCTACGGACAGTTCTCGCTTGGTATGGACTGGGCCAAGAGCTTCAAGAAGGGGAGCCTGTCCGTCAATATCGGTGCCATCACCTACAACTTCCGCTATGTCATGAACGACTCCGTCCTGCAGAAGAGCGGCTATATCCCCAAGGAGCAGCGAAAGGGCGAGGCTGAAGCAGGCTTCCACCATTTCTATCGCGACTATGGTACGAAGGTGACCGTCGATTTCAACTATCCCATCACGAAGAACATCTCCTATAAGACACGTTTCTTCTACTATACCCCGTTCAATGCCGGCAATTCCGGTCATCACTACGTACAGACAGAGTGGGAGAACACGTTCAACTTCCAGGTCAGCAAATACCTGTCCGCAACGCTCTTCTTCCATGCCCGCTTCGACGACAGCCGCAAGCCCGACGAAAAGCTCAAGTACTTCATGTTCAAGGAATACCTAACCCTAGGCTTCAACTACTCCTGGTAATACTTATCGTCAACATGTCTAAGCAAATACTTAAAGGTGAATTGTCAATTGTTAAAGGAGTTCAGGAGTTCAGGAGTTCATGCCCTGCCGCAAGGTCGTTAAACGTTAAACGAAAATTCCTAATTCCTAATTCCTAATTCCTAATTTTAAAAATGTCTCCTTCCGACGATAAGAAAATCATCTTCAGCATGGTAGGTGTCTCCAAGACCTACCCTGGCAGCAACAAGACTATCCTCAAGGATATCTACCTCAGTTTCTTCTATGGCGCCAAGATAGGCATCATCGGTCTGAACGGTGCCGGCAAGTCAACCCTGATGAAAATCATTGCAGGGTTGGAAAAGAGCTATCAAGGCCAGGTCGTCTTCTCGCCTGGCTACAGCGTGGGCTACCTGCCGCAGGACCCGCAGCTCGACCCTTCCAAGACCGTCAAGGAGGTGGTCATGGAGGGCGTGCAGCCCGTGGTGGATGCCCTCAATGAATACGAGGAGATCAACCAGAGGTTCGGCATGCCCGAGTACTACGAGGATGAAGAGAAGATGAACCAGCTCTTCGCCCGTCAGGCCGAGCTGCAGGATGTCATCGATGCCACCGATGCGTGGAACCTCGACAGCCGTCTCGAACGTGCCATGGATGCCCTCCGTTGTCCGCCCGACGACCAGCCTGTGACCACGCTCTCCGGCGGCGAACGGCGTCGTGTGGCACTCTGTCGCCTTCTGCTCCAGAAGCCCGATGTGCTGCTGCTCGACGAGCCCACCAACCACCTCGATGCCGAGAGCATCGACTGGCTCGAACAACACCTTCAGCAGTATGAGGGTACCGTCATCGCCGTCACCCACGACCGCTACTTCCTCGACCATGTCGCAGGCTGGATTCTCGAGCTCGACCGCGGCGAGGGCATCCCCTGGAAAGGCAACTATTCCTCGTGGCTCGAGCAGAAGACACAGCGCCTGGCGCAGGAGGAGAAGCAGGCGTCCAAACGCCG
>JAILEU010000061.1 GCA_024697785.1 Bacteroidaceae bacterium | reverse complement strand
TTTGAAGTGCCCTTCGGGGCACTTCTTTTAGTTAAGAGTTAGGAATTAAGAATTAAGAAAAAAGTTCTGCACGCGGAATATGATTTTTCACTACGAATTTTGCGAATTATACGAATTATACCGCTTCGCGGTTTTTGGAGTGCCTCTTCGAGGCAGAAATTTTAGAAAATTAAATTCAGAATTAATCTATATTTGGCACCCTTCGTTCGGCGTGCGAAGCCATCGCCGCAAGGAAAAATTAACTTCATTTATTCTTGTCGCGACTCGGCAAAATGAGCAAGCTCTTTTGCTCTCGCTGCTCCAAGAATTCGTAAAATTCGTGTAATTCGTAGTGAAAAAAGTAGGCTTCATGTCTAAGCTATTTTTCTTAACTCTAAACTCTTAATTCTTAACTAATATTGTGTGTAATGACAGGGGGCGCGGCCGATGGCTGCGCCCCCTGGCGTATGGATGGGGACTGAAGGCGGGAGGGCCTTGGAAGTCCCTTAGGTGTGCGGCGTTTACTTGACCAGTATCTTCTTGCCGTTCACGATGTTGATGCCCTTCTGGAGCGTAGTGAGGCGCTGGCCGGCGAGGTTGTAGATGACGACCTCGGCAGGCTCGCTCTCAACGACGTCAATCTGGGTGGGCACAAGGCTGCTGTTCTTGCCGTGGAAGCTGAGGGTCCAGTTGTCGGCGGCAATCCAGTTGGCGCTGGTCTCGGTGGTGCGCAGGCCGATGGTGACGTTCGTGCCGGCCTTCTTCTTGAAGATCACCTCGAAGTGGTCGGGCGTGCCGTTGCCGGTAGCGACGTCGATGGCGTCGAACGAACGGCCTTCCTCTTCAGCAAAGAGCTGCACGCCGACGGTCTCGTTGCCGCCCTGATGGTTGGCGATAAGGTCCACGCCTAGCACGTAGGTGCCCTCGGGCAGATAGCTGATGGTCTGATAGACATCGCCGTTGCCAAGAGGCTCGTTGCCGCTACGCCATACTTCGACGAACTGGTTGATGGTGGCGGTACCCGTGTAGTTGGCGCTCTGGTAGCCGTAGTTGGTCTTGGTGTCGATGGTGATGGTCCATCCGTCGGCATTCCCTTCGTCGAAGGCGGGGTTGACAATCCAGTCGGTGAAGTCAACAGGAGCCTCGTCGGTCGGATCCTCAGAGGGCACGCGCAGAGCGGCGATGGCAGCCTTAATGGCTTCAATCTTGGAGGCTACCTCGTCGTCGGCGTAGGCGCCCTCTTCCATGCCGCTGGAGAGCTCCTCATAGAGGGCTACGGCAGCCGTGTTGGCTTCGTCGGAAGCCGTGCCGCTATACTGGTCGGCAGCCGAGAGCAGGCTGTAGAGGGCGTCGTTGAGCTTAGCGTAGGTGCTGACAGAGGCATTAGCTTTGGCGATGGCGGCGTTCAGGCCCGTGAGGGCGTCGAACATGGCATCGGCATCGGCAGCCGCGTCGGCGGCGTCAACAGCAGCCTGAAGGGCGTTGAGCGCCTCGGCACTCATGGGAGAGCCGGCGTCGAGGATGAGCATGGCCTTCTCGATATAGACGGGCAGGATCTCGGCCAGGGCATCAGCATCCTTACCGACGTAGATGAGCTTGAAGTTGGTCCAGAGGCACCAGCGGCCGTTGGGAGAGGTGGCAGCCGAGCGGATGCCGAGACGCATGGTGCCGTTCTCGACCACGCCATAGACCTTCTGCAGGTACTTGCCGGCAAGGAAGTAGGTCGAGGCGCCGTTCATCGAGTTGGGGATGTAGCCGCTGCCCGTGCTATAGTCGGTCATCCACGAGCCGTCGTTGTAAAGTTCCTGGTCGCTCATGTCGGACATGATGTGCTGGACGGGAGTAGCAAACTCGTTGAAGTAGATTTCGGCGGGAATCTCCTCGCTACCGTCGAACTCGCCGTTGAAGCCAGGACGATAGAAACAGTTGGCGGTAACCATGTAGATGCCGTTGGGCAGGCCCTCGACAATCTGATAGACGTCGAATGCCTTCTCGTAGGCCTCGGCGCAGGGATAGCTGCTGAGACCGCCGGTCATGGTGACGCCGTTGGGGTTCTGCCAGCCACGTCCGTCGCTGAAGGTGAAGCCGGGGTTGACGAGCAGGCTGGTGCAGTCGTCGCCCGGGTGGAGGCTGTTGGCCACGGCGGCCTGGTAGAGGGCCTCGAGCCACGTCAGCTCAGCCTGGATGCCCTCGGTGTCGAGCAGGCAGTTGTTGATGATGTAGTCGTACGAGCCGTTGGGCATCTCGTCGTAGGGCTCCATCTCGTTGCCGTCCATGACGTAGTCGATGAGGGTGTAGCCCTCGTCGCAGACGTACTCGACGCCCGAGTCGAACTCATCGCGCAGCTCAGCCACACGCTTCATGTAGGCCTCGTAGGCAGCCACGTTGGTCTGGATGGCCTCGGCAGCCGGATTGATCTGAGCCAGGGCGGCCATGATCTCCTCCTTCGTGGTGGCGTTACGGGCGGCGTCGAGCACGGCCTGATACTGTTCCTTCAGGTCGGTCGAGCAGATGAGCGTCTCGAAGTCGTACTGCGGGGCATCGGCAAGGACGCCTTCCATCCACAGCTTGTAGGCCTCGACGGAGTTGCCGTAATACTCGATGGAGAAGTTGTCGAAGATGCTCCAGTCGGTATCGAGCAGGGTGGTCTTCTTGACGCCGATGCGGAGGGTGCCGCTCTCGGTAACCTCGCAGAAGAGGTAGTTGTGGTACTTGTCGAGCTCGTTGAAGTGGTAGTCGGCAGCAGCCATGGTGTTGCAGACCAGCAGTCCGTCGGCGCAGCTGACCTCGTCGGCTCCGCTCAGGTTCTCGCCTTCGGCGCCGGATGCCAGATGGACGACGCCCACGCTGACCACGGCGCTATCGCCGTTCATGGCATAGAGCTTGGTGTTGCGGGTGCCGAGGTCGTTCGAGACGAAGCTGTTGTAGTCGCCGCTGGCTGCTCCGGCACGATAGAAGGCCTGTACGCCCACGCGGTAGATGCCGGGATAGAGTCCCTTGATGTCCTGATAGGTGTCGAAGTTCTTGCTGTAGTGCTCGGCTCCGTCGGCCACGGTACCTCCACGTCCGAAGGCATCGCCGCTCCAGCCCGTGGTGCAGTCGCCACCGGCGAAGTCGTGGTTGACGATGAGGTCGCTCATGTCGATGGGATTGTCGGGCGTAGCCTTTCCGGCCAGCTCGTCCATCATGGTCTTGACGAGGGCCTCGAGGGCTGCCGTCAGCTCGTCGGCTGTGGAGTTCTCGTTGTTATAGACAGCCTCGGCATCGGCTGTGGAGACGCCAGCCTCCTTGGCCTCGGCAATCTTCGCAGCAAGAGCCTCGGCAGCCTTGAAGGCGCGCATCTTCTTGACATAGACGTCGTAGTCGGCACGCGATACGGTCGTCCAGTCGCAGTAGAACTCACCACTCTTGGCATGGCCTTCGCCGTAGTTGGTGGGGACGTCGAAGATGACGCCCGTGCCCGTGGTCTCGTTGGTCTGGGTGTTCATGTACTCGGTCACGTGGCCCACGTAGGCATTCGTGAAGAACTCGTTGGCCCAGTTCCAGTTGGGGTTGACGTCGGCGCCGTAGAAGCGGAACATCTTGTCGTTGACCGTCTCGAACTGCCAGAAGTAGTTGGTCTGGGCGCCGAGGTCGACGTAGATGTCGCCCTGGTCGTTGTCGATGAACATGGTCTTCCAGCTGGCTTTCGACAGCGAGTAGTCCTTGATCAGATAGGTCTTCGTGTCCCACTCGGCACCTTCGCCTTCGGCGATGTACTTTTCGACGGTAAAGAGGAGGCCTTCTTCGCCCACGGTGGCGTGGGTGCCCCACTCGTTACCCTCGGTCAGGAAGAGCTGCGACTGGGTGTTGTAGAAGTAGACCGTGTCGCCTGGTACCATTTGCAGCCATTGGCCGGCGGTAATGGTCGGCTTTTGCCATGCAAACATAGCCACAACGCACAGCGACATGGCCACAGAAGTAAAGATTCTTTTCATGTTTTTTGGTTTTAGTTATACAATAGGTTAATAAAAATGGGTTTCTTATTTTGGTTTAACGTTTTATCAGTTCCTTCGTCCGGTGAAGACGAGGATGTAATAGACCAGCGTAGCCAGCGAGCTGAGGGCGGCCACGACGTAGGTATAGGCTGCGGCGCGGAGGGCGTCCTCGGCCATGCGATGGTTCGAGGGGCTGGTGATGCCGGCATGCTCCAGCCAGGCCAGGGCGCGACGGCTGGCGTCAATCTCCACGGGCAGGGTGATGAAGCTGAACAACGTCGTCAGGGCAAACAGCACGATGCCCACGCCCAGTATGGCGGGGAAGATGTTCACCAGCAGGATGCCCGCCAGCAGCACCCACGTCACGATCTGCGACGAGAACGACACCACGGGCACCAGCGCCGAGCGCAACTTCAGCGGGGCATAGCCCTTGACATGCTGCAGCACGTGTCCACACTCGTGGGCAGCCACGGCAGCTGCCGCCACGTTACACTCGCCATAGACGGCCTCGCTCAGGCTGACCGTCTCCTTCGTCGGGTCGTAGTGGTCGGTAAGGGTGCCGTTCACGAGGTTCACGTCAACGTGCGTGATGCCGTTGTCGCTCATCATGCGCAGGGCCACGTCGCGGCCCGTCATACCGCTCGGCAACACCTCCTTCGAGTATTTCTTGAACTTGCTCTGCAACGACGCCTGAACGATGTAGCTCAGAATCGTAATGGCTATGAAAATGATGTATATGAACATATTCTGCAATTTCGTTTAAGTTCGTTTAACGTTTTCCTTTCTTCTTGTCTGCGACGCTACGTGAATGTCCGTAAATAAACCGTAAATGTCCGTAAATAACTCTTACCTCTGACTTCACTTCCTGCCGCATGGTCGTTAAACGTTAAACGTTAATCGTTAAACATCAAACGTTCTCCGTTAAACCATCTTCCACGTAGCGTTCGATGGTCTGCTCGCGGTCGGGGCCTACGGAGACGATGCGGATGGGCACCTCGAGCTCTTCTTCGAGGAACGAGAGGTAGTTGTTGAACTCCTCGGGGAACTCGTCCTCGCTGGTCATCTTGCTCAGGGAGGTCTGCCAGCCGGGCAGCTCGGCATAGACGGGCTTCACGCCCTCGTTGATGCTGTAGGGGAACAGCTCCGTCTCCTTGCCGTCTATCTCGTAGGCTACGCAGGCCTTGATGGTCTCGAACGTGTCGAGCACGTCACTCTTCATCATGATGAGGTCCGTGACGCCGTTCACCATGATGGCATAGCGAAGGGCCACAAGGTCAATCCATCCGCAACGGCGACGACGGCCTGTGACGGCGCCGAACTCATGTCCGATGGCGCAGAGCTTGTCGCCCGTCTCGTCCATCAGCTCGGTCGGGAACGGACCGCCGCCCACGCGGGTGCAGTAGGCCTTGATGATGCCATAGACGCGGCCTATGCGGCTGGGAGCCACGCCAAGCCCCGTGCAGGCTCCGGCACAAACGGTATTGGACGACGTGACGAAGGGGTACGAGCCGTAGTCGATGTCGAGCATCGTGCCCTGGGCACCCTCGCAGAGGACGGATTTGCCCTCTTTCAGCAGACGGTTGATCTCATGCTCGCCGTCCACGAAGGTGAACGTGCGCAGGTAGTCCACGCCGTCAAACCACTCCTTCTCCGTCTGCGCCAGCTTCTCCTGGGCCTGGGCGAAGTCCGTCTCCGTCATCAGCCCGCGCAGCATGGCCAGATGGCGCTCGCAGGCCTGGCGGTAGAGGGTGTCGAAGTCCCCTTCGAGGTCGCCCACGCGCAGGCCGTTGCGGCTCACCTTGTCGGTATAGGCGGGACCGATGCCCTTGCCCGTCGTGCCCACCTTCGACTTGCCCTTCGCCGCCTCGTTGGCAGCATCCAGCAGCCGGTGGGTAGGCAGGATGAGATGCGCCTTACGCGAGATGTGCAGGCGCTCGCGCAGGGGATGTCCGCTGGCCTCAAGCGCCTCAGCCTCAGCCTTGAAGAGCGCGGGGTCGAGCACCACGCCTCCGCCAATCACATTCAGCTTGTCGCCCTGGAAGATGCCCGACGGGATAGAGCGGAGCACATATTTCTGCCCCTCGAACTCAAGCGTATGGCCGGCGTTCGGCCCGCCCTGAAAGCGGGCTATCACATCATAACGCGGCGTAAGCACGTCAACCACTTTTCCTTTTCCTTCATCGCCCCATTGGAGCCCAAGCAGAACATCAACTTTCATTTGCTATTTGAGATTTTTACAATTTACGGATTTTCGTTTTTCCAGTTTATTTATTTTCCTCCGTCTGGCCGCTCCGCATTTCGTGCAGAGGCCATAGAGATAGATATAGGCGTCGTCGGGCTTGAACCCCCTGACACGGGTTTCGGCAAGGCGCGACGTCAGGCGCTCGTTCGTCAGGTTCATCACCATTCCGCAGTCGCGGCAGATGCAATGGAAATGGGGCTTGACGCCGTAGCTCGCCTCGTAGCACGTCACAGCCCCGAAGTAATGCCGCCAGATGAGCCCGGCCTCCATCAGCATCTCCATGTTGTTATAAAGCGTCGCCTGGGCCACGCGAAAGTGCATAGCCTCCAGGCGTGCACCCAGCTGATCGATGGTGAAGTGGGCCTCGTCCATCCCGTAAATGGCATCCACGATAGCCTTGCGCTCAGGTGTCACCCTGAGCTCACGATCGTGCAGATACTCCTCCAACTGTCGGTATATCTGCTCCATCGTCTGGCTGGTTAGTTCGCTCGCCATTACTGCCCTTTGCCTTTAGCAC
>JAILEU010000059.1 GCA_024697785.1 Bacteroidaceae bacterium | reverse complement strand
CCGGTGAGGACGTCGGTGCCCTTGGCTGCGGCGGCGGGATTGTCGCCGGCGAGGGGAGCAAGACGCGGGGTGAACTCGTCGTAGTAGCTCCACGGCAGCTGACGGTCGGTGTCGCTGTTGTTGATGAAGACGAAGACGGCCTTGCTGACGCGGGCGTCGGGGGCGTTGTTATCGTCGGCGGTGAGGTAGCGGAAGTAGCCGTAGGCGTTGTCGCGGGGGATGAAGTGGAGGGTGCGTCCGCGGTGGATGACCTCAGCGCTCTTGCGCCACTGCCAGAGGCGGCGGTTGTAGTCGAAGAGCTCGTTCTGCTCGGCCGAGCGTCCCTCGGCGGTGAAGAGGTTTATGCTGTCGCCCTCCCAGCCGCCGGGGAACTCGCAGCGCCATGCACTGTCGCCCGAGTCGTTGGTCGAGAGGAACATCTGCTCGTCGCCGTAGTAGGTCTGGGGGATGCCGCGCAGGGTGGCCAGCAGGGCGGTGATCATCTTCATGCGGTGTATGTCGGCCCCCACGATGCTGCCGATGCGCTCGGTGTCGTGGTTGGCGGCGAAGATCATCATGTGCGAGAGGTCGTGATAGGCGAAGTCGTGCGAGAGAGCCTCGAAGATGCGGTTCATGCCGCCTCCGCGCCGGGCGGGGATGCCATTCACGATGGCGTCGCGCAGCGGGAAGTCCATGATGGAGGGCAGGTGGCTGTCGAAGCCGTCGCTGTTGGGATTGCCGCCCTGCCAGTAAGCCAGCTGGGGCACGCTCTGCGTCCAGCACTCGCCCACGATGTTCAGGTAGGGGAACTCGTCCATTACGGCCTTGCAGAGCAGCGAGGCCGGCACTTTCTCGTTGTAGGGATAGGTGTCGATGCGTATGCCGTCGAGGCCGCTCCACTCAACCCACCAGATGGCCACCTGCTGGAAGTAGCGCAGCACGAAGGGGTTGTCGAGGTTCATGTCGGGCATCGAGGGGGCGAACCATCCGCTCTCCTGGTAGTAGAGGTCTTTTTTCGAGCCGTTGACGTCCATGTTGGGTGCGAAGTTGAAGAGGCTGCGCGTGTAGTTGGGGAACTGGTGCACCCAGTCGGTGAAGGGGAGGTCGCGCATCCACCAGTGCTGCGCGCCGCAGTGGTTGGGCACGAAGTCGGTGACGACCTTGATGCCGTGCTGATGGCAGGCGGCGACATAGCTCTTGAAGAGGGTGTTCGTGCCGTAGCGCGGGTCGATGTGGACGTAGTCCGAGGCGGCATAGCCGTGGAACGAGGCGCGGCGCTCGTTGTCGAGCGTCAGGGGGGTGCACCAGATGGCGGTGACGCCCAGCTGCTCCAGGTAGTCGAGGTGGTCGATGATGCCCTGCAGGTCGCCGCCGTGACGGCCGAACGAGTTCGAGCGGTTGGGGCCTTCGGGGCAGAGGGGCGACGAGTCGTTCGAGGGGTCGCCGTTGGCGAAGCGGTCGGGCATGATGAGGTAGATCATGTCGGCTGTGGTGAAGCCCACACGGTCGGCCGAGCCCTGAGCGCGCGCAAAGAGGGGATAGGGCTGGCGCGCCACTTCCTTGCCGCCCCGGCTGAAGACGACCTCCGCCGTGCCGGCCTTGGCCGAGGCGGCGATGTCCACGTCAACGAAGAGGTAGTTGGGGCTGTCCGCCTTGTGGACGGTTTTCACCTTGACGCCCCTGACGCCCTCGATGCGGACGTCACAGTCGCCGATGCCGTCGGCGTGCGCCATCAGCTGTAGGGGCTGTTTCATGCCCACCCACCAGCAGAGAGGTTCGAGATAGACGCCCCCCTCGGCAGCCTTGCCGAAGGCCGGGGCATCGAAGGGTGTGGTGTAGTCGTCGGCGGGGGTGACGAAGGTCTTGCCCGTTTTTCCGGCGGCTGGGGACGACGAGCCGGCGTTGCCTTGGCAGGCCACGATGACGGGCAGCACAGCTGCGAAAGCGAGTAACAAAAATGAGTTCTTTTTCATGACATTTGGGTGTTAAAGTTTTCCATGTTGCAAAGATAGGGTGAGCCGAGAGAAAAAGCAAATTTTATTTGATTTTTCCGAGGCGACCCCTATCTAAAAGCCCCCGCAGGGGGATTAAAGATAGGGTGAGCCGAGCGATAATGCAAATTTATTTGCAATTATCCGAGGGCGGAAAAGCAAGAATACACATTTATATAAAGGAAAGGGCGGACACGATGTGCATGTCCGCCACTCTGTCTTGTTACCTTGTTACCGGTGTTACCTTGCCACTATCAACGAGTTTGCGGTACAGTTTCTTCTCCTCGTCCTTGGCAATCAGCCCGGCCGTTTTCCATCGGTAGATGATCACCTTGGTCTGCGTGCCGAGGCCTGCCTGGGTGCGTGCCTGTTCCACTTCGGCGGCGGTGAACACGTCGGGCAGCCGGGCGAAGATGTCGTCCCTCCTCATGTGGTGTTTCACGGCCGTGTCCTTCACCATCTCGCCGTAGATGTCGATGAGGTTCTGGAGGTCCTGCTCGCCCCACCAGAGGCAGAAGTCGGTGATGAGGCGGCGGGCGTCGTCGGTCATCTCGCCGCAGAAGCAGCCGTAGCACACCATCGCCATGCGGAACATCTTCACCGCCTCGCGCTTGCGGAAGTGGTCGAGAGCCTGGTCCTGGGTGCGCAGCGCCAGCAGCCGTTTCTCCTCCAGCCACGCCTGCAGCGGCTTGCACATGAACTGAATGTCGGCGGTGATGTCGGTGCGCTCGCAGATGGTCTCCACGCCCTCGTCGTCGGTGGCGTACGTCAAGGCGTCGGCATAGTCCAGCACACGGCCTATCTCCTTCAGCTCGTCGGCGGTGAGTTCGTGCCACACGGGTATGGTGGCATACTCCTGATTGGGTATGGGGCAGATGCTGATGCGCGAGATGAGGCCGTTCTCGGGGTTGTCGTAGAACTTCATCACCTGCTCGGGTGTACCCGTGGCGAGGATGTTGAGGAAGAGGTTCACGCGTCCGCTGAAGGTGGAGTCGCTCATGTAGTCCTGCGAGTACGCCGCGTTGTCCCAGGCGTTGCGGTACATGTCGCCCTTGTCGTTGTACTTGCCTCCGCGGTTCGATTTGTTGAGCGTGTCAATCTCCTCGACGAAGCAGAGCTGGTGCAGCCCCTGTGCCTCCTGCTGGCGGGTCAGCAGCTTGGGCTGCGAGATGATGCCGCTGACGATGCGCAGGGGCAGGGCGGGCTTCTCGGGCTGCGTCTTCGCGTTCTTGGCCTTGCGTGCCGCCTCCAGATAGACCTGCTCGAGCGCCAGGGTGTGCTCGTCGCGGCGCATCAGGCGTTCCGTCAGCAGCTCCACGGTGCGGCGGGCGAAGCTCTTGCCGCAGCTGGCGGGGGCATAGATGACGTTGTGCACCGTCGGGGTGTGGTAGAAGCCGTCCAGGTACTTCGCCTTCAGGTTGGTGAACAGGGTGGCCAGGGCGGCCTCGGCGGCATAGATCTGCGGCGACACGAAGTTGTCGGGCGCTATGCGGGCCAGCGCGCCCAGCACGGGGATGCGTCTCATCGCCTCCATGCCCCGTTGCCTGAGGCTCGTCAGGCGGGTGTCGCCCTCGTCGTCGGCAGCGGTTTCCAGCGCAGCCATCTGGCGTTCCTTCTCCTCGCGTGCCATGCGGCTGCGGTAGCTCTCCAGCACGCCCTCGTCGCAGAGGAAGAGGTAGAAGTCCTTGGGGATGCTGGCTCCCGTGTGTCGGCTGCAGGCGTGCTGGCACTCCTCCTTGCGCTCGGCCAGCGAGAGGCCCAGGTCGGGCAGTTCGCTGAGCAGCACCTCCTGACGGCAGTCGGTGATGTACTTGAACTGCGAGCACATCTTGTAGTAATAGACGTGGCGCTCACCTTCGACGGGCATGCCCTTGCGGCGTATGTAGGCTGCGGCGATGTCGCGGATGGCGTGGCCGCGGTAGGCGGCGCCGGCGGGGGAGGGTTGAGGAGCTGGATGGGCTGGGTTTTCTAGATTTTCTAGAGGCTCTAGAGGCTCTAGTTTTTCTAGATTTTCTAGATTTTCTAGACCTTCCTTTGCCTCCCAGATGGCCTCGTCGAGGAGGAAAAAGTAGCTGGCGGGCACGAGGTACGACAGCCGTGCCTGATCCTTAGTGGCAGCGTCGATGTCGAGCCCCGTCTGTTGGGCTAGCCAGGCCTGGTTGGCGGCAATCGAGGTCAGCCCCTTGCGGCAGCGGCACACCAGCCGCAGCCCCTTACGCGAGGGCGTCACGTGGGCCACCACGATGCCCAGCTCGGCCGTGCGGGGTTCCAGCGCCTTCCAGATGGCGGCAGGGTCGTCGACGTGGTCCACGTCCACCATGTAGAGGCTGCTCCACTCGCCCGTGCCGTTGCGGCGCCGGCCGTCGGGGAAGTGTGCCTGCCACGTCACGCCCGGCAGACGGCGTTTCAGTTCCTGGCGCTTGTCGCCCTCGGCGGCGGCGATGGCCTCGTAGAGCGGTGTCAGCGCGTCGTTGCAGATGGCTTTCTCAAGCAGCTCGCGCGTGCACAGCTGCCCGGGAGCCGATACGGATGGAAAGATGTCAAAGTTCATCGTTTTCAGTCGGTTTTTTTGGGGGGTTCGTGTGTGGTCATCAAATGGCAAGGTATGCCTCCAGCTTGGCGGCGGCCTCGCGCACCTCGTGGC
Organism: Bacteroidaceae bacterium; assembly: GCA_024697785.1. GTDB lineage: Bacteria > Bacteroidota > Bacteroidia > Bacteroidales > Bacteroidaceae > UBA1189. The sequence goes on along the minus strand of JAILEU010000059.1, from coordinate 1,145 downwards.
TCATCGCCTCGGTCAGCGCCGTCGCGCCCATCTCGCTCAGGATGTCAGGCGTGACGATGCCCGTGAAGCGGAATCCCAGCCGTGTGGACCTCACGCTCCAGTACTTGCCCTTGAACACGCGGGGGTTCTTGCGGTACGCCACGTCGCACATCTTCTCGAACAGGAACTGGTGCTGTGCCCTCTTCAGGCAGCCCACGCCCAGCATCACATCGCCGTCCTTCACGGGGCGGTCGCACGTCAGAATCACATCAAAGTTCTTCAGTGTCTGTTTCATGTAAAAATAAGAATTAAAATGAAAATTGGGAATAATGATTTAATGAAGAATGAAGAATGAAAAATGAAGAATAAAATGTTCTGCATGAGGGGGGGATATCTTTAAGAATCTGTTTAGGCGGAGCATTTTTTCTTAACTCTTAATTCTTCATTCTTAACTAGTTTAGCAGGCGTCCGAGGTGTTCTGCCATGTGTCGTCGGCGAGGTATTCGTGCAGCAGGGCAAGGATGGCGGGTCCCTTAGGACTGCTCTTCAGTCGGCTGATGGCCTTGTCTTTCAGCATCCACACCTTGTGGGGATGAATGCCCGTCTGGAGGGCGACGTCCTTGACGGAGAGCGCCGGGTCGGTCAGGAACAAGGCGCGCACCACCGTCAGCTCGTCGTAGGGCAACTCGCGGGTGAGCTGTCTGAGGAGCTCGTCCCTTGCCGAGCGGCGGATGAGGCGGCAGTCGGCCTCGTCGTCAAAGACGCTCAGGCTGAGGCGCTGCATCGCGCCGTCGTCGTAATCGTCGCACCTCTCCACATCCACGAGGCACTCGGCAGCGCAGTTCTTCGGGATGCTCACGATGTTCAGGTACTGCCTGACGGCCAGGTTCATCTTGTCCTTCACGCGGTTTGCGAGCCACGTCTTCAGCGGCAGCACGGGCCGGGCCCTCATGCCGTCGACGGCCTCCACCAGGGCGAGGTTGCCGGCCCCGACGATGTCGCTGCGTTCGACGCCCCGCCGCTCGTAGCCCCTGAACATTCGGGCTATCCTCGCCACCAGGGGCAGGCATCCGAGGATGATGGTGTCGCGGGCCTCGGCCGCCACTCTTTCGTCCGCGCCCAGCAGCTGCGCCACCAGCGCCTCGCACTGGGCATCGTCGAGTTCC
>JAILEU010000055.1 GCA_024697785.1 Bacteroidaceae bacterium | reverse complement strand
GGCGCCGCGGCTACCGACGACGATTTCAAGGCTGCTCGCGAAGCGCTCAACGCAGCGGTTGACGGCCTTGAGGTGGTGATGCCTGAGGAGGGCAAGAGCTACTTCATCGTTAATGCCTTCGAAGTGTTCGAGCAGAACTTCGGCACCACGATGGCCCTCTTCTCCAACGCCGACAACGGCATGCCCGGCTGGACCTATATCTCCATCAACAACCCCGCCTACGAGTGGATGTTCGAGTATGTCGATGAGGAGAAGAAGGACTTCCGTCTCTTCAACGTCGGCACGCAGGAGTACATCAGCGGCAGCACAGGTGGCGACCACGTGATGACGACCAGCAACGGCGGCAAGTACACCCTCATCGCCCGCGGCAACCAGAAGTTCAACATCCTCAATACCGACGAGGGTGCCAGCAACGACGGCAGCGCCAGCGGCACCTGGATGATCCACGCCAAGAACCACAACGGCGGCTCCAACCCCTTCGGCAGCATCTGCATGTGGGGCAACGACAACCCGACGAAGTCTGAGTGGTACATCAAGGAGAGCGGTACCGTCAAGACCTCCATCGACGAAGTCTCCGTCGAACCCGAGAACCTCTCCGGCATGGCTAACGGCACCTACGACCTCACCGGCCGCCGCGTCGCTAACCCCGAAAAGGGCCTCTACATTGTCAACGGCAAGAAGGTCCTTGTTAAGTAAGAGCAGGACGGAAACCGCCTTAGTTAAGACTGAAAGTCAAAAAGTCTAAACCTCCAGAGCGAGGGACGCGTTAATCGCGTCCCTCGTTTCGTTTCGCTTCTTGTTTTCTGGGCTTTCTGCGGCGTTTTTGGCGTTTTTCTTTTTTAACGAAGAGAAGTCTTGCATGAAAGAGCTTTTTGTCGTATCTTCGCCGAAAAATAAAGTTATAGCTTATGAAGAGAGCAAATGTTCGTAGCCTTATGGCCGTGGCGTTGCTGCTGTTTTGCGGAACGACGGCCTGGGCATGGGAAATGACAAAAGTGAACATCAGCACGCCTTGGGCGGCTGACGTGACGCCTGAGAACGTCCATCGCGAATATCCGCGTCCGCAGATGGTGAGAAACGATTGGCAGAACCTGAACGGTCTTTGGAAATGGCAGTCGTTGAAGTCGATGAATCAGGATTTGTCCTCCACGTGGAAGGAGATCCTGGTGCCGTTTGCGCCTGAGGCCCCGCTTAGCGGCATCGGCCGCCACTACGAGAGCATGGCCTATAGCCGTTCGCTCGTGGTGCCTGAGGCATGGGAAGGAAAACGTGTGCTGCTCCATTTCGAGGCTGTTGACTGGCGTTGTGAAGCCTTTGTCGATGGGCTCTCCGTCGGTACCCACGAAGGCGGCTACGACCCCTTCTCGTTCGATATCACCGAGGCCCTCAAGCAAGGAGGCGGCGGGGTGAAGGAGCACGAGCTCATCCTGCGCGTCTTCGACCCCACGGACAACGATGCCGTTCCCCGCGGCAAGCAAGTCCTCAGCCCAGGCGGTATCTTCTATACCCCCACCAGCGGCATCTGGCAGACGGTATGGATGGAAGCCGTGCCGCAGAGCTACATCGCCGACTATCGCGTTGAGACGGATATCGACAAGGGAACCGTCACCTTCAGTCTTCTGACAGGCGGCGGCGACATCGCTGACGGAACGACGTTCTCCGTCGTCGTCCGCCACGGGTCCGACGTGGTGGCCGAAGGCACGGCCGAAGTGGGGAAGAAGCTTTCGCTCTCCATCCCCGACGCCGAGCTTTGGGAGCCCGAGCACCCCTTCCTCTACGACGCCCGCCTCACGATGGGCGACGATGCCGTCGACACCTATTTCGGCATGCGCAAAATCAGCCTCCAGCGCGACGGCAGCTGGTATCGGCTGGCACTCAACAACCAGTTCCTCTTCCAGATGGGGCCTCTCGATCAGGGCTTCTGGCCTGATGGCGTCTATACAGCCCCCTCCGACGAAGCCCTCCTGAACGACATTGTCACCATGAAGCGGATGGGCTTCAACATGGTGCGCAAGCACATCAAGGTCGAGCCCCGCCGCTGGTACTACTGGTGCGACCGTCTCGGCCTGCTGGTCTGGCAGGACATGCCCGGCGAGAACTATGGCGGCAAGGGCGGCGTCGAGAACAACCCCGACTATTTCAACCGCGAGCTGACAGCCCTTGTCGAAACCCACTATAACACCCCCAGCATCGTCATGTGGGTCATCTTCAACGAAGGCGGCGGACAGGGCGGCAAGGACTACACCAACCGTTTCGTGAACCTCGTGCGCCGTCTCGACAAGACGCGTCTCATCAACGAAGCCTCCGGCTGGAATCACTACGGCTACGGCGACGTGAAGGACATCCATCCCTATCCTGCACCCACCTATACCACCACCACCGGCAAGCAGGCCACGGCCTGCGGCGAATATGGCGGCGTCCAATACGTCCTCGACGGCCACCTCTGGTCGTCCGACCATTGGGGCTATGCCTCTGTGGAGAGCCCCGAGGAGCTCGACAATACCTATACCGAGTATGCCCGCAAGCTGGCCTACTACAAGACCTTCAAGGGACTCTCGGCAGCCGTCTATACGCAGCTGACGGATGTGGAGGTCGAGGTGAACGGCCTGATGTCGTATGACCGTGTGGTGAAGTCCGACCTCAGCCGCCTCTATGCTGCTAACCGCCTTGCCATCGAGAGCGAGGGACAGCCCCTCACCTATCTGCTGAAACCCGCCGACGAAGAGGGCGAGACCTGGCGCTACACCACCACGCCCCCCTCAACCCCCACGTGGTACGCCCCCGACTTCGACGATAGCGCCTGGCAGACGGGCAAGGCCGGCTTCGGTGCCAACGGCCTCGCCAACATGCACTACGGCACGCGATGGACGACGACGGGCATCTGGATCCGCCGCACCATTGATCTCGACCTTACGCCCGAGGAGCTTGCCCGGCTGGTGATGCGCATCTACTACGACGAGGACACCGAGGTCTATATCAACGGCAAGCTGGCCTTCTCGGCTACGGGCTATATTACCGACTACAAGAATGTCGCCATCAACGCCTCGGCGCTTGCCGCCATCGACCCCCACGGCACCAACACCCTTGCTGCTCATTGTAAGCAGACCGCCGGCGGACAGTTCCTCGACATCGCCCTGTTTGTGGATAACGCCACCCCCGTCAGTAGCGCCACGCAGGCCGTACGTGCTACGATGGAATACGACCGGTCGTCCGAGCTCAGCTTCACCCTCGGCTGCGCGCAGAACACGTCGGCCGATGTCCCCGAGTTCACGCAGACGGTCACCCGCCTGCCCCTCGCCTCCGCTCCTGCCACGCCTGCCATAGGGCTTGACGATGCCCGCCTCGTCGGGGCGCAGGACCTGCTGTTCGACGTCAGCCCGCTTCTGTCCAAGGTGGATGCCACGAAACCTGTGAAGATCTTCTTCCGCGTCAACACCACCAAACGCGGCCGTGGCTCGGGCATCGTACATGGCGTTCGCTATGAGGACTCCACGACCGAGGCCACGCTCGTGGCTCCCTTCACGCCCGCTACGACGCACGTCAAGGGTGGCTCCGACAGCGAATGGATGACCACCGTCTTCGACCCCTCGACGGCCACTCCCGCACCGGTTGACACCATCCCTGCCGGTACCGACCACCTCGGCTTCGACGTCACCCCCGCCGCCGTGCTGAAGGGCGACAAGGTGTTCCTGCAAAACAAGGCTGAGCTGGCTCCCAGCCTCGTCGCCTGGGAGGTTGAGGGGGGCGGTAAGCGCATCCTCATCGCCGGCGGCAATACGTCGTTCGTTCCCGAGGTGGCAGGCGTCTATACTGTCAGCCAACAGGACGTCTCCACAAGTGCCCGCCTCACGCGGCCGGCTGCCTTCACAGTCAGCAACGCCCCTTCCGGCAACGGCTGGTCTTTTCGCGAAGGAGCGTACGTCAGGATGGCGTCACCTTTGACGGCACGCTCCTATAAATATACGTTCGACTGGTGGATGCGGCCCGAGGGTGATACGGACGGCTGCTATACCGTGTATGACGTCAATCGTGAGCAGTTTCTCCTTACCGTGGGTGCCGACGGTGCCATGACGGTCACCAGCGGGCGGACGACTGCCGTCTCGCCCGCCGCCTATGTGGTTAGCGGCGAGTGGCACCACTATGCCTTGGTCTATTACTATTCGCGCTACTATTTCTACCGCGACGGCGTGCTCATCCACAATACCGCCGCCCCCTCCAACACCCCCGCCTGGGAGGAGGGTCTCATCATCGACGGCCGCCATTGTGTCATCGACGAGTGGCGCTTCTGGGGCAACCGCCTCACGCAGGACCGCTTGTGCGAAGTCTGCGTGGCGCCTCTTGCCGACCCCGCCGCCGAGGCTGCCTCGACCTCGGCGCTTGCCGTCTATATCGACTTCGACACGACGGACCCTGTCATGGGCACGGTCAACGTGGCCCGTCCCTCGGAACACATCTCGCTCAGCCGGGGCGGCGCGTGGGTGCCCTCGCTTGGCATCTTCTGCCTCGACTTCAACAAGAATGCCGGTAAGGAGAAACCCGTCGATGTGACGGCCGACTATCTGACCAACTACCGCGCGCCCTTCGCCCATACGGCTGACGGCGCCTGCGACGACTACGCCTGGCGCTACAAGGGGCTTGAGATGGGCACAGCCTCGTCCCTTTGGGAGGCTCCCGAAGGCTATCCCGGTCTCATCTCCGTCGATACCCAGCGCTCGGACGCCCTGCTGATTCAGAACGGCTGGTTCGGGCCTACGGAGCCCTTCGCCAGCCGCGCCCTTCTGCAAACCGTTACCCTCCCCGCCGGGACGTACACCTTCTCCGCCTCCCTTGCCGAGGCCTCCGCCTGCTGGCAGAGCATGCTTCAGGTTTGGGGTCACGACGAGCCGCTCGTTGTCCTCGCCCCGCTTACCGACGGTTCTGTCACCTTCACCCTCCTGCACGACGGCAAGGTCACGCTGGGCATCGGCATCGTCCTGGGCGCTTATGGCCGTGTGGTCGTTGATGCCTTCAAGCTCGTCCGCCACCCCATGGCCGTCCTCTCTGCCAACGGCGAGGAGCCCACGGCCATTGTTCCCGCTGAGGCCGCCGCGCCGTCGCCTTCAGGCATCTATGACCTGCAAGGCATACGTCTCGACCGTCCCACTGCTCCCGGCATCCTCATCCATAACGGCCGCAAAATCCTAATCAAGTAATCAAAAACGCTATAGTACCTATAGTTTCTATAGTTCCTATAGTACCTATAGTACCTATAGTTCCAATAATTCCCCCTAACCCCTATTCCCCCTATTTCCATGAAGAAAGCTAACTTCATCACCGCCTTGTTCCTCCTTTTCTGCGGCATGCTCTCCGCTCAGACCATCCGCGTCTCCACGTCCAAGACCGACCTCGTGCTGCGTGTCGGCGGCGACGGACGCCTGCACCAGTCGTACCTCGGCGCCCGTCTCGGCGGCGATGCCGACTTCGCCCACCTCTCCGAAGGCCCCGAAGCCTACATCACCCACGGCATGGAGGACTACTTCGAGCCCGCCCTCGAAATCCGCCAGCCCGACGGCCGTTCGTCTATCCTTTTAAAATATGTCGAGCATAGCGTCAACACCCTCTCCGAGGGCGTCAAGGAGACCGTCATCACCCTTGCCGACGAGGTCTATCCCGTAACCGTTCGCCTCCGCTTTACCGCCTACGAGCGCGACAACATCATCCGTGCCTCTACCGAAATCAGCAACACCGGCCGCGGCCGCAAAGCCCCCACGATGACGCTCTGCCGCTACGCCTCGTCGATGCTCCACTTCGCCGGCGGCGACTACCGCCTGACTGAGTTCTCGGGCGACTGGGCCGAAGAGGCCAAGATGACGACCGTGCCCCTCACCTTCGGCAAGAAGGTGCTCGACACCAAGCTCGGCACCCGCGCCAACATGTTCACACCCCCCATGTTCATCGTCTCGTTCGATGGCCAGGCCGACGAGCACACGGGTACCGCCCTTCTCGGCACCCTCGGCTGGACGGGCAACTTCCGCTTTACCTTCGAGGTCACCCAGACGGGCGAACTGCGCGTCATCAGCGGCATCAACCCCTACTACTCCGAGCGCGCCCTGCGCCCGGGCGACACCTTCGTCACCCCCGACTTCATCTTCACCCTCTCCACGACGGGCCTCGGCGACGCCTCGCGCGACATCCATCGCTGGGCGCGCGACTATCAGCTCTACCAGGGCCACGAGGAGCGCTACACCCTGCTCAACAACTGGGAGGCCACCTACTTCAGCTTCGACGAGGAGCGCCTCATCCAGCTGATGGATAATGCCGCCGACATGGGCGTCGATCTCTTCCTGCTCGACGACGGCTGGTTTGGCAACAAATATCCCCGCTCGTCCGACCGCCAGGGACTTGGCGACTGGGAGGAGACGCGCGAGAAGCTTCCCGGCGGCGTCGCCCGTCTGACGCAGGCTGCCGGCGAGAAGGGCATCCGCTTCGGCATTTGGGTGGAGCCCGAGATGGTCAACCCCAAGAGTGAGCTCTACGAGAAACACCCCGACTGGGTCATCCACCAGCCCGATGTCCGCGACGAGTACTACTTCCGCAACCAGCTCGTCCTCGACCTCTCCAACCCCGCCGTGCAAGACTACGTCTTCTCCGTCATCGACCGCCTGATGACCGACTATCCCGACATCGCCTTCATGAAGTGGGACTGCAACAGCCCTATCACCAACATCTGGTCGCCCTACCTGAAGGAGAAACAGACGCAGCTCTACGTCGATTACGTCCACGGCCTCTATAGTGTGCTCGAACGCATCAACGCCAAGTACCCCGCTCTGCGCATGATGCTCTGCTCGGGCGGCAGCGGGCGCATCGACTACAAGGCCCTCAGCTACTTTACCGAGTTCTGGGCCAGCGACAACACCAACCCCATCGACCGCCTCTTCATCCAGTACGGCTACTCGTTCTTCTATCCCTCGCGTGCCGTCTGCGCCCACGTCACCTCGTGGAACCGTAATGCCAGCATCAAGTTCCGTACCGACGTCGCCTCGATGGGTAAGCTGGGCTTCGACATCCGCTTCAACGAGCTCGACGAGCGCGACCAGGAGTATATCCGCGAGGCTGTGAAGAACTGGAAACGCCTCTCCTACGTGATTGCCGATGGCGACCAGTACCGCCTCTATTCGCCCTACGACGGTCCCCACGCCGCTACGCAGTTCGTCAGCCCGCGCGACGGCAAGAGCGTCCTCTTCGCCTTCGACGTCCACCCCATGGCCTACGACCGCACCCGTCCTCTCCGTCTTGAAGGCCTCGACCCCGATGCCGACTATCGCGTTGAGGAAATCAACCTCGTGCCCGGCACCCGTAGCAGCCTGCGCGCCAACGGCCAGACCTTCTCCGGCCGCTATTTGATGACCGTCGGCCTCGACGTCTTCACCTCCGGCAATCTCCGCAGCCGAGTCGTCGAAATCACGAAACAGTAATCGTGAAACCCAGAACTATGTTTTCTGATTGTTTGACGTAGTTTTTTAACAGGGCCGCTGTTTATATTAACGGCGGCCCTGTCAATATTAACGGCGGCGCCGTTAAAATAAACAGCGCCGCCGTTAAAAAAATTACGGATGCAGTTTATAAACCATTCCTTACTTCCGGAAAACAAAAAGAGCCGTTGCGCATTTTTTCTTAACTCTTAACTCTTAATTATTCATTATTCATTATTCATTGCGACGAAGTCGCCTCATTCGCTCTTGACCACGTCGGCGGGGTTCTCGCGGGCGGTACGCCAGACGCGGGCGCCTACGCAGAGAGCGATGAGGAGGGCGGTGGCGACGAAGATGCCGATGTAGAACAGGGGGCCGATGGTGATGCGCTTCAGATACTGCTCCAGCCAGCCGTGCATGATGAGGTAGCCGACGGCGAAGGCTACGAATGAGCTGATGACGAGAATCGTGCCATACTCTTTGACGAACATGCCGAGAATGTCCTTCAGCTTCGCGCCGTGAATCTTGCGCAGGGCTATCTCCTTGCGCCTTTGACGGCAGGCAAGGGTAATGATGCTATAGACGCCAAAAACGGCAATCAGGATAGCCACGACGGTGACGACAGTCAGCAGATGGCTGAGGTTGTTTTCGCTCTTGACTTGCTCGTTATAGACATCTTCTGCGAAGCTCAAATCCCAAACTGTCATGGGAAAGGCCTCCATCATTTCATTAATTTGTCTTTCCACTTCACGTCTCGTACCATGATGATACGAGAACAGGATGTTGTTTTCACCCGAAAAGTAACCTTTGCCCTTTTCCTTGCGAACCAATACGTACGGCGTAGGCGTATCCCCGGCCTTGATTTTCCGTACCATCATATCGCGGACGACGGCGATGACTGTTCCCGTGTGTTCGCCTGTCATGCCGCTGCTGCTGTTGGTTTCTTTGTAATGTAGCATGGCGCCCAGCGCCTGTTTCAATCCGAGTCCTTCACGCACGGATTCGCTGATGATAATCTCCGCAGGATTCCATGTCTCGTAGTGGGGTAGTTCGCCTTCCAGGACAGAGAAACCGTATAATGAACTGCCCGGATCGTAAACTCCCTCATAGAAATGGGCCGAGACGGTGTTGCCCTCGGTATTCAAGCTTACGTCGTAGTTCGCCCCGTTAAAAGAGGATAAGAAAAAAGTCCATCCCCTGCTCATCGCCTTCACCTGAGGCATGGCTTCCAGCTTCTGCGGAATGCCGTTGCCATCTATCAGCACTTGGGCATCGTTGGTGTTGGCCACAAAATCATAAGTGACGGTAAGCGCGGCACGATCTTTAATGGTAATGCCCATATCTGTGTTCTTCATCACCCACAGCTGGCGCAGCATGATGACGGCGCAGAAAACAAAGCAGAGGCTGACGGCAAGCTGCACGCCGATGCTGGCCGACGAGAAGACGTGGCGCCGGGCCGCAGCAGGACTGATGGAGGAGGAGAGGGTGCGGCGCCGCACAATCTCCACCGCGCCGAGGCTCAGCACAAGGCAGGCGACGAGCACGCCCAGCATGATGAGGAGGGCGCCCACCATGATGAATCCGCCGCCTACCTGAATATCGGCAAATTCGGCGAAGCGCTCCTTCTGCACGAACACCAGCAGCATACCGAGCAGGATGGCGCTGCCCAGGGTGACCAGCAGCTCGGTGGCGAACATCGTCACCAGTCCGCGATGGCTGGAGCCGTGCACGAGGCGCAGCGCCATTTCACGCTTGCGGCTTCGCAGACGGTTCAGGTAGAGGGTGAGGAAGTTGACGAGCGCGCAGACGGTGAGCAGGGTACTGATAAGAAGGAACGCGCGCATGTGGGCGTAACTGAGGTTTTTCGTTCTCCATTGGGCAACCTTCCTAAGCGGAATCATGCGGGCATGGATAGGGTAATCGTCGATATATTCGTCGATTTTCTTTTCGAACGAAGCCTTCACTTCTTTCCCTGGATGGAGTTTGACCATCCCCGGTCCCCAATATCCGTCCTCTTCAAGGCCATAGTATTCGGCAGGAGGAAGGAGCATGAAGTCACAGTCGAAATGACTATGCTTATGAAAAGGTTTCACTACGGCAACAATAGTACGTTCATTGTTCGCTACCGCCATCGTTTTTCCGACAGGGTCTTCTGTGCCGAACATCCTTCGCGCAAACGGCTCCGTCAGCACAATGTCACAATGCATGTAATCTTTTTCGCCGATATGCCTCCAGAAATCCCTCTCGCCTGCCACAACATCCAATTGCAGGAAATCCTTCATCAACGGATTGAGTGGAATACCCACTGCCTCATCGTTTCCCTTTTCGCCTATGGGGAGGATAGAAGACCGATGAGGGACGAATGTACTCCTCGCCTCTACTTCGGGCCATTCCTTCATATCTCGAAGCAGGGATCCTGGGACGTTAGGGGAAAATGTGCCAGACCTCCCC
>JAILEU010000005.1 GCA_024697785.1 Bacteroidaceae bacterium | reverse complement strand
TTTTTCTTGCTTTTCCTCTCGGCTTGCACTATCTTTGCTATCTCAAAACAAACGTAGCCTATGAAAGAGATTCTCCATCCCGCCCAGTGCATCAGCCGCGTTGACATCAACCCGCTGTGGGGCAAGAAGCATATCGTGTGGGACTTGCGCCGCGACGTGAACATCCTGAGCGGCGTCAACGGCATCGGCAAAAGCACCATCATGCGCAAAATGGCCGAACACCTGGAGCATGCCGACGTGCCCGGCGTCACCATCACCTTCGACCCCTCGGACGCCGACGGCATACCCTTCGACGTGCTTCACGGCGGCGAAACGCAGGGGCTCGGACGGCTGCTCAGCCGCTATGCCTACTGCAAGGCCGACCGACAGACCTTCTACCGCGTGGCCGACGAACTGTTTGCCGTCACCGAGAAGACCATCGTCCGCACACCCGAGGAAATCCTGTTCCGACAGGACGGCGAGGTGCTGACCACCGACCAGCTGTCGTCGGGCGAACGACAGATGCTGGCCATCCTGCTCACCGTGCTCGTGCAGGACGGAATGCCCTGCGTGCTCTTCATGGACGAACCCGAGATTTCGCTCCACTTCGAGTGGCAGGAAAGGCTCATCAGCATCGTCCGCGAACTGAACCCCAACGTCCAGATCATCCTCTCGACCCATTCGCCCGCCATCATCATGAGCGGATGGATGGACGCCGTGACAGAGGTGACGGACATCACGGTAAAGGGTTAAGGGTTAGGGGTTATAGGTTATAGTAGGGATGGCACGGAAGCTCACTGACAATCTGTCGTCGATGTATGTGCAGGCAGCCAACAGCCTGCGCCCCAAGAAGGCACGCAAGAAAATCGTGGCCTACGTGGAGAGCTACGACGACGTCCCCTTCTGGAGCCACATCCTCAGCCAGTTTGCGGGCGAGAGATACTACTTCCAGGTGATGCTGCCCAGCAGCAGCACGCTGGCCAAAGGCAAGAAGGTGGCCATGATGAACCGTCTGGGCAACGCGCTGGGCGAGAACATGATCTCGTGCGTCGATGCCGACTACGACTACCTGCTGCAGGGTGCGACAGCCACCTCGCGCAAGCTCATCCGTAGCCCCTTCGTCATCCACACCTATGCCTACGCCATCGAAAACTACCAGTGCTACCCCGCCACGCTCAAGGACGCCTGCGTACAGGCCACGCTCAACGACCACGAGTTCATCGACTTCGACGCCTTCTTCCGCCTCTACTCCAACATCATCCACCCGCTGTTCGTCTGGAACATCTGGTGCTACCGCACAGGGCGCCATTCGGTCTTCTCCATCCAGGACTTCTCCGAAGCCACCCGTCTGGGCATGGTCAGCGTCACCATGCCCATCACCGCCCTTGAGCAGGTGAGCGGCAAGGTGCGACGCAAAATCGAGTGGCTGAAGAAACGGTTCCCGAAGAACGACGACGTCATTCAGGCCCTCGACGAGGAGATGCGGACGCTCGGCGTCACCCCCGACAACACCTACCTCTTCATCCAGGGACATCACCTGAAGGACAACGTGACGATGAAGATCCTCCTCCCCCTTTGCGCCCGCCTGCGCCGCGAACGCGAGGAGGAGATCAAGAACCTCGCCCTCCACAACCAGCAGTTCCAGAACGAGCTGTCGTCATACCGCCACAGCGGCGAGAACATCGAGACCATCCTGCGCAAGAACATCAAGCCCGACCTCGTCCCCACCTTCGCCCTGATAGAGAAGGACATCCGCCGTCTGCTGAGCATCTGCCAGAAGCAGGACGAGCGGAAGGAAAAACGAGAGCAGTCCCTCCAGCCTCAGCCCGACGCCACCGTCCAACCCAGCTCCCTCACCAGCCCCCTCCCCAGTCCCCCAACCCTATAGTTCCTATAGTTTCTATAGTTCCTATAGTTTCTATAAAAAAATAATCGCCAATGAGCAAAACCCACATAACCTCCACCCCTTTCCAGCCCTCGGCCGCGAACGGCGTCACCGAATACCACACGCTGTTCCACATCGCCGACGCTGCCCTCCCCTTCGCCGAGCAGCTCGATGCCCTCATCGCCGCCTACACCGCATGGCTCGGCAGCCATCAGGGCCAGACGCCCCTCTTCCGCCGCTTCTTCCTGAGCGATGCCGCCAACCAGCAGCCCGCCCTCGAGCAGGCTCTCGACGGCGTCGCCTTCTGCGCCACCTCCATCGTCCAGCAACCGCCCCTCGACGGCACCAAGATTGCCCTCTGGCTCTGGAGCGCCTCTGACATGGAACCCCAGCAGGGCTGCTTCACCCATAACGGCCTCACCCACTACTGGATGGGCGGCTCCATACCCTACAGCCGCGCCGACATCTCGTCGCTCAGCGCCCGTCCACGCCTCTCAGACAGCGAGCACCAGATGCGCGACCTCTTCGACGCCTGGCGCTGCGAGCTCAAACCCATGGACATGACCATCGCCGACAACGGCATTCGCACGTGGATTTTCGTCCGCGACGTCGATGTCAACTATCACGGCGTGGTCGAAGGCCGCCGCAAGTATTTTGCCCGCATCGGCCTCACCCCCAAGACCCACTTCCTCGCCAGCACCGGCATCGAGGGACGTCACGCCCTGCCCGAAGTGCTGGTGCAGATGGACGGCTATGCCGTGCGCGGACTACAGCCTGGACAGGTGCAGTACCTCTATGCCAAGGACCACCTCAACCCAACCTACGAGTACGGCGTCACCTTCGAGCGCGGCACCGCCGTCACCTACGGCGACCGCCGACACGTCTTCATCAGCGGCACAGCCAGCATCGACGACAAGGGACGCGTCGTCCACGAGGGCGACATACGCCTGCAGACGCTGCGCATGCTCGAGAACATCCGCGCCCTGCTGGCCGAGGCCGACTGCACCATGGCCGACATCGCCATGGCCATCGTCTATCTGCGCGACACCGCCGACGCCGCCCTCGTCCGCAGCGTGCTCGCCGACGAACTGCCACAGCTCAACTACGTCCTCGTCCTCGCCCCCGTCTGCCGCCCCAAATGGCTGGTAGAGATGGAGTGCATCGCCGTCAGGGCAGTCTCCAGAACCGAAATCCCCAACTTCTGATATGAAAAAAACCTTCGTTCTCCTCATGACGATGGCAGCCTTCGCCATCGCTGCCGCCGCTGGCGACCACACCCAGTACGTCAACCCCCTCATCGGCACCCAGACCGACGACACCGGCGCCCTCAGCGGCAGCACCTTCCCCGGCGCCTGCTGGCCGCTCGGCCTCGTGCAGCTCAGCCCCGACACCGAGAAGTACGTCACCTGGGACCCCTGCTCGGGCTACGACTACGACCGCAACCGCATCTACGGCTTCTCGCACACCCATCTGAGCGGCACCGGCTGCACCGACCTCTTCGACGTCATGCTCATGCCCGTCACCGTGCCGGTGACGACGGCGTATCTGGCAGAAGGCGACTTCTCGCAGACCTTCAGCCACGAACACGAGACAGCCCGCCCGGGCTACTACGGCGTCCGGCTGCTTGAGAGCGGCGTCGAGGCCGAGTTCACCGCTACGCCGCATGCCGGCATACACCGCTACACCTTCCCCAAGGGGACAGAACAGACCATCATCGTTGACCTCGACCACAGCAGCTACCGCGGCGAGGATGCCTACTATGCCGGCAAACGCAGCTACGACATCGTCCGCGCACAGATGCGCATCGTTGACGACCACACCATCGAGGGCTTCCGCCTCATCACCGGCTGGGCACCCCTGCGACGCGTCTATTTCCGTGCCGAGTTCTCGAAGCCCTTTGCCTTCACAAAACTCGCCGACCGCAATCGTACGGTCGAAGGCTCCGTCATCAACGGCCGCTACCTGCGTGCCGCGCTGACGTTCAACCACGACACCGACGACGTGATGGTGAAGGTGGCTCTCTCGGCCGTCGATGACGAGGGCGCACGTCGCAACTTCGCTGCCGAGTGCCGCTCGTGGGACTTCGACAGCTATGCCGCTGCCGCCGACCGCGAATGGGAAAGCCACCTCGCCAAGATTGACATCGAAGGCACCGACGAGCAGAAGAACATCTTCTACACCGGCCTCTACCACACGCTCATCCATCCCAACCAGATCAGCGACGTCGATGGGCGCTACACCGATGCCACCCATCAGGTGCGCCAGCTGCCCCGCGGACAGAAATACTACTCCACGTTCTCCCTCTGGGACACCTTCCGCGCCGCACACCCCCTCTACAACCTGCTCGAGCCTGAGCTCACCGCCGACTTCGTACGCTCGATGATTCTCCATCAGCAGGCTTACGGCTACATGCCCATCTGGACGCTGTGGGGACAGGAGAACTACTGCATGATAGGCAACCACGCCGTTCCCGTGCTCTCGCGCGCCATCCTCACGGGCATCCCCGGCATCGATGTCGAGGCAGCCTACCGCGCCATGGTGGCCAGCTGCACCCAGCCGCACACCAACTCGCCCTTCGACGTCTGGGAACACTTCGGCTACATGCCTGCCGACCTGCAGGGCAACAGCGTCTCCATCACCATGGAGCAGGCGTTCGACGACTGGTGTGTCTATGCCGTAGCCCACGCCCTGGGCCACGACGACGATGCCGCCCGCTTCCTCAGCCGCTCGCAGTTCTACCGCAACCTCTTCGACCCCGCCTCGGGCTTCTTCGTGCCGCGCGACACCAAGGGCGACAAGGTGGAGCCGTTCAACCCCCTGGCTTACGACACTCCATATTTTATTGAGGGCAATGCCTGGCAGTACATGTGGTTCGTGCCCCACGATCCGCAGGGGCTCATCGACCTGCTCGGCGGTGCCAAGGGCTTCATAGCCAAGCTTGACCAATGCTTCACGCTCGAAAGCGACGAGCGCGACTCGGGCGGCAACGCCTCGGGCTTCATCGGCCAGTATGCCCACGGCAACGAACCCGCCCACCACACCACCTACCTCTATAACTACGCCGGACGTCCCTGGCGCACGCAGGAGCTCGTTGACCAGGTGCGCCGCTCGTTCTACAATGCCCGTCCCTGCGGCTATGCCGGCAACGACGACTGCGGCCAGATGTCGGCGTGGTATGTCTTCTCAGCCCTCGGCTTCTATCCCTTCAACGCCGGCGCCGACGACTTCGCCATCGGCACACCGCTCTACAACCGCGCCACGCTGCACCTCCCCGGCGGCCACGACTTCACCATCGTCGCCCCGCGCAAGACGGACAGCGCCATCTACGTCCGCGATGCCCGCCTCAACGGCCAGCGCCTCGACGGCCTCACCCTCACCCAGCAGCAGATTCTCGCCGGTGGCACCCTCGAGTTCAAGATGTCCACCAAACACAAATAGCTACAAACGACGTGTGACGCAGAAATGCATTAGCACAAGCAGTCAAAAACGTGACGTGTGACACAGGAATCCTGCGTCACACGTTTCGTTTTCACGCTGCGTCAGCGTTGCTATTAACCCAAATCGGTCGTTAAGATTTAGCGTTGCAGCCCGCCGACGAGGTCGAGAATCTCGGCGGTGATTTTCTGCTGACGGCTCTTGTTGTACTGCAGGGTTAGTTCGGCCAGCAGCTTGTCGGCATTGTCGGAGGCTATCTGCATGGCAACGGTGCGGGCAGCATGCTCGGCAGCATTGGCATCGAGCAGGACGGTGTAGATCTTCAGCAGCAGCACCTTGGGCAGCAGAGCCTGCAGGACTTCAGCGCCCGATGGCTCAAGGATGCAATAGGAGTCGGTATCGGGAATGGTGGCCTTGGGCGACTGCTCCGGACGCGGCAGGACGAGGGGAAGGTAGTTCTCGTTCATCGACGGCTGCGAGGCGGTTGAGACGTAATGGTTATAGATGAGCACAACCTGATCGACAGTGCCTTCGACAAACGAATGCATGAGCGTCTCGGCCAGCGCGGAGGCTCCTTCGTAGTCGGGATGCTCGGCCAGTTCGTTATGGGCATCGGGCTGAAAACCCATGCGGCGGGCGGCGTCGGTAATCTTACGCCCGACGGAATAGACGTCGATGTCGGACGTCAGGAAACCATGTTCGCGGAGGTTCTGCACAATGGTCGTAAAGTGCTTGATGGCATTCGAGTTGAAGCCGCCGCACAGGGAGCTGTTGGACGAGAATGCCACCAGGGCCACACGCTTTGCGTCGCCCTTCACGGGCAGCGTCTGCATGGTGAAGCCCTCGCGGTCGGCCACCAACGCATTGTCGAAGCGCTCCATCACCTGCTGCGACGACAGCAGATGGGTGAGGATGGCATGCAGCTGGGCCTCGTAGGGCTCCATGCCGCTGATGGCCTGCTGCGCATGATGCAGCTTGGCCGCCGCCACCATCTTCATGGCAGAGGTAATCTTCAGCGTGTTGCGCACCGAAGCTATCCTCGTCTTTATCTCCTTCAGGCTGCTCATGCTGTCTCTACTTCTGCTTTCACCTTGATGCGCTGGATGACTTCTGCGGCTACGGACTCGATGATGCGCTGGATGTCGGCGTCGATGCGACCTGCGGCAAGGGGCTCGAGGGCATCGGCACGGTGCATGAGGCGCATGCGGCTGAGGAACTCCGTCTGGAACTCCTGCACACGGCTGACGGGGATGTCCTTCATCAGCCCGCGCGTGCCGCAATAGAGGATGGCCACCTGCTCGCCAACGGGCATGGGGCTGTACTGGGGCTGGATGAGCAGCTGGTTGTTCTTGCGTCCCTTGTCGATGGTGAGGCTGGTGACGGTGTCCATGTCGCCGGAGAATTTGGTGAACGACTCCAGCTCGCGATACTGTGCCTGGTCGATTTTCAGCGTGCCGGCCACCTTCTTCATGCTCTTCACCTGAGCGCTGCCGCCCACACGGCTGACGCTGATGCCGACATTGATGGCGGGACGGAAGCCCTGATTGAAGAGGTCGGTTTCGAGGAATATCTGTCCGTCGGTGATGGAGATGACATTGGTGGGAATATAGGCCGAGACGTCGCCAGCCTGTGTCTCGATGATGGGCAGCGCCGTCAGCGAGCCTCCGGGGCGCACACGTCCGCTCAGGCTGTCGGGGAGGTCGTTCATCTGTTCGGCCACCTCCTGCTGGTCGATAATCTTAGCTGCACGCTCAAGCAAACGGCTGTGCAGATAGAAGATGTCGCCGGGATAGGCTTCACGGCCCGAGGGACGACGCAGCACCAGCGATACCTCGCGGTAGGCCACGGCCTGCTTCGACAGGTCGTCATAGACCACAAGGGCATGACGGCCGGTGTCGCGGAAATACTCACCAATGGCAGCTCCGGCGAAGGGGGCATAATACTGCAGGGCAGCGGGGTCGGCAGCCGTGGCGCTGACGACGATGGTGTAGTCCATGGCACTGCGCTGACGAAGCGTCTCGACGATGCCCGCCACCGTGGAGCCTTTCTGACCAATAGCGACATAGATGCAATAGACCGGGTTGCCTGCTTCGTAGTTGGCACGCTGGTTGATGATGGTGTCGATGGCGATGGCTGTCTTGCCGGTCTGGCGGTCGCCGATGATGAGCTCACGCTGCCCGCGACCGATGGGAATCATGGCGTCGATAGCCTTGAGACCCGTCTGCAGCGGTTCGTTAACGGGCTGGCGATAGATGACACCCGGGGCTTTGCGCTCAAGGGGCATCTCGCACTTCTCGCCGAAGATCTCACCCCGTCCGTCAAGCGGATTACCGAGGGGGTCAACGACGCGTCCCACCATCTTCTCGCCCACCTGGATGGAGGCGATGCGGCGTGTGCGGCGGGCTGTCATGCCCTCCTCGACGCGGTCGGTAGGGCCAAGAAGGACGGCACCCACGTTGTCTTCCTCCAGGTTCATCACCACGGCCATGAGCTTGCCGCCTTCCGTCTCGTCGAACTCAAGCAGCTCGCCGGCTTCGGCATGCGTAAGGCCGCTAAGACGCACCACACCATCGCTCACCTGCAGCACCTGGCCTACCTCTTCGTAGCCCACGCTGAGGTCAACGCCCTGCAGCTGCCGCAGCAGCACATCCGATATCTCGCTTGGTCTTATCTGTTCCATTTTCTTTAAGTCTTTCAAGGCCCTCTCCTATAGGAACTATAGGTACTATAGGCACTATAGGAACTATAGCCACTATAAGAAATCAGCCTCTTATACGATTCGTTTATTCTTTTCTTCAAACGCCTGTTTCAGTGTCTTCAACTGTGTAGAGAGGGAGGCGTCGAGACGCTGGTCCTCAATCTGCAGGACGAAGCCGCCTATCAGAGCGGGGTTCACGGTCTGGGTGAAATCCACTTCGGTGTAGCCTTTGTCGCGTAGCAGGGCAAGCAGCTTTCCTTCCAACGACGGCGCAGGAGCTGCCGTCACAAGCGAAGCGGTGGCGATGCCCTTCTGCCGGTTGTAGAACAGGATGAACTGGCGCAGCATCGACGGCAGATGGTCGGCACGTCCGTTCTCGGCTACCACGCGGAGAAACTGCTGAAGCTCAGGGCCAAGGCGGGCAATGCAGGCAGAGAGGATGCCGTCGTCGCCCTTGCGGGACAGTTCGTCGGTCAGCGCCTGCTGCAACGTGAGGACATCACGATGCACCGCCTCCATCGCATCGCGGCTGCTGGCAAACGCCAGCAGCGCCTTTGCATACCGGTTGGCTATCACACCTGCATTCATCGCCGTGCTTCATCAATGAGTTTGCCGATGAGGACATCCGACTTCTCCGCATCGCTGAGCGAGCCACGAAGCAGCTTCTCAGCCACATCCACCGACAGCTCGGCCACCTGGCGGCGCACATCGCGAAGCGCACTCTCGCGCTCGGCCTCAATGTCCTGTTTGGCCTGCGACAGTATAGCTTGGGCTTCGGAACGTGCTTGCTGGCGGGCTTCTGCCAGAATGTCGTCGCGCGTCTGTGCCGCCTCGTTGAGGATACGGCTCTGCTCGCGCTTCGTCTCCTCAATGAGCCGCTGCTGCTCGTCGGACAGATGGGCAAGCTGCTGCTGTGCCTCACGGGCCGATTCCAGGGATTTCCCGATGTATTCGCTCCGCTTGTTCACCATGCCGGTGATGATGGGAAAACCGAACCTCGCCAGGATGAAGAACAGGATGGCGAAGATGACGGTCATCCACACGAGCAGACCGAAATCAGGGGTTACGAGCGACATGGCTTACTTGTTGAGGGCCAGAAGACAAACGAGGATGGCAAACAACGAGGCTCCCTCAACAAGGGCGGCGATGATGATGGCTGTCAGACGATAGCCGTTAGCCGACTCGGGCTGACGGGCAGAGGCATCCATGGTGGCCTTGCCGATTTTACTGATACCAAAAGCACCTGCAAAGGCTGCGAGAGCTGCTCCAATGGCAATTCCTGCTGTTCCAAGGGCAGCGCCTGCGGCTGCCTGAAGTACGATTGCTGATAACATGACTTTAAGATTTATTATTTAACAATGTATATTATTCTGCGATTCTCATTCGTTTTACTTATGCTCTGGTTCGGCTTCCTGACGGCTCATGCCGATGAACACAGCGCTGAGCATGGTAAACACATAGGCTTGCAGGAAGGCAACAAGACATTCCAGGATGTCCATGAAGACGCCAAACAGGACGGCGATGACGCTGAGCGAACCGTTGATGGCAGGGCCCATCTTGGCCGTGATGAAGATGACGGCAACAACGCCCAACAGCATGCAATGGCCCGCCATGATGTTCGCAAAAAGACGAATCATCAGGCTGAATGGCTTGGTGAATATGCCGATAATCTCAATCAGCGGCATCAGCGGCAGCGGAGCCTTGAGGAAGAGGGGGACATCGGGCCAGAGAATGTCCTTCCAATATTGCTTATTGCCGAACAGGTTGACTGCGAGGAAGGTGCAGACGGCCAGCACCAGCGTGATGGCAATGTTGCCCGTCAAGTTCGCACCACCGGGGAAGAAGGGCACAATACCCATCAGATTGTTGATGAAGATGAAGAAAAACGCCGTCAGCAGGTAGGGCGAGTAACGCTTATAGTCCTTCCCCACTCCTTCCTTGATAACGTCGTCCTCCACCATCACGATAATCATCTCCATGATGCCGACAAGGCCTTTGGGTGTTTCCTTGAGCACGTCGTGGCGACGGTACCAGCGCGCGGTGGTGAGCACGAGCAGCAGGATTAAGGCGCTGTTAATGATCAGACTAAGCACATTTTTGGTGATGCTGATGTCAAAGGGGCGTACAAGCGAACCGTCGTCGGCACGCTCAACCACTTTGCCGTTGTACTTCTCTTCCTGCGAGATGAAAAAGCCTTCGTGCTCCTCGCCTTCCTCGAGATGGTGCGAGGAGAACACGTGCCAGCCGGAGGTTTTTGAGCGGACAATGACAGGCAGGGGTATGCTGATGGGCTTGCCGTTCACCGTGGTGATGTGCCACTCGTAGGCATCGCCGATATGGCCGAAGAGGTACTCGTTCATGTCCAACCCCTCTTCAGCTTCTGCCTCAGCTTCGTTAAACGCATCCTCAGTTTCGTTAAGCGCAGTTTCAGCTTCGCCGAGCGAAGCTTCGGTTTCGCTGGAAAAAACACCCAGGGGCGGCATCGTCAGCAACACCATCAACAGTATTTGTTTTATGCTCTTCATCATCACCTGCTCCAAACGTCTCTGCTCTAAGCTCAATCCTCCAAGTCCAAATCTCTACCCTACCATCAATCCACACAGACGGTTATCACGTCATTACGTACTTCAACGAAACCGCCGTCTATCTCCAGCATCTCCTTCTCATCCTCGGCAGCCGAAGTCATCGGCAGATAGCGGACGACCCCTTCGACAAGTGTCGAAATCAGGTTATCGTGTCCACGGAGCACCGTAAACCGCCCCATGGCCCCTGGCAAATCCACCACGCTGACCTCTTCGTCAAGCAGCGTACACTCTGGAGAAAGCACTAATAGTCTCATTGTAACATTTTATTTCCCTTTTCAATGGCCTCTTCGATGGTGCCGACGTTGAGGAACGCCTGTTCGGGAATGTGGTCCACCTTGCCATCGATAATCATGTTGAAGCCCCGGATAGTGTCATTGATGTCCACCATCACGCCCGGCACGCCTGTGAACTGCTCAGCCACCGCGAAGGGCTGCGACAGGAAGCGTTGCACCTTACGGGCACGGTTCACCGTCAGCTTGTCCTCGTCGGAGAGTTCCTCCATGCCGAGGATGTTGATGATGTCCTGCAACTCCTTGTAGCGCTGCAGAATCTGCTTCACACGCTGGGCGGTGTCGTAGTGCTCCTGCCCCACGACGTTGGGGTCGAGAATGCGGCTGGTGCTGTCAAGCGGGTCAACAGCCGGGTAGATGCCCAGCTCGGCAATCTTTCGGCTCAACACCGTCGTGGCATCCAGATGGCTGAACGTCGTGGCCGGTGCTGGGTCGGTGAGGTCGTCGGCAGGCACATACACCGCCTGGACCGAGGTGATGGAGCCATTCTTGGTCGAAGTGATGCGCTCCTGCATCCGTCCCATTTCGGTGGCCAGCGTCGGCTGATAGCCCACGGCGCTCGGCATACGTCCCAGCAGGGCGCTCACCTCCGAGCCTGCCTGCGTGAAACGGAAGATGTTGTCAATAAAGAAGAGGATATCCCTCGGCCCGTCGGCACCGCCTTCGTCGCGGAAACTTTCGGCCAGCGTCAGGCCGCTTAACGCTACGCTCTGGCGGGCACCTGGCGGCTCGTTCATCTGTCCGAACACCATGGCCACCTGGCTCTTCTCCACCTCGGCTGCGTCCACCTTCGAGAGGTCCCAATGGCCCTCCTCCATGCTTTGCTTGAACGCTTCGCCATAGCGGATGACGTCGCTCTCAATCATCTCGCGCAGCAAATCGTTACCCTCACGGGTACGCTCGCCCACGCCGGCAAAGACGCTGAAACCATTGTGACGCTTGGCGATGTTGTTGATGAGCTCCTTGATAAGCACCGTCTTGCCCACGCCTGCACCACCGAAAAGGCCGATTTTTCCTCCCTTCAGGTAGGGCTCCAACAGGTCGATGACCTTGATGCCCGTGAAGAGCACTTCCTGCGAGGTGGTGAGATCCTCGAAACGAGGGGGCTGGCGGTGGATGGGCAGGGCACCCTCCATGTCGAGGGTCGTCATGCCGTCGATGGCCTCGCCCGTCACGTTCATCACACGTCCCCTCACCTGAACACCCACAGGCATGGTGATGGGGGCTCCGGAAGGCGTCACTTCGGCGCCACGTGCCAGGCCGTCCGTACTGTCCATGGCGACACAGCGAAGCATGTCGTCGCCCAGATGCTGCTGCACCTCCAGCACCACACGGCGTCCATCGGCGCGATGCACCTCAAGCGCGTCGTGAATGCGGGGGAGCGCATCTTTCTCTGCCGCCTCTGCCACAAACTGCACGTCCACAACGGGGCCAATTATCTGACTGATGATACCTTTCATACCATTTCTCTTTATTCTATAAGAAACGAAACAAACAGCTGTTTTATTTTTCCGCCGCGAAAATATGTATTTTTTTTCACTCTTGCAAGTCTTTTCGATTTTTTGAGCTTTTACCTCTCCCCTTTTCTGCCTCGACGCCTATGCTTGCCGGCAGGGGACAACGGGCTTTTTTTCCTACGTTGTAGTTGGACCAACGTGTTGGGCCGCGTGTACCAACGTGTGAAGCCACATGGCCCAACGTGTTAAGCCGATCAAAAAAACAACGTCCCTGCTGGAGCAAGGACGTTGTAGAAGTTTTTTCATCAGCGATGTCTGCCACGCTCAGGAGCAGCGGGCTGCCGAGGCGATGGCTTTTAGCCGAGATAAGCCTTGAGCAACTTGCTGCGGGTGCCCTGACGAAGGCGGCGGATAGCTTTCTCCTTGATTTGGCGGACGCGCTCGCGGGTAAGACCGAAGCGGTCGCCAATCTCCTCAAGCGTCATCTCCTGACAACCAATGCCGAAGAACATGCGAAGGATTTCCTTCTCACGATCGCTGAGGGTGTTGAGGGCACGGTCGATTTCGGTGGAGAGGCTCTCGTTGACCAGCGAGCGGTCGGCCATAGGGCTGTCGTCGTTGATGAGGACGTCGAGGAGGCTGTTGTCCTCGCCATCGACAAAGGGGGCATCGACGGAGACGTGACGTCCGCTGACCTTGAGCGTGTCGGCAATCTTATCGACGGGGATGTCGAGATGCTCGGCAAGCTCTTCGGCGCTGGGACGGCGCTCATTCTCCTGCTCAAACTTCGATAAGGCTTTGCTGATCTTGTTCAGCGAACCAACCTGGTTGAGGGGGAGACGGACGATGCGGCTTTGCTCGGCGAGGGCCTGAAGGATGCTCTGGCGAATCCACCACACGGCATAGCTGATGAACTTAAAACCACGTGTCTCGTCGAACTTCTCGGCGGCCTTGATGAGGCCAAGGTTTCCTTCATTGATAAGGTCAGGCAAGCTAAGACCCTGATTCTGATACTGCTTTGCCACGGAAACGACAAACCGAAGGTTGGCACGAGTGAGTTTTTCCAATGCACGGCGGTCGCCCTTGCGGATTTTCTGAGCAAGCTCGACTTCTTCCTCCACGGTGATGAGATCCTCACGACCTATTTCCTGAAGGTATTTGTCAAGCGAGGCGCTTTCGCGATTGGTAATGCTTTTTGTAATTTTAAGCTGTCGCATTGATTTTTATATATTTACCTTGTTTAGTAAGGGAAAATCATGCAAAATTAGGTATATAAAAACTAATCTGCAAATAATTTTGAACTTTTTTTCTAAAATTCCAAAAAAGAACAAGAAAGATGATAGAAGGCGAAAGATAGAAATCGGAAGATAAAATGGGAGTTCAGGAGTTCAGGAGCTCAGGAGTTCAGAAGTTCAGACAATAGCGAGGGAAAGCTGTTCACCAAGCATTCGTCTATAACTCCCGAACTCCTGTACTCCCGAACTTCACAAAAGAAGCTCTGTATTAGGAATTAGGTATCTTTCAATCTCTCCTACTCTTCAGAGAGGTCGACGGCGTAGTTGTAACGCTTGCCGCTGGAATAGGTGCCGATGATGAAGAGCACCTGGTCGGGCGACTGAGATGCGGCCTTGAAGGCGTCACGGAGGTCATCCTCGCTCTTTATCTGCTGGCCGTTGACCTTGAGGATGATGAAGCCCTTCTTGATGCCGGCATCGGCAAACTTGCCTTTGCTGACACCGGTCACCTGCAGGCCGTAGCCGATGTTGAGCGATTTCTTGGTGGCATCGTCAACCTCCTTGAAGGCAGCACCCAGCGAAGACAGGTCGGCATCCTTGACCACCTTGGTGTTGCCCTGCGGGTTATAGAGCGTCACATTGATGTTCTGCTCTTTCTTGCCTCGTGTGAGGGTAACCTTCACCTCGTCGCCAGGACGATGACGAGCCATGTTTTCCTGCAGTTCTGCCATAGTCTTGACCTTTTTGCCGTCGATGGCGGTGATGATGTCACCCTTCTGAATGCCGGCTCCGATGGCTGCGCCGTCTTCAGGAAGATCAGTCACCAGGACACCCTCGTGGTACTTCATGTTCTTCACATCCTCTTCCTTGAAACCGAGTTCGCCAAGTGTCTTTTCGTCCATGTCGGAGAGGTTGCTGACGTCCGTGCCCTGGATGCCAAGCATGGCGCGCTGGACGGTGCCATACTCCTTCAGGTCGCTGACAACCTTCGTCACGATGCTGGTAGGGATGGCAAAGCCATAGCCCGCGTAGCTGCCGGTGGGCGACGAGAGGACGGCGTTGATGCCGATGAGCTCGCCTCGCACGTTGACGAGGGCTCCGCCGCTGTTGCCTTGGTTGATGGCGGCGTCAGTCTGAATGAACGACTCGATGCCTCCGTCACGGCCATAGACGCCCAGCGAACGAGCCTTGGCGCTGACAATGCCGGCGGTGACGGTGGAGGTGAGGTTGAACGGGTTGCCCACGGCAAGCACCCATTCGCCGACCTTCAGGTTATCGCTGTTGCCGATGGGCAGCGTGGGAAACTCGTCGCCCTCAATCTTCACCAACGCAAGGTCGGTGCTGGCGTCGGCGCCGATGAGACGGCCTTTGAACTCGCGGTTGTCGTTGAGCTTGACGTCAATCTCGTCAGCTCCGTCGATGACGTGATTGTTAGTCACGATGTAGCCGTCCTTCGAGATGATGACGCCTGAGCCGATGCCCACGCGAGGCTGTGTCTGAATCTGTTGCTGACGCCGTCCGCCCATACCGTCACCGAAGAAGAAGTCGAAAAAGTCGGGCATCTGCGGCACATCGACCACCTGCGTCTTGCCGTGGATGGTGGATTTGATGTGAACAACGGCATGCACCGATGCTTCGGCAGCCTCCGTCAGATCGACGGCGCTCGTTGCAGCCGGACCGGCGATAGCTACTGGCATCGAAAAACCGCTTTCGGCCGGCTGAGCTGTTGCGGCTGCGGTTGCCTTCTGGTTTTTACTCGTGAGGACGTACGTCGTCACTCCTGCCACCAAGGCGCTGCACAGTATGACAAGCGCCATGTTCAAGATTTTGTTTCCTGTTGTTTTCATAATTGATGCTTTGTTTTATGTTAATTTTCGATTTGTTTTAACGTTTCTCTGGCAAATATACGGCAAAAATCTTGCAATTATTACAAACTCTCATCTATTTTTATCGCATTTTAACCACTCAGAAAGCGTCTTAACGAAACTTTATTTTCCGTCCGGCGTTTCTCAACATTTGTTCACACAAAAAGCGTGCCACGCTGTCGGCAACGTGCCGGATTATGACAGGAATGTCAGACGAAGCGTATGTCCGTAATCACCTGTGCCCCCACAGCGGTATTGAGCCGCTGCACCAGCAACGTGCGCTGCATCAGCAGCTCGTTCTTCAGCACAGGGCTGGAAAGCCTCACGAAGAGTGTCTGACCACGGATATAGAGTTCGCGTGTATAGCGCTCGACGGACGTCCCAAGCACCTCCGTCCACGACTGGATAAGACGATACTCGTTCAGCGGAGCTTCGAGCCCCTGCTGCCGCAGCAACGCTCGCACCACGTCGCCTACCTGTTCTGCCTTACGCCGCTTCATATATATATAATGGAATAGGAGGAGTTTTTTTTGGGGGGGAAGGGAGTGGAAGTTAAAGGGTGGTTATCGACCCGGCTTCGACGCCAAACAGCTTATAGTCGCTGCCGGCGGAGGCAAGGATGCGGTCCATGTTGCCGCGATTGACATCGGTGATGAAAATCTGTCCGAACCTGTCGCCCGCCACCAGGTGGACAATTTGCGCGACGCGCGTAGCGTCGAGGCGATCGAAGATGTCGTCGAGCAGCAGCAGGGGCGTGGTGCGGCTGGTACGGCGCAAGAATTCGAACTGAGCCAGCTTCAGGGCGATGAGGTACGTCTTGTTCTGCCCCTGCGAGCCCTCACGTTTCATGGGATAGCCTTCGAGTTGCATCAGCAGGTCGTCCTTGTGCGTGCCGTGGATGCTGTAACCGAGGATGCGCTCCTTTTCCCGTCCGCTGCGGATGAGAGGTAGCAAATCGCCTCTGTCACCATGGGACACATACGTCAGCGACACCGTTTCGTGGTTCTGGGCAATCAGCCCATAGAGTTCCTGAAAGAGCGGCGTAAACTCGTCCACAAACGCCTTACGGCGCTCATAGATCAGCGTACCGGCTTCGGCCATCGTCTCTTCGTAGAGCGTCAGCACCTCAGGGTCAGGTTCCGTCTCGGCTTTCAGCAGCACGTTGCGTTGCGTCAGTGCCTTGTCGTAGCGGATGAGCTGAAGGAGATACTCCTTGTCGAACTGCGAGATGGCGACGTCCATAAACCGGCGCCGTTCGTCGCTGCCTCCGCTGATGAGCTCGCCGTCGGAAGGCGAAATCATCACCAAGGGGATGACGCCGACATGCTCCGAGTAGCGCTGATAAGCCTTGCCATTCCGCTTCACCTGCTTCCGCTGCCCGCGCTTCAGCCCGCAGAAGACATCCTCACCGTCGCCACGCTCCGTCTCATAGTGCCCTTGCACTACGCAGTAGTCCGCCTCGTGGCGCACCACCTGGGCGTCGATGGGATTGGTGGCGCTACGGCAGAACGACAGGTAATAGACTGCATCCAACAGATTGGTCTTGCCCATCCCATTACGTCCGACAAAGCAGTTCATCTTCGCCGAGAACTCCAAATCGGCCTCGGCGATGTTCTTATAGTTGACGACAGACAGTCTCTTCAGTATCATGCGGCAAAAGTAATAAAAAACTCATACAATTCCCTACTTTTTTCCCCTAAAAAAATGAAAAAAGGGAGATAGAGCGAAAAAAAACGCTTTGAAATTTCGTCATTACCAAGAAAAGACCTAATTTTGCGGGCTGAAATCAGAAATCAATAAAAAAACAAGCAATATGGCACAAAAGAAAACCACAAAAACCGCCGCTCAGCAGAACGCCGCCAACGTGGGCGAGGCTGTGAGCCGTACCGAACAGTACATCGAAAACAACAAGAAGAAACTCACCATCATCGTCTGCGCTATCCTCGTTGTCATCGCAGCCGTGCTGCTGCTCAACACCTACTATCTTGCCCCCCGTCAGCAGAAGTCGCTGGAGGCTCTCGCCACGGGCGAAAAGCTTTTTCAGGCTGGTGAATACCAGAAAGTCATCGAGGGCGACAACTATGAGTACGACGGTCTCGACGCCATCATCAAGCGCTACGGCGGCACCAAAGGTGCCAACCTTGCCAAGGCTTATGCCGGACTGAGCTATGCACAGCTCGGACAGTACGAAGCAGCTGTTCCCTACTTGAAGGGCTTCAAGGGCCGTGACCACATGATCGCCCCCTCTGTGCTTGGCGCACTCGGCAACTGCTACGCCCAGCTGGGCGACAACGCCAAGGCTGCTGCTACCCTGATGGCCGCTGCTGCCAAAGCCGACAACAACGTCCTCAGCGCCGGATACCTCGTACAGGCAGGACAGCTCTACGAAGAGATGGGAAAGACCTCCGAGGCTCTCGCCGCCTACAAGCAGGTTAAGGACAAGTACTACCAGTCCATGCAGGCCAGCGAAATCGACAAATACATCGAGCGCCTCAGCAAATAAGAAAGCCTACTGGCCGACGATTCAACAGGTCAACACGCTGGTTGCCATCTGCAAAGCCACATGTTGACCTGTTTTTTTTTCTTATAGCCCTGCTGTCTTGTTGACCTTTTAACCTTTTGACTTTTTAACCTTAGCTCCGAAATGAAAGAAGTCTATTCACACCGCTACGCCATCACCGCTGCCGACATGGACCAGCACTACCGCATGACCCCACATGCCGTGCTGCTTTACTTCCAGGACTGCTTCGCCCGCCACATGACCTGCCATCACGTGGCGGCCTTCGACCTTGTGAAACAACAGAAGATGTGGGTCTTCACCGAGTACGACGCTGAGCTGACGCCTGTGGACACGTTGTGGACGGAGGAAATCGACGTCTCGCTGTGGGTTAGCGAAATCACGTCCCTCCGCATCTATTGCGACTTCCGCATCCACAAGGCCGACGGAGGCGCCGAGGTGGCCCACGGCTGCGGACAGATGTGTCTGCTCGACATTCCCTCGCGACGTCTGGAACAGACAGCCCTTATCGCCGACCACCTGACCGTCGTCCCCGACCTGACAGTCAGTCATCGGAAACAACGCTTTCCGAAAGGCACAGACATCATCGTCTCAAACGACCATAAGGTGAACCGCCTCGACGTCGACTTCAACGGACATGTCAACAACCGCAGCTACCTCAGCATCGCTTTGGTTACCATGCCCGACGATTTTCTTCCCCACCACGCTCTGAGACATATCAGCATCCACTGGCTTCACGAAACCTATCTCAGCGATACGCTCCACTGTGACCTTTACGCCATCCCTTCCGACGATGCGCAGGCAGCCGAATTCGTCCACACCTTGCGCAGCTCCGACGAAGCAGAAGCCGCCCAAGTCCACACCCTCTGGCGCCCCCTCACGCACATACCCGACATCGCCGAAGTGCTGGTGAGAAAATAAGGTATGTTTCTGCGAGTAATCAAAAATAATTTCATTTTTTTTCATTTACAGGACTTAAAATCTGAAAAAAGTCCGTACCTTCGCAGCCGAAAACAGTAAACCACTAAAGATTCAAACTCAAACCAATCAAAAAAGGACAATCTATTAATCATTTTAAAAAGTACAATTCGTTAGAAATGAAGAAATTCTATCTTGCAGCCGTAGCTGCTTTTGTGATGGTTTCAGCGAGTGTTAACGCCCAGGAGTATAGTCTCTTCGAGGGCGGTAATGACGTTATTTCCTCCGATCTCACCCTTAGCGAGGTGGGAGTAAGCACCAGCTATCTCTGGCGTGGCCAGGAACTGAGCGGCTTGAACGTCCGTGGCGACTTGAGCGCAAACTTCGAGTCGGGCGACTTCTCAATGGGCGTCGGCACATGGTTCATCCACGCTTTTCAGGAGAGCATCTACGGTCCGCTGATGAAGCGCGGCTATCAGGAGTGGGACCTCTACGCCTATCTCGGCTATGGCGGCCTGACGCTGACCGTGACAGACTATATGGACAACTCCGACGCACGCTACTTCAGCACAGGGCTTAGCAAGGGCACCGGACACGCTTTTGACGCCTCACTGGAATATAATTTCGGCGAAAACTTCCCCCTCACGCTGGCGTGGAACACCATTCTGCTGGGCGGCGACGACATGGAGGAAGAGCCTTTCTCAAGCATCGACAAACGCTACTACAGCAGCTACGCTGAGGCAAGCTACGACTTCAACATCGGCGAATGCCCCATCGACTTCACGGCCAGCGTAGGCTTCATCCCCTGGACAAGCCCCTACATCGACGATGCCGAGGGCGCCCACTTCTCCTGGCTGGGCCTCCGTGCAGGCTATAACATCCCCTTCCCGGGCACGGAACTCACGCTGCCCGTCAGCACCACCATCGGCCTCAACCCCACCGACGGACGCTTCCTCTGGAGCGTTGCCATCGGCTTCTAAAGGACTGCAAGACAACAGGCCTACAAGACGAATAAGACATATTCAACATTCATAGACAGTTTTTATGTTATCCTTCTTAATTATTAAAGAGAAAAATGGCATTGGCTGAAAACAAAAAAGAATCTGAGGCTCACATCATCGACGTCAGGCACGTATCCAAGTGGTTCGGGGAGAAACAAGTGCTGAACGACGTGAACTTATACGTACGGAAGGGAGAATTCGTCACCATCCTTGGTCCCTCGGGATGCGGCAAGACAACCCTGCTCCGCATTCTGGCCGGATTCCACATGGCCACCGATGGAGAAATCCTTCTTGAGGGCAAAGACATAGCACAAACGCCTCCCTACAAGCGCCCGATGAACACCGTGTTCCAGCGCTATGCCCTGTTTCCACACCTCAATGTCTATGATAACGTCGCCTTCGGCCTGAAGCTCCGCAAGATGGACTCGAAGGAAATGGATGCCGCCGTGCGCAAGGCACTTAAGATGGTTGGCATGACCGACTACGAAGAACGCGACGTGAACAGCCTCTCAGGCGGTCAGCAGCAGCGTGTTGCCATCGCCCGGGCCATCGTCAACAAGCCACAGGTGCTGCTCCTTGACGAGCCCCTTGCCGCCCTCGACCTGAAGATGCGCAAGGATATGCAGCTCGAGCTGAAGGATATGCACAAGACGCTGGGCATCACCTTCATCTACGTCACCCACGACCAGGAAGAGGCACTCACCCTCTCCGACACCATCGTGGTGATGAACGAAGGCGTCATCCAGCAGATCGGCACACCCACCGACATCTACAACGAGCCGAAAAACTGCTTCGTAGCAGACTTCATCGGCGAAAGCAACATACTCGAAGGCACCATGCTCAAAGACTGCCTGGTGCGCTTCATGGACAAAGAGTTCAACTGCGTTGACACGGGCTTCGACGAAAACGAGCCCGTTGACGTGGTGCTCCGTCCTGAGGACATCTACATCATGCAGCGTAACGAACAGGCCGAACAGTTCCACGGCATCGTGCAAAGCTGTATCTTCAAAGGTGTACACTACGAAATGATTGTACTGACGCCCGACGGCTACGAAATCATGATTCAGGACTACAACAGCTTCGAGCCGGGCACGGACGTCAGCCTCATCGTCAAGCCTGCCGACATCCACGTGATGAAAAAAGAGCGCCTCTGCAACACCATCGAAGCCACCGTCGTCGACAGCGAACACATCGAGATGCTGGGCGAGAAATTCCAGATTCTACCCACCGACATCGAAGCCGGCACGGAAGTGGTGGCTGAAGTGGGATTCGACAAGATTGACCTCATGGACTATCAGGAAGACGGTACAGCCGACGGCGAGGTGCGCCTCATCATCTACAAAGGCAACCACTACCACCTGACCATCGCCACAGACGAAGGCCCATACCTCTACGTCGACACCAACGACGTCTGGGACGACGGCGACCTTGTCGGCATCAACATCAAGCCCGAGGACATCAAGCTAAAGGTAAAAGGTTAGTGGCCCTATGAATAAGTTCGTACGCTACTTCTCCAAGCGCAGCA
Source organism: Bacteroidaceae bacterium (assembly GCA_024697785.1). Classification (GTDB taxonomy): domain Bacteria; phylum Bacteroidota; class Bacteroidia; order Bacteroidales; family Bacteroidaceae; genus UBA1189. The sequence goes on along the minus strand of JAILEU010000005.1, from coordinate 5,014 downwards.
GCTGGTCACTCCCCTACTTCATTTTCCTGCTGCTCTTCGTGGTGCTTCCCCTGCTGCTCATCGTGTTCTACGCGTTCAGGGACAATCAGGGCCATTTCACGGTCGATAACTTTGTCAAGTTCGTTCAGCAGAAAGAGGCACTCAACACGTTCATCTACTCCGTAGGCATCGCCATCGTCACCACGCTGCTTTGCATTCTGTTCGGCTACCCCGCAGCCTACATCCTCAGCAACAGCGACTTCAACAAGTCGAAGACGACGGTGATGCTGTTCATCCTGCCCATGTGGGTGAACTTCCTCATCCGCACGCTGGCCACCGTCACCCTGTTCGACATCACAGGGCTTCCGCTCGGCCAGGGAGCACTCATGTTCGGCCTCACCTATGACTTCTTGCCCTTCATGATCTACCCCATCTACAACACCATGATGAAGATCGACAAAAGCCTCATTGAGGCAGCGCAGGACCTCGGCGCAAGCCGCGCCAAAGTGTTCACCAAGGTCATCTTCCCCCTCAGCCTGCCTGGAGTACTCAGCGGTGTGCTGATGGTGTTCCTGCCGACGATATCCACCTTTGCCATCTCGGAACTGCTGACGATGAACGACATCCAGCTCTTCGGTTCTGTCATCCAGACCTACATCATGCAGAGCGACACGATGAACTACGGCGCAGCCCTCTCGCTGATCATGCTTCTCATCATCGGCATCACCTCACTCTTCACAGGCGGCGACGCTGAGAACGAATCCCCTGGACTGATATGATTTTGTCAAACGACTAACGGACATGCACTATGAAAGTAAAATTCGATAGAATCATTGCCAAGGGCTATCTGTGGCTGCTATTGCTGGTGCTCTATACCCCCATCATCATCATCGCCATCTTCTCGTTCACCGAGACGAAGGTGCTGGGCAACTGGACAGGCTTCTCGCTCAACCTTTATAAGAACATCTTCGTGGGCGATGCCAGCGGCAGCATGCTCTCAGCCATCAAGAATACGCTCATCATTGCCATCATTGCCGCCATTGTCTCGACGGTGCTGGGCAGTTTCTCCGCTATCGGTATATACAATCTGAAAAACCGCCATCGCAAGGCCATCACATTCCTCAACAGCATCCCGATGATCAACCCCGACATCATCACGGGCATCTCGCTGTTCCTGCTCTTCGTGTGGCTGGGCGTCAGTCAGGGCTATACGACCGTCATCCTCGCCCACATTTCTTTCTGCACTCCCTACGTGGTGTTGAGCGTGATGCCACGTCTGACGGGCATGAACCAGAACATCTACGAGGCCGCCCTCGACCTTGGCGCCACACCCTTCCAGGCACTCACCAAGGTCATCATCCCTGAAATCAAGCCAGGCATCGTCAGCGGTTTCATCCTCTCCTTTACGCTCTCCATCGACGATTTCGCCGTCAGCCTTTTCACCAAGGGCAACATCGGTCTGGAAACCCTCTCCACCTACATCTATTCCGATGCCCGCAAAGGTGGTCTGACGCCCGAGCTTCGCGCCCTGTCCACGCTGGTGTTCGTCGTCGTGCTTGCCCTGCTCCTCGTCATCAACCTGCGAGCCGAGCGCCAGGCAAAGCGAGAGCAAGAGCGCGCCGCCGTCCTCAAAATCAAAAAATAAGCTTCCGCCCGAGAAAAAAATGTTCCTATAGTTCTTATAGTATCTATAGTTCCTATAGTTTCTATAGCTCCTAAAAAAACTTCAAACCCATTTTTCAAACCACTTAAAAAACCTTATTAAAAAGAAATGAAAAAAGCCATCCGAATCTTTGCTCTCGCAGCAGCCGTGCTGCTGGGTTTCACCTTTCAGGCTGACGCCAAGGATCGTGCGCACACGCTGAAAATCTACAACTGGGCCGACTATATCGACGAGGACCTGTTGGAAGAATTCAAGGTATGGTATCACGAACAGACGGGCGAAGAGGTTGACATCATCTACCAGCTCTTTGACATCAACGAGGTCATGCTGGCAAAGATTGAGACCGGCCACGAGGATTTCGACGTTGTATGCCCTTCAGAGTACATCATCGACCGCATGCTCAAGAACGACCTTCTGCTGCCGCTCGACCGCAACTACGGCAGCACTCCTGACTACACCCACAACGTGTCGCCGTTCATGCAGGAGATGCTCTCGCGCTTTGACAAAACGGGCAAGAAGGCCTATGACTACGCCGTCCCCTATATGTGGGGCACCACGGGCTGGCTTTACAACCCCAAATATGTCACCGATGAGGACGCCAGCACGTGGGCTGCCCTCTGGGACCCCAAATTCACGGGCCACATCCTCGTCAAGGATGCCGTGCACGACGTCTCCGGCTCAATCCTCACCTACGTCCGCTATCAGGATGTCCTGAATGGCAAGGTCACGCGTCAGCAGCTGATGAACGACACGAGCGACGAAGCCATTGCTCTCATCGAGGACACCATGAAGGCGGCCAAGAACATGGGCAACATCTCCGGCTGGGAAGTCGATTTCGGCAAGGAGATGATGACGAAGGGTAAGATCTGGCTGAACCTAAGCTGGAGCGGTGATGCCATGTTTGCCATCGAAGAGGCAGCCGAAATCGGCACCGAGCTGCGCTATCAGGTACCCAAGGAGGGTTCAAACGTGTGGTTCGACGGCTGGGTCATCCCCAAGTATGCCAAGAACACGAAGGCCGCCAACTACTTCATCAACTACATGTGCCTGCCCGAGAACGCCCTGCGAAACATGGATGTTGTGGGCTATGTCAGCGCCATTGCATCGCCCGAGATTCTGGAAGCCAAGATGGACGAATCCATCACCAAGCCCATCAACCTCAGCTACTTCTTCGGCGAGGGCTGCGACAGCGTCTTCGTCAACGAGGTCCAGTACCCCGATGCCAGCGTCATCGAGCGCTGTGCCGTCATGAACGACTACGGCGACCGCACCAAGGAGATGCTTGAGATGTGGAGCCGCATCAAGGGCGACAGCATGGGCACATGGGTCTATATCGTCATCGGCGTGGTTGTCATCGCCGCTATCGCCGCTGCACTCAGCTCCAAGAAAAAGAGCGCCAAGAAATCAAAGAAAAACAGCAAGAGAAAATAACCGTCCCTCATCATGAACAAGTCCGACAGCATCGTCATCATCCCCACCTACAACGAGAAGGAGAACATCGAGAACATCATCCGTGCCGTCTTTGCGCTGGACAAGGTGTTCCACATCCTCGTCATCGAGGATGGTTCGCCCGACGGTACGGCCAACATCGTGCGCCGTCTGCAGGGTGAGTTCCCCGAACGGCTGTTCATGGTCGAGCGCAGCGGCAAGCAGGGCCTCGGCACGGCTTACATCTGCGGTTTCAGGTGGGGACTGGAGCACGGCTATGACTACATCTTCGAGATGGACGCCGACTTCAGCCACGCTCCTGCCGACTTGCCTCGTCTCTATGCCGCCTGTGCCGACGAAGGGTATGACCTTGCCATTGGCAGCCGATACGTCAGCGGCGTTAACGTCGTCAACTGGCCCATGGGACGTGTACTCATGTCCTACTACGCCAGCCGCTACGTCCAGTTCGTCACGGGCATTCCTGTCCGCGACACCACGGCAGGCTTCAAGTGCTATCGTCGGCGCGTTCTCGAGACCATCGACCTCGATGAAATCCGCTTCAAGGGCTACGCCTTCCAGATTGAGATGAAGTACACCACGTGGAAGTGCGGCTTCCGCATCAAAGAGGTTCCCGTCGTCTTCGTCAACCGCGAACTTGGCACCAGCAAGATGAACAGCAGCATCTTCGGCGAGGCTGTCTTTGGTGTCCTCCGCCTGCGCTGGGACGGCTGGTTCAAGAAATATCCTAAGGTGCGGGATAAAAAATAATGGCTTAAGAACGGGCCTGTGGCCTGTAGCACTATGCAGCGCACCATCATCCGCCACGCCACCCTGGTCAACGAAGGCCGCACCTTCGTTGGCACCGTGGTGGTGGAGGGCGAACACATCGTTCAGGTTGTCGAGGAAAAGGGCTTATCCTCACCCGACGCCAACGCCAAAAGGGAAGATTTCCTTTCAGCCCTCCTGCAAGAGATGCCGGGAGAGGCTGCCGTCATCGATGCCACAGGTATGTATCTTCTGCCAGGCGTCATCGACGAGCACGTCCACTTTCGCGAGCCAGGGCTGACACACAAGGCGACCATTGCCAGCGAGAGCCGCAAGGCCGTCATGGGGGGCGTCACCAGCTTCATGGACATGCCCAACTGCATTCCGCAGACCACGAACATCGAACTCGTCGAAGCGAAGCATCGCATAGCAGAAGCATGCAGCCCAGCCAACTGGTCGTTCTATCTGGGTGCAACGGCAGACAATCTCACCGAAATCGAACGCCTCGACCCAGCGGCAAACTGCGGCGTCAAGGTCTTCATGGGCAGCAGCACAGGCGGCATGCTTCTCGGCGATGACGAATCACTCTATGCCGTTTTCCGAAGCACACCTCTCCCCATCGCCCTCCATTGTGAGGACCAGGACATCATCACAGCCAACATCGCACGCTATAAGGCCGAATTTGCCAGCGCAAACAGCCAAACGGCAGGGCAAATAGCCGATAGTAAATCGTCAAGCAGTCAATACCCCGACGACCTTCCTCTGCGCTATCACCCGCTTATACGAAGTGAAGAAGCCTGTTTCCGCTCTTCGGCCCGTGCTGTGGAGATTGCTGAAAAGACAGGCGCCAACATCCACATCCTTCACATCAGCACAGCTCGTGAGCTGAGCCTTTTCCAGCAAGGCCCTGTGGAGGGGAAACGGATTACCTCCGAGGCCTGCATTCCCCACCTGCTCTACACCGATGCCGACTATCCGTCACTTGGCACAGCCATCAAGTGCAACCCAGCCATCAAGAGCGCTGCCGACCGCGCTGCCCTCCGTGATGCCATCCGCGGCGGGCTCATCGACACGGTGGGTACCGACCACGCCCCCCACACGGCAGCCGACAAGGAAGGCGGCGCGCTGCGTGCGGCCTCAGGCATCGCCACCCTTCCCCACTCGCTCACAGCCATGCTT
>JAILEU010000194.1 GCA_024697785.1 Bacteroidaceae bacterium | reverse complement strand
AACAACATGGGCGGGAAGCGCGGCGCATGGATTGCCGAGGTGCTCATCAACCGCAGCTTCGGCGTTGCGGCATGCATCATTCCGGTGCTGATGGCCGTCTATGGCCTGCAGCTGATGCGCATCCGCAAGCGGGGCTTCAACCTCGTTCGGTGGACCATCATCTGCTGCTCGCTGCTGGTGTGGGGCTCGGTGTTCACGAACGTCACCTTCGGCCATCTAGGCAACCGCATGAGTTACTACGTGGGCGGTTGGCACGGGAAGTTCGTCACCGACTGGCTGACGAACCAGATAGGGCTGACGGGCGTCTTCATCGTGCTGCTCGTTACGGCCATTCTGTTCTGCATCTACCTGACGAGCGACACCATCCTGTTCATCCGCAAGCTGTTCCACCCGGCGTCGTTCCTTCCGGGTAAGGCAGAGGAGGATGAGGACGGAGAGCGTAGCAACACGCCCTCTGCGACGGACGACGACATCGAGGGCGCAGCTCCCACCTTCGTCATCCAGCCCGAGGTGGGCAACGAGGAAGAAGTCCAAGACGGCACCAGCATGCCCGCTGACGCCGGCAAGGCAGACGAGCCCGACGACGCCATCGAGGACGAGGAGTTCGTCGAGGGCCGTCCGGCGGAGGGCAAGCCGGGCTTCAACGTCACGGCCGCCTCGGAGACCGAGAAGGTAAGGAAGCTGGAGCACGAGGAGGAGATGCAGGGACCTTACGACCCGAAGAAAGACCTCTCGCGATACAAATATCCCACCCTCGACCTGCTGAACAAGGGCGGCGACGAGACCATCGCCGTCGACAGCGCCGAACAGCACGCCAACGCCGACCGCATCACCGAGGTGCTGCACTCGTTCGGCATCGACATCAGCAGCATCCAGGGCACCGTCGGACCCACCATCACCCTCTACGAGATTACGCCGGCACAGGGCGTCCGCATCAGCAAGATCAAGAACCTGGAAGAGGACATAGCCCTGAGCCTGAAGGCCCTCGGCATCCGCATCATAGCGCCTATGCCCGGACGCGGCACCATCGGCATCGAGGTGCCCAACCGCAAGGCCCAGACCGTTTCGATGTACTCGGTGCTGGCCAGCAAGAAGTTCCAGGAGTGCGACTATGCCCTCCCCGTAGCCATCGGCAAGACCATCACGAACGAGGTCTTCACCTTCGACCTTGCCAAAGCGCCTCACCTGCTCGTGGCCGGCGCTACGGGACAAGGTAAGTCCGTGGGCCTCAACGCCATCATCACCTCACTCCTCTTCAAAAAGCATCCGGCGGAGCTGAAGCTGGTGCTCGTTGACCCCAAGAAGGTGGAGCTGAGCATCTACAACACCATCGACCACCACTTCCTTGCCAAGCTGGAGGACGAGGACGAAGCCATCATCACCGACGTGGAGAAGGTGGTGCGCACGCTGAAATCGCTCTGCAAGGAGATGGACGACCGCTACGACCTGCTGAAGGCAGCGGGCGTGCGCGGCATCAAGGACTACAACGAGAAGTTCAAGAACCGCCAGCTCAACCCCAAGCAGGGCCACCGCTTCCTCCCCTACATCGTGGTGGTCATCGACGAGTATGGCGACCTGATCATGACAGCCGGAAAGGCGGTCGAGTTGCCCATTTGCCGCATCGCCCAGCTGGCTCGCGCCGTCGGCATGCACATGATCATCGCTACGCAACGCCCCACGGCCAACATCATCACGGGCACCATCAAGGCCAACTTCCCCACCCGCATCGCCTTCAAGGTGATGTCGCCCATCGACTCGCGCGTCATCCTCGAGCGCACCGGCGCCAACAGCCTCGTGGGCCGCGGCGACATGCTCTATCTCGGCACCGGCGACCCTGTCCGCATCCAGTGTGCCTTTGTTGACACACCCGAGGTGGAGCGCATCGGCGAATACATCCACAAGCAGCAGGGCTACCCGATGGTGTTCCCTCTGCCCGAGGTGGTCGAGGAGGGCGAAAGCGGTCCTGCCGAGGATTTCGACGCCGGACATCTCGACCCGCTGTTCGAAGAGGCTGCCCAGCTGGTTGTCAGCCGTCAACAGGGTTCCACCAGCACCATCCAGCGCCAGTTTGCCATCGGCTACAACCGCGCCGGACGCATCATGGACCAGCTGGAGCAGGCGGGCATCGTAGGCCCTGCTCAGGGCAGCAAGCCACGCCAGGTACTCTGCCAGGACATCCTTGAGCTTGAAAGCAAAATCGCCAACCTGAAACAGTAGAAACAATTAAAAAATAAGAATTAGATATATGAAAAAGTTTATTCTTAGCCTTTCTGCAATGCTCCTTTTCACGACTGTCTTCGCGCAGAACGAAAAGGAGGCTACCGCGCTGCTTGACAAAGCGATTGCCCTTTTCGAAAAGGGAGGTGTAGAGATGAACGGCGTTGTGCGCTATGGCGACGGCGCTTTCGCGCTTTCGCTGAAGATGGACCACGAGCGGTTTCATGCCGACGTGGCCGACTTCGAGCTCTGGTTCGACAACAAGACCCAGTGGTTCCTTCGTTCGGAAGAGATCTACATCTCCGAACCGAATCCCGAGGAGCAGAACATGAACCCCTACCTGATGATGAAGAATGCCAAGAAGCAATTCAACGTCAGCACGGTCGACAGCAAACTGCTACCCAAAGGCGCAACGGCCGGTCTTAAGCTCACGCCCCGCAACTACTCCGAGCTGCAGGAGGCCAAGCTGTTTTTTGATAAGGACAACCGGCTGGTGTCCATGCAGGCCTACCTGCAAAACGGCAATCAAGCCAACGTTGACATCACCTCATTCAAGAACGGACTCAAATTCGACGCCAAAGACTTCACCTGCAACACCAAGGACTTCGACGCCGAAGTCATTGACATGAGGTGAAAAACATTTGAGCATTAAAAAAAAGAATGTATTGACATCTATTTAAAAAATGGAAAAGACAAAATGCCTTATCATCGGTTCCGGTCCTGCCGGATATACAGCCGCCATCTATACAGGACGCGCTAACATCCCTACCCTTCTCTACGAAGGTCTGCAACCCGGCGGACAGCTCACTACAACCACCGAAGTGGAGAACTTCCCTGGCTATCCCGAAGGTGTGGACGGCACACAAATGATGGACGACCTGCGTCGGCAGGCGCTTCGCTTCGGCTGCGAGATTCGCGGCGGCATGGCCGTCGAGACCGACCTCTCGTCGGCACCCTACCACGTGACCATAGAGGACGGCACGGTCATCGAGGCCGATACCATTATTATTGCCACAGGCGCTACAGCCAAATACCTGGGACTGGAGGACGAAAAGAAATACGCCGGCATGGGTGTCAGCGCCTGTGCCACCTGCGACGGTTTCTTCTACCGCCGCAAGACGGTAGCGGTCGTGGGCGGCGGCGACACCGCTTGTGAAGAGGCCTCCTATCTGGCCGGATTGGCGGCAAAGGTCTATCTCGTCGTCCGCAAGAACTACCTTCGTGCTTCGGAGATTATGCAGAAGCGCGTATTCGACAATCCAAAAATTGAAGTCCTCTTCGAGCATAACGTAGAGGGGCTCTTCGGCATCGACGGCGTTGAAGGAGCTCACCTGGTGAAGCGTCTCGGCCAACCTGACGAAAGCCACTACGACCTTGCCATCGATGGCTTG
>JAILEU010000190.1 GCA_024697785.1 Bacteroidaceae bacterium | reverse complement strand
CAGCTTTTCCAGTTGCATAATCTTACCTTCCAATTACTCTGCAAAGGTACGAAAAATAACTGAAATTACAAAATAATTTATTGATTATTAATTGTTTAAAAAAGTTAAAATCTTTCGACCACTAGTGATTGCAAATCCCTCCATTCAACGCGGCCGGATTGCAAATCCGCCCGAACGGGAAACGGGCGATGTCGTTGTTGAAACGGGTACCGAAGTTACTTTTGATGCCATCGAAAGAGTTACGATATCGTCAGGTTTTAGCTGTCATAAAGGAGGTATATTAAAAATCAATAATCCATTTTGAGATGAAAGCATTACGATTAACCATTTGTGCAATGGCTGCCATAGCGGGCATTGCGACCGCCTCTGCGGAGGAGTTCTTCCCTACGGGGACGACATGGACAGAAGCGTGGTTTTTTTCGGGAACCCCGTTTGATGACGCTCAGGTCAAGACGTATGAGGTCGGCACGGACACACTTATCGGCGAGACAACCTATAAGCGCATACTGGTTGACTGTCAGGAGAAGGGAAGGTGGATACGTGAGGATGACGGCGGAAAGGTGTGGTTGCTGCGCGATGACTTCCCTCAGGAAATCATGCTCTATCAGTTCGACTGGTACTCCGACGAAGACCATGCATGGAAGTCAGACAGCACCACCATACGCCAGTACATTCAGGGCGGCGAACTGAAAGAGGACATAATCCGCTATGAACAGGGGTTCACAAACGTCATGGAAGACGGCAAGAACCGCCCGTGCATCTCGTTTACCCAAAGCTATCTGAAGGCATATATCATCAGAGGCATAGGGCAGACGACGGAGACGGCAATGGACTGCTGCGTCCTGGGAAGCTATAAGCCGGAGATAGCGCTACCCGCCATCATGCAATGCCGCCTGCTGACGTTCAGCCGTGACGGCACGCTGGTCTATGACTTCAAGAACCAGTTCAAGGGAGGCGAGTTCTTCACACGGGGCGCGCCGACGGCTGGCGTGGACATCTATTTCTCTTCGTTCTGGACAAAGATGTATCGTCAGGACTATCATCGCCTTGACAGCATATCGGGGCGGAACATCTATGTCAGCGCCCACTATAACAAGCGGCCGGATGACGACACGAGAAACAACGCTTCGCGGCTCATCAAAATAGGCTGCCTGGAAGCAGGGGAATACAAGGTTGTCGTCTCATCCGTGGATGATTCATACGTGATGCCCGACATCGTGCACGAGTATCCCTTCACGGTGGAGGCGAGCACCCTCCCCGCCGATGCTCCTCGCGGACTGGTCCACACGAGCGTAGCTGCCGAAGAACAACGAAGTCCCTGGGATGCATACACGCTGGGACTTATCCCCGACCCTTATTCACCCTTCATCCATGCCCGTTTAGAGGGCGACACGCTGCACATAAAGGGTTGGCTGTGCTTTCAGATCAGCGACCATTGGTGCTACTATGAGGTACGCGGCGACTCCGTCTATCTGGAAACGGTGGAAAGGAACATAGGACCGGTAATCGGCGGCTGGCCGTACTATTCCGTTGATTTAAGGATAGCACCCTTTACCGGAAACCATTGCACCATAGAGGTGGCCCACTACCTGAACGACTCCCCGTCCTTAGGGCTCAACCATGTGCACAGCACCCACACTTTCGACCTGACCGCTGCCAGCCCCGCTGCACCCACTGGGCCTCGTTTCTTCAAGGCAAACAGCGTACGCCTGAAGTATGTGTACTATAATAGACATAGATTCAGGGATGAGTCAGATATCTGGGATTATCCAGGTGAATACCACCATGCAGAAATGTGGACGGGCAATGACACTATTGTTGACGGCTATTCCTGCGTCACCCTGTGGGACAGGGACGAGGGGGAAGCCCCCGTCTGCATCGGCTGTATCCGTGAAGATGAAGACGGCCGGGTCTGGCGCTACGAAATGGCAACCCGATACATAGCTCTTGACGGAAAAATAAGAACGGACGGCCTGGAGGCTGATGGCCGTGCAAACAAGTGGGCTTTTCTCTACGATTTCTCCCGTTCCGACTGGGCCACCGGTATGATAATCGACACATGGACGGGTGGCACTTCTTATGACAATACGTGGGGCAAAATCCGAAAAGTCGAAACGATGACATTGCTGAACGGTGAGGAAGTGCCCGTTGCCGATGGGGTTATCTACGGAATCGGATACCCCAAACGTCTTTTTGAAGGGAATTTTGTCAATGTCTTAGCTAACCAGAGCAGCGTCCTCCTCGAGTATTGGCGAGACGGGGAACTGCTGATTCACGAGTCGCCACAGTCCGTGGACGACGTACTCATGACTCCTTCTTCATTAGAGCCTATGTACGACATGCAGGGCCGTCCCGTTGACGGGACGCAGAAGGGCATCCTCATCCGCAATGGCAAGAAGGTCTTGATTAAGTGAGAGAAGAACTGAGTTCGCTCTGGCATTCTGTTCAGGCGGATTCGACTCTGACGCAAAGCGACACAAAAAGAGACTGAACGGCTATACCGTTCATAACAAAAGCTTACTTTTTTCTATGCGATGCGGCAAGGCGGGCAAACAGCCACCTTGCCGCATCGGCTCTTTTGCACTTCCACGCAGACGGAAGTCTTTTCTTTTTTCCGCGAGTAGGAGGCGGTTTATAAACAGGGGCTGTGACTCTAACCCCTCACCACTAACCCAAAATGGCCTTCCTGCGTCTGATTAGGCCTTTCGTACATTTCATTAGGCCTTTTCTGCATTTCATTAGGCCTTTTCTGCATGACGGTAGCTTATTCCTATAATGCGGGGATAGGATAGTCAGCCAGTCTGTTCGACGAGTGTCCAGCCGCGTGTTCGTTAAACGAAAAATCTTATTTATTGCGCGAAGCGCGAAGTCTATCTGACGGTGATGTGCAGGCAGGCCTGCTTGCGTTCGTACTTCACGTAGCAACGCCCTTTCTGTTTCAGGTCATAGACGGTCTGCATCAGCAGGCTGCGTAGCTTGTCGTCGGAGGCCATCAGCTCGTCGGGCTTGTCGTAGCGGTTGTAGGTGATATCGATGGTGGTGCCGTAGCAATGGCACGAGTTCTCCGTGGCGTTGACGTTTTGGCGCGAGAGGCGTTTGACGTCGTCGCGCGTACGGGTGACGCTGGTGACGATGATGCGGTGGTGGCGGTTGTAGCCTCTCAGGTAGAGCGAGTCCTGGAACGCCCGTCCGATGTCGTCCAACAACGTGGCTGCCTTGGGCACCAGCCAGGGCACGGAGTGCGTCAGCTCGTCCACCACGTAATGCTCGTTCGTCCCTATGCGGACCAGCCCCAGGCTGTTGACTTCCTGTCCTGTTGACTTGCTTACCTCAATCCCTTCCTCCACATTTTCGCGCGTGATGGGTTCGATGACGCCGTTCTTCATGGCTGCCTGAAGCTGGGTCTCCTGCAAGTCGCTGAATACGGATGGCCAGTTGCGGTCTCTTTCGCGATGGTCTTTGTATGCGTCGTTCCACGCCTGCCGGTCCGTTTTGCGTTTTCTGGGCGTCTCGCTGCCGCCCTGGAATACGCGCACGGCGCAGATAATGAGTCCCACAATCACCAGCGCAATCAACGCTAAGTGCAACACGGCCTTCACCAACTCTCGTCTGCGATTTTCCTGCTCCATCTGGGTTTATTCGATTGTCATTCCAACAAAACGCCTGCAAAGATAGGGTGAGCCGAGCGGAAAAGCAAATTTATTTGCATTTTCCCGAGGCGACCCCTATCTAAAAGCCCCTAAGGAGGATTAAAGATAGGATGAGCCGAGCGGAAAAGCAAATTTATTTGCTTTTTTGACGTTGTCTTCGTCCGTCGCGACTCGGCATAACTGATGCAAGCATCGTTCTGCTCTCGCTGCTCCGTCCGTTCCGAGGCGACCCCTATCTAATTTAGTTCATAGTTCATAATTCATAGTTGAAGATGGGTTTAACGTAAAAATTCCTAATTCCTATTTCCTAATTCCTAATTCTTTATTATCTTTGCCGCAGAAAAGGTTTTGGACTATGCAGAAGACACGGATTACGGAAATGGGGCGGCTGGATGTTGAGGCGTTCCGCAGAGCAGAGAAGATGCCGCTGACGGTGGTGCTGGACAACGTGAGAAGTTTTCATAACGTGGGTGCCGTGTTCCGCACGGCTGACGCTTATCGTGTGGAGCGCATCGTGCTGTGTGGCATGACGGCTCAGCCGCCTGCGCCGGAGATTCACAAGACTGCCTTGGGTGCCGAGGATGCCGTGGCGTGGACGTACGAGGCGGAGACGCTGGAGGCTGTGCGCCGGCTGAAGGCTGAAGGCTACACCGTTTTCGCTATCGAGCAGGCACATGGCAGCACCCCGCTTCAGCAGTTAGACTGTCTGTTGGAACGTTCGCCGGAGAAGAAGTTTGCCATCATCCTTGGCCACGAGGTGAAGGGCGTTCAGCAGGAGGTGGTGGATGCCGCGGACAACTGCATCGAGCTGCCGCAGTTTGGCACAAAACATTCACTTAACGTCTCCGTTACAGCTGGCATCGTCATCTGGGAATTTGCGCAAAGGCTGCTGGCATTAAGCGCGACAAGATAGGCAATAATCGCAAAAAAGTGGCCATTGATATCCTTCAATGGCCACTTCATGTCGGAAAGAGGCGACTCGAACGCCCGACCCCTACGTCCCGAACGTAGTGCGCTACCAACTGCGCTACTTTCCGAATGCGGGTGCAAAGGTAGTGCAAGCCGAGCGGAAAAACAAGAAAAATTTGTTTTTTTTGTTTTTGAATTCTTCTTCGTCCGTCACGACTCGGCAAAATGAGCAAGCCTTTTTGCTCTCGCTGCTCCGTCCGTTCCCGAGGCGCCGCCTACCTAAAACGACAGTTAAAGGTAGTGACAAAAATGCAATTAAGCGAGAGCAAAGAGAAAATATTTTTTTTCTTTTTGCCGAGAGTGAGCATTTTAGACGAAGGTCAAGCCGAGCGGAAAAACAAGAAAAAAGTTATTTTTTATTTCCTATTTGACGATTTACCATTTACTATTTGGCTGCGCATGGATGTCAGACGTGCTCGTTTAACGAAATTTTTTTGTAATTATCCGCATAATTACCCCTAACCTCAATGGCGCGCCCCGAAGGGGCAACGGACGGAGCAGCGAGAGCCATCAAGCTTGCTTGAATGGCCGAGTCGTGACGGACGAAGGAGAAGCCAATGAGCACATAGCCCAGGGCATCGCCCTGGGTACAAGCGGCAAAAGTAACTATCGCCCTGAAAGGGCAAAAGCATTGTTATTGAAGGCTTTTTCCCTTTCAGGGCGCGAAATGATGTGCTCTTAAATAATCCCAGGGCGTTGCCCAGGGCTGAGTTCTTTTGGCCTTTCAGGCCGTTGGGGGGGGACAATCATAATTTTTTTGTTTTTGAATTCTTCTTCGTCCGTCACGACTCGGCAAAATGAGCAAGCTCTTTTGCTCTCGCTGCTCCGTCCGTTCCCGAGGCGCCGCCTACCTAAAACAACTGTTAAACCCAAATCGGTCATTAGGTCGACTGTCGTTCTAATTTTTCTTTTTCAGTCTATTCATGTCATATCAGCATTTCTTTCGGCATCTTGTCCACAGCGTTGTCTCGACGTAGCTCGCTACGCCTTCGACACCGATGTGAACAATCTGCTCGAAACAAATACTAATCTGACATTAATCCTAACGACCGATTTGGGTTAAAGGTTAATTAAGGCGATGGCTACAGTTTGTGCAAAATAAGCAAAGATGGTCGTTTTTTTTGTTCACGAAAGGGCGTTTTTGAGAAAAAAGCGGGTTGCAGGAGACAAAAATGCAAAAAAATCCGCGAAATTGTTTGGGCAAACAAAAAAAAGCCTTACCTTTGCAGCCGCTTTAGGAAATCAAGCTTCCCAAAGCGGAGTAGAGTAGAGCATTTCATAGGCTGGTACCATAGCTCAGTTGGTAGAGCATCGGACTGAAAATCCGTGTGTCCCTGGTTCGAATCCCGGTGGTACCACAGCAAGAGAGGACGTTAAGCGTCCTCTCTTGCTTTTCGTTGTGTCCGGAGGGGACGACGGTACGGGCTGATGGTAAAACATGTTTTCAAACATGAAATGAAAGATACTATTATTGAAAATTTTACGTTATCTTAGCGGCGGATTTGAAAGACAAATCCGAAAAACTAAATTCAGAAGTATCTATGAGCACAAATCATAATTACCTTGTTATTATGGCTGGTGGCATCGGCAGCCGTTTCTGGCCGTTGAGCCGAACAAAAGTGCCCAAGCAGTTCATCGATTTCTTTGCTACGGGCAAGACGCTGCTCCGGCAGACCTACGAACGTTTCTTAAGTATTGTCCCGGCGGACCATATCATAGTTTCCACCAATCTTGCCTATACCGACCTGGTGCGCGAGCAGTTGCCCGAACTGGCACCTCAGAACATCTTGCGTGAGCCGTCGTTCCGCGGCACGGCGCCCAGCATGGCGCTCGCTGCCTATCATCTGAGGTCCATAGATGCCGAAGCGAACATCGTGATGGTGCCTGCGGACCAGTTTATCGTGAACGAAGATGCGTTCAGAGCCGATATGCTTCAGGCGCTGGACTACACCAGCCGCCATGACCATCTGGTGACTGTGGGCATCCGTCCGACGCATCCTGAAACCCGATACGGATACATTCAGGTGGGCACGGAGCGTAGCGACGGTCTGTACAAGATAAAGACTTTTACCGAGAAGCCGCAGCCAGACTTTGCCCGCATTTTCGTAGAGAGCGGAGAGTTCTATTGGAATACAGGCCTCTTTATTTGGCGTGCGCAGACCATTATCGACACCATGCATACGCTGTTGCCTGACATGATGGCGCAGCTGGACCGGGTGTTTACGGGTGAGCGCAGCCGCGACGAGCGTCGCGAGGACCTCTACCATTGCTATGAATCGTTCGTGCACCTTTCCGTCGACTATGCGGTCATTGAGAAAGCCCCCAACATGTACATGCTGACAGGTACCTACGGCTGGATGGACATCGGGCGTTGGGAGGACGTGTGGCAGGAGTCGGCAAAGGACGCCGAAGGCAACGTGGTGCACAGCGGCAACTGCGAACTCTACGATTGCCGCAACAACCTCATCATCGTGCCCAATGACAGGAAAACCATCATCCAGGGCCTCGATGGCTACTTCTTCTGTGCTACAGACGACATGGTGGTGCTTTGCCCCATGGACGAAAAGAACATCCGCCACTTCCGTAACGACCTTCAGTCGAAAGGCGAAGTGGAACTGTTGTAAGACGGGGTAACTCAACAAAAAACAGGCGGTTGGAAAGCTCCATCCGCCTTGTTTTGTTTCCTCGTGGGCCATCTAGGGCTTGAACCTAGGACCTTCAGATTATGAGTCTGCTGCTCTAACCAACTGAGCTAAAAGCCCGACGAAAGCGACAACGATGTACTTACCGCTCAATCGTTATCGGCGACAAAGGTAGTGCAAGCCGAGCGGAAAAACAAGAAAAAAGTCATTTTTTTGTTTTTTCCGAGGCGCCGCCTACCTAAAACGACAGTTAAAGGTAGTGACAAAAATGCAATTAAGCGAGAGCAAAGAGAAAATATTATTTTTCTTTTTGCCGAGAGTGAGCATTTTAGACGAAGGTCAAGCCGAGCGGAAAAACAAGAAAAATCTAATAAAAATTACTATTTTTCAATTTACAATTTACGATTTAGGAGTTCAGGAGTTCAGGAGTTCAGACGAATGTACAGCCGCTAGGTCGTTAAACATTAAACGTTAAACGTTAAACAAAACAATCGTAAATCGTCCAATCGTAAATATAATTAAGAACTAGGGTGGAGGTGAGTTTTTTCGAAAAGACATAGTTTTATGAAAAAAAAGCACTACCTTCGCGGCCGATTATGGAAAAGGCTGCTCAATTTGTCGCAACTATCGGGGTGTTCGATGGCGTACACCTCGGCCACCGCTTCTTATTAGATAAGGTAAAGGAGGAGGTGGACAAGCGAGGCATGTCGGCTCTTGCTGTCACTTTCGACCCCACCCCGGCTGAGGTGTGGGCAGGGATGAAGAGTGGCGAGGCTTATGCCTCTCTTCTGACGGTGGATGAGCGGAAGGAGCGTCTGCTTGCAGCGGGCATGGACAAGGTGGAAGTGCTGCCGTTCAGCCGCGAGATGGCGGCATGGACCGCCGCCCGGTTCATGGGCATGCTCCACGAACGCTTCGGCGTCGAGGTGCTGGTGATGGGCTACGACCATCGCTTCGGCTGTGAGCAGCGACGTGATGCCGCGTTCTACGACCAGATAGCCAATGACATGGGCATGGAGGTTGTCCACGCCACAGCCTATGGGGATGTCAGCAGCTCGCGCATCCGCGAGGCGTTGCGATGCGGCGATGTTGCCGCAGCACGCTCCATGCTGGGCTATCCTTACACGATGCGAGGTACTGTAGTCCCGGGCGACCGCCGAGGGCGTACGCTTGGCTTCCCTACGGCCAACCTATCCCTTCCGCCCACGAAGCTCGTCCCTGCCAGTGGCGTCTATGCCGTCGGTGTGGAATGGGACGGACGGACTTATGCGGGCATGATGAACATCGGCCTCTGCCCTACGTTCGGTGGAAGGACAACGCTGCGGGCCGAGGTGCATATCCTTGACTTCAACGCAGACATCTATGGGCAGACGCTGACGGTGACGTTCCGTGAGCGGCTGCGCGACGAGCGCCGTTTCCCCTCCGTGGAGGCTCTGGTGGCTCAGCTTCGTCACGATGCCGACGCCTGCCGACTTTGTAGCTCACAATTCATAATTCATAATTCATAAGTCATAGTTGGCGGTTTGCAGGACTATTTTTCTTAATTCTTAACTCTTAATTCTTAATTCTTAATTCTTAGTTATGAAGCGTACTATTAAGCTTGTTATCTACTACTTCCTTTACCAGCTGTTGTTTACCGTAGTGGTGATGTTCGGTGCTGTGCTTGTGGAAGCCACCAAGTCGGGTGGTGACTTAAATGAGCTGATGTCAGTCCTCCAGTCGGGTAAAATCGCCCGTGACCCCATCGTTGTGGCGCTGGGCACGCTGTTGGCGGCGTTGATGATGCTGTGGCATCTGTTTCACTACAAGTACATCACCTTCTCTACGGCCTATCTGAAGAAAAAGAACCTTGCCGTGCTGCTGGTGTGCATACCGTTCATCTATTCGCTGATGTATCTGGGCGGGCTGATGATGGAGGCCGTCAATCTGCCTAACCTGCTTGAGGACACGTTCATGGACATGAGCCACAGCATCTGGGGCATCATCAGCATAGCCCTTGTGGCGCCGGTGCTGGAGGAGTGTCTGTTCCGCGGCGCCATCGAAGGACATCTGCTGACGCTCTGGAAAGGTAAGCCGTGGGCAGCCATCGTGGTGTCGGGACTGATTTTCGGCATCATCCACCTCAACCCTGCGCAGATGCTCTATGCCTCGATCATCGGCATCGTGCTGGGCTGGCTGCGTTGGCGCACGGGGAGCGTCTATCCCGGCATCATCGGACACATCCTCAACAACAGCCTTGCCGTCGTTTTCATGCGTTTCTATGGTGCCGACGGCAGTTTCGAAGAGAGTTTTGGCGAATCATCGCAGCTCTGGTTTGCCGTGGCCTATGCCGTCGTTCTCATAGCCTGTTTTGTATTTCTTCACAAAAAAACCGCCCCTTTAGGCAACTTTTCGGAGGTTTCTGACGTCTAACGTTCAGAAAACCGAAAAAAACAATGTGAAGAATATGAAAAAACATCTCATCCTCTGCCTTCTTCTGGCCTTAGCCCCAGCGTTTGTGCCGCATGCCGATGCTGCCGAGCCAGTTCCCTCCGCTGCCGTCAAGATGGTTGACGCCCACATCAACCTCCAGCCATTCCACTCCATCAGTACCGACGTGCTGGGTGGCATCCGTTTCTGTCCGTCCGACCGTTATCGCATCGAGGCTACAGGTCCTGAGCGCATCATCCGCGCCATCGACGTCAAGGTCGAAAACGGCGTGCTGCGCATCAACGTTAAGAAAGACGCCCAGATCAAGATGAGGCAGGGCGAAAAGCTACACTTCGTCATCTATGGCCAGTCGCTGAGCAGCCTCCGCCTCGACGGCGTGGGCAACTTCAAGTGTTCCGACGCCATCCGTACCGACACTTTAGAGATCATGAATACGGGCGTTGGCAACATCCGCCTGGAGGATCTGCAATGCCGCGAGCTCATCGTCAAGAACGAAGGCGTGGGCAACATCACCCTCAAGGGGCGTGCCGACAAGGTGACGTATATGTCCGATGGCGTCGGCAATATCTATGCCTACGACCTCCAGTCGCGTGCGGCAGTCGTCAACCTGAATGGTCTAGGCAGCGTCCAATGCCACTCATCTGAATCGGCTGACTATACCAGCAACGGCATCGGCCACATCTATTACAAGGGCAATCCCCCCGTGCAGCGCATCCACAAGAACGGCCTCGGCGCCATCAGCCGGCGCTGACGAAGACGGCTTGTTCAGTTTAACGTTAAACGAAAAATCACACTTTTTCGATAAACTCCTTCATGCCCTCCGAGGCACCCTTCTGGATGACGTGGACCGGTCGGCGGGAGTGGACATCGACGGGCTTGGGGTCGATGAGCCAGACGTCGGCAGCGGCAGGGACGTACGCGAGCAGGCCTGCGGCGGGATAGACGTTCAGCGACGTGCCGATGATGAGGAAGATGTCTGCCTGGCTGCTGATTTCAGCAGCCATTTCTATGTTGGGTACGCTCTCGCCAAACCAGACGATGAAGGGGCGCAGCTGACTGCCGTCGGCAGCACGGTCGCCCACGTGGATTTCGGGCTGCTCGGGGCTGAGCGTGCGGATGTACTTCGGGTTGTTGGGCTGGAAGCTGGAGGTCACCTTCATCAGTTCGCCGTGGAGGTGGACGACGTGGGTGCTGCCGGCACGCTCGTGCAGATTGTCGATGTTCTGGGTGACGATGGTGACGTCATAGTCCCGCTCCAGCGCTGCCAGCAGACGGTGCCCCTCGTTAGGCTCGGCTTTCAGCAGATTCCTGCGCTGCATGTTGTAGAACTCGATGACGGTCTTGGGGTCGCGCTCGTACCCCTCGGGGGTGGCGACGTCCTCAACGCGATACTGGTCCCACAGTCCGCCCGCATCGCGGAAGGTGCTGATGCCACTCTCGGCGCTCATGCCTGCGCCGGTCAAAACGACAAGCTTTTTCATTGTTTCGGGGTGTTTTTGGTGGTTTATTGCCTATCAAAATGCAAAAATAGTGTAAATTCTGCAAAACGTGACACCTTATTTAAAGAAAAAGCATTACTTTTGCCCGATTTTTTGAAAAACAATGGATAAATACAGCTATGGATTAGGGCTTGGCATGGCGCAGAACCTGCGTCAGATGGGCGCTTCCGACATCAAACTGGATGACTTTGTCCAGGCGTTGCGTGACATCTTCGAGGGTCGTCCGACGGCCCTGTCGTTCGCCGAGGCCCGCGACATCGTGAACAAGCATTTTGCCGAGATCCAGCAGCGTGCAGCCGCCGCTGCGACGGAGCAGGGCGAGACGTTCCTCCGCATGAACAAGGAGCGTCCAGGTGTTGTCACCACGAAGAGCGGCCTGCAGTATCAGGTGCTCAAGTCGGGCAATGGCCGTCGGCCCAAGGCCACCGACCGCGTACGCTGCCACTACGAGGGGCGGCTCATCGACGGCACGCTGTTCGACAGCAGCATCGAGCGCGGCGAGCCTGCCGTGTTCGGCGTCAACCAGGTCATCCAGGGATGGGTGGAAGCCCTGCAGCTGATGCGCGAGGGCGACAAGTGGAAGCTCTTCATCCCCTATCAGCTGGCCTACGGCGAGCAGGGCGCGGGCGACGCTATACCCCCGTGCAGCGCGCTGGTTTTTGAAGTGGAATTACTGAATGTTTTATAATCAACCAACAACAATGAAAAAATCAATTCTTCTGATGGCCGTTGCCATCATGGCAGTTTTTGCTTCCTGCCAGAAAGTTTCAACTCCCAAAGCAACGTTCAACGCCGGTGACAAGATCGACAGCCTCTCCTATACGATGGGCCTCGCCCAAACGCAGGGCCTGAAGAGCTACATGGTCAGCCGCCTCGGTGTCGACACCGCCTACATCGACCAGTTCGTGCAGGGCGTGCTCGAAGGTGCTACCGGCAAGGCCGACCCCAAGCAGACCGCCCGTCAGTCAGGCGTTCAGATTGGCCAGCAGGTGCGCGAGCAGATTATCCCCGGCGTCACCCATGAGGCTTTTGGCGAAGACTCTACCAAGGTGCTCAACATTAAGAACTTCCTTGCCGGTTTCATCGCCGGTACCACCGAGAAGGGCATGCTGATGCCTCAGGAGGAAGCCCAGCAGATTGCTGAGCGCCTGATGGAGGAGTTCCATAAGGAGAGCCTGATGGCCGAGTTCGGCGACAACATGAAGGCCGGCGAGGCTTTCCTGGACAGCATCGCCAAGACCCCCGATGTGGTGAAGACCGAGAGCGGCCTGCTCTACAAGGTCATCACGCTGGGTAAGGGCAAGGTGCCCGCCAAGACCGACCGTGTGAAGGTCAACTACCGCGGCACGCTCATCGACGGCACGGAGTTCGACAGCAGCTACAAGCGCAACGAACCCGCCGTCTTCCGCGCCAACCAGGTCATCCCCGGCTGGACCGAGGCTCTCACCATGATGCCCGTCGGCAGCCACTGGATGCTCTACATCCCGCAGGACCTTGCCTACGGCGAGCGCAACCAGGGCACCATCAAGCCCTTCTCCACGCTGATCTTCGACGTCGAGGTGCTGGGCATCGAGGAGTAAGATGTCTCCTCTGATTGCCATTACAGGTAACTACTCCTCCGGCATGTGCACCATGCTGGAGGGGTATTTTGCTTCTGTCGCTGCGGCAGGCGGCAGCCCCGTCATCATCCCCCCCTACGCCGATGAGGCGCTGATGGACAGCCTGCTGGAGCATATCGACGGGCTCATCCTCAGCGGTGGCGGCGACATTGACCCCCGCCTGCTGGGCGAGGAGCCGCTGCCCCAGGTGGGTGCTCCCAATGTCCCGCGCGATGCACAGGAACTGCCCCTCGTCCGCATGGCTGCCCAGAGGCAGCTGCCCGTGCTGGGCATCTGTCGCGGCATCCAGGTGATGACGGCAGCACTTGGCGGCAAGCTCTGGCAGGACATCTACGTGCAGGGCGGCGCCACATTGAACCACGACCAGAGCCCCGCTCCCCGTCATACCACGTCGCACGAGGTTACCGTGCTGCCCGACACGCTGCTGGAAAGGATTTTCTTCAGGAGTTCAGACGACAACAGGGGTTCGGGGCTCCTCGTCAACAGCTTCCACCATCAGGCTGTGCGCGAGCCAGCGCCCGGTTTCCGCGTCAGCGCCCTGTCGCCCGACGGCATCATCGAAGCCGTCGAGAGTACGGCCTTCAAGTCCATGCTTGGCGTGCAGTGGCATCCCGAGTGTATGATTCTGGGTGGCGACGATTCCATGATGCCCCTCTTCCGTTGGCTGGTGGGCGAGGCAGCCTCCTATGCCAGTGCCCGCACGTTCCATCGCCACAACCTCACCCTCGACACCCATTGCGACACGCCGATGTTCTTTCATCAGCACATCGACTTCCATCGTCGTGACCCCCGCATCCTGGTCAACCTGCCCAACATGACCGACGGCCATCTGGATGCCACCATCATGGTGGCCTACATCCCGCAGGACCTCCCCGGCCACTACGACTACGCCGCTGCCACCCACAAGGCCGACGCTCTGCTCGACGGCATCGAGGCACTTGCCAATCAGCCTGACGACGAACCCTCGACCCTCAGCCCTCAACCCTCAGCCCTCAGCCCTCAGCCTTCAGCCCTCAGCCTTCAGCCTTCAGCCCTCAGCCCTCAGCCTTCAAAAAAAGCCATTGCCATTGCCCGCACCCCCGACGAGCTTTATATAAATAAGGAGAAGGGCTGCAAGTCCATCATGCTCGGCATCGAGAACGGCTACGCCATTGGCGACGACCTCAGCCTTGTGGAGCACTTCCGCCGCCGCGGAGTGGTCTATATGACCCTCTGTCACAACGGTAACAACGCCATTTGCGGCTCGGCTCGTCCGCGTGAGAACGAGACCATCTTCACCCATCGCGGCCTTAGCGACTTCGGTCGCGAGGTGGTGCGCGAGATGAACCGCGTGGGTATGATGGTGGACCTTTCGCACGCCTCCGAGCAGAGTTTCTACGACGCCCTCCACCTCAGCTCCACCCCCATCGTGTGCAGCCATAGCAGCAGCCGTGCCCTCTGCAACCACCCCCGCAACCTCACCGACGACCAGCTGCGTGCCCTGCGCGACTGTGGCGGTGTGGCGCAGGTGTGCCTTTACGGCGGTTTCCTCCGTCCCGAGGCCGAAGGCCCTGCGACCATCGACGACGCTCTCCGTCACCTCCTCCACATGATTGACGTTGCCGGCATCGACCATGTCGGCATCGGCACCGACTTCGACGGCGACGGCGGCATCATCGGCTGTGCCGATGCCTCCGAGGTGATGAACCTCACCCGCCGTCTGCAGGCCGAAGGCCTCACCGCCGCCGACCTCCGTAAGGTCTGGGGTGAGAACTTCCTCCGCGTCATGCGCCTCGCCTCACGCTGACGGAACGTTCACGGTCATTCATCTTTACAAATTCCTGTCCCAAGGCCATTCTTCTTTGCTGAAGGCCTGGCGCATCTGCGCTGCTATCATGCTGCTGAGATTGTAGTGCGGGGCAACCGGATATTCACGGATGCGGTGGGCAAACTGTCGCCAGCCATCGGCCTGCTTATAGGCCTCAAGGGAACCGATGGGCACGTAGATCTCCGGGTTAGGAAATCCCATGCCGCCAGGATTGATGAGGTTCAGCTGTCCGTTCTGGGAGTCGAAGTAAGGCGGTATGGGTGACTCCAGATAGACGCGTTTAATCCAAGTGGCAAACGTCCACGGGCCGATGTACGTGATTTGATCGGGAATGAAGACCTCCTCTGGAACAAACCAGTTGAAAGCCTCGTCGCTGAGCGCCGTGACGCTGCGTGGGATGCGGGCTACGTGGCTGGCCGAGACCATAGTGTTGGTAGCCGTATGGATGATGGCGTTACAATTCTCGCGACTGTCGTAAACGGGATTATCCGGGCTCACCACTACCTTCGTCAGCTTTGGGTTGCTCGTGATGGCGGTGGTGGCGATGCTTGTCGTGGCAGCGGGAATGTAGATGGAGCTGAACTCGCATCCCACCAACGCATCGTGGTCGATGCGTTCCAGCCTTTCGGGCAGTTCTATGTGTTGCAGTCCCTTGCAATCGTGGAAGGCCCATGCCCCAATGTGGCGGATGGACAGCGGCAGCTGGATGCTGCGCAGGGAGCGGCAACATTCAAAGTCGCTGATGCCAATCTCCTCCAGTCCGGTAAAGAACCTCAGCTCGTCGAAGTGCTCAATGACCGGGTTGCGGCAGAACTCAGCGTCGAGCGAAGTGACGGCCTGCGCCTCGTCGATAGACAGCTCGCCGTTGTGATTTCGGTCCCATCGCTGCAGACAGATAGCCTTCACCTCGGGGTCGATAAATGCTATCTCGCTCTTCATCAGGGGCCGCAGCGGCTTCCACGCCACACGGTTGGGGAAGTCGTCGTTCTTTTCGTATTTCGGGACAAAGATGTTCGACAGTTGCGGACAGCCCTGCAGGGGTACCACGCCCTCGTTGGTAGCAGGCAACATCGACTCGAAGATGACCGTCTGCAGCTGTGGGCAGTCGTCCATGCAATGGTCGCCGATACCCACCACGGTGCTGGGCACGGATAGCATCTGCAACCCACTTCGGCGGAAGGCATTCTGCTGGAAGAAGCGGACGCTGCGGGGAATGGCAACCGACCGCAGTTTCTCGCAATCGCAGAAGGCGTCACGGCCGATGGCGGTCAGGCCTGTGAAGTGTTCCAGCTCGCCAAAATACATGATGTTGCCGTCGCCGGTGAACACCTTGCCGAGCGAGGTCACGGCCTGTGCCTCGGCATAGCTCAGCTCGCCGTCGTGGTCGCTGTCCCAGTGGGCGATGCACTTGCGCCTCACCGCCTCGTCCTCGAAGTCGATGATCTCGTGGCGCAGCACGCGCAGCTGCCTCTCCATCTGTGCCGTCTGGTCCTCAAAGCCGTACGCCTTTTGCTGCAAGTGCCGTATCTGCCAGCCCAGCACGGCGATGATGGCTGCGGCCAGGACCACGCCCGCAGCGATGGCGAACAGGCGCCGCCGGCGGTTGCTCTGTCGCAGTGCCTCCACCAGTGCGTCGGCGTTGGGCCAGCGCTGGTCGATGGGCGCCAGGCAGCGGCTCACGATGCGCTTTGGCACAACCCTGCCTATGCGGTTCATCTCTTGCAGGATGATGCCCAGCGAATAGACATCGTTGCGCACGTCGGCCTCCGCCATGCGTTGCTGCTCCGGAGCCATATAGCGCAGCGTGCCTGCCGGCTGCTTCAGGATGGCGTGGCTGTCGGTATCGGCCAGTCCGAAATCGATGAGTTTCACGTAGCCTCCATTGTTGGTAATCATCACGTTCGAGGGTTTCAAGTCGCGGTGTACCACCTGTTGCTGGTGGATGTAGGCCACGGTCTCGGCCAACTCCATGACGATGCGCCGCAGTTGCCCCTTGTCCGGCCGCGTCTCGAGATAGTCGGCGAGTGTCGTACCGTCGATCCATTCTGCCACCATGCACATTGTGGCGCCGCGTTCGGGCAGCACCACCTTCTCCATGCCCACCGCCATCATCAAGCCCGGATGCTGCAGTCGCATCAGCACCTCCAGTTCCTTGCGCAGCATCTGCCGGTAGGCCTCGTCATCCTGATGCTCAGGCGTCAGACATTTCAGCAGGAACCACCTCCCGTAGCGTTTTGCGCGGTAGAGATCGCAGTAACCCCGCGCCGGCCTGCGTTCTATATCGGTAAACGTCGTGCTGAGGCCCTCGTAGCTTTCGGTCAGGTAGCCCGATGTGCTGCTCTCATCTGTGTATGAAGTCCGGTTCATTAGGCGTTCTTTGTAGAATACACTTTCCTTTCAAATTCGTTGAATTTCATTCTTCGTTTTCTCGCCATGGCAGAGCTGATGCAAGCATCGCTCTGCTCATTTGGCTTAACGAAAACGTTCTATAGAAAAAACTATTCTTATCAAAAAGTGTTCTTTGTAAAATACGCTTATCGGGCACAAAAATAAACCAAAATGTTCAGTCCACAAAATATTCTCATTTATTTTGTTGGATAAACATTTAATAAAGGCAAATCGGGACGTCCGATGAGAAGGACGCCCCGATTTGTGTCAGAACTGGTTAGTGTTATTTTATAAACACTCTCTTGATGGAGCCGTCGCGCAGGACAACGATGTTCAAGCCTTTTTGCAACGTCTCAATCTTTCGGCCTGAGACGTCGTAGATGGCACGGACTTGCTGCGCTCCTCCCATCTCTATGGCGAATATGCCATCTGTCTTTACAAATTCTACGTTAGAATAAACCTTCCAGAACATTAAAGGTGTTTCTGATTCATTTTGATTTTAATAATGTCAGTTATTCCTGAATCTGAAAGAGAATACACGTTAATACCTGAGCTACTTGAAAAAGTCTTTTGCTGAAGAAACAAATATTAATAATTAAAGCGTTAGAAGTTAGTATTTGCTATTTTTGACTTTTTTCGATGTACTCGGGTCATGATTAAAACCAAAGTCTTAAAGATAACCCGCCACGAACCTTGTCAAGGAAGTTATTAGATTTTATTTGCTTTTCGTAGGAATCTTTCTCACATGCAGTCTGAATGCTTTGACCATTCTCGAGCGTGTAATTTTCAATGTATTCTACATTAAATAAATTATCTTTATCATAGGTCGCGAACAGTTCCAACTCTATTCCAAACAGTCTACCGCCAAAAGCAAATCTCGGGCTGATGACCATATTTTTATTAGCAAAATTATCATCTTTTATGTCATTAATATCGCGCAACTTAGAGGAAAAATTGGCGAAATTAAACTCTGCACCAGCAGCTATATATGTAGCATCACTGTAATCACGTTTAACGTTGAAACGCAACATAACGGGAGCACTCAAATACTGACGCTCAAAATAGCCCTTGCCGGCCTCTGAAGGTGCTGCAAAAGATTGAGGTGTACTTGTCAAATAATTATATTTCAAGCCCGCAGTAACATTCACGAAGTTTATAGTATATCCAAGACGCATGGTCAGCTCGCCACCAGCAACGCTGTTAGCCAAACCAACTGCATACTCCCCTCCAAGTCCAAGATGAAAGAATTTTCCTCGGTTAATTCTATACTTCCACTTCTTATAACGCTTGTTCACCTCCTTTCTTGTCATTTCATCTGTAGGAAGCGATACCACACGTTCTAGCTCTTCATTTGTTGTCGATTTGTTAAAAAAACTACTGGCATAAAGTGCTCGACGATTTTGCAACTCTTTTAAATGAGGAGAGTAGCTATAAGAATTAATGAAATTCTCATAATCTTCTTCTTTTATTGTATTATCGTTCTCTTTTGCTGATATCAATTCAAAACAGGCTTCTTGAGCCATATTTTTAGCATAGTCGTTATTCTCATCTATATTGAGAAGGTTTTCAGAAGTCTTCAGGGCAGAAGAAAAATCATTTGCTTTGAATTGTGCGGTAGCCGCATCTGTAAGCTTTGCAATGGAGTCAGCACGTAAATTCTCGCTATGGGCAGTAATCTTCTTTTTGTATTCATCATTAAACAAAGGTACGGAAATACCTTTTCTATTTATATCGTAAGAGAAGTCTTTCATTTGGGGTACTGCACTGAAATCTCGAAGAGTCAATACCTTTTCTTTAAAAATTGCTTCGCGAACAATGTTGAGAGCGTCTTCTTTCACATTCGGTTCTATGATAGAACTACTGGAAACACGTACGAGTGAGTCAAGACTACAATTGTAATTAATCTTAATTTCGTCAAGAATACGTTCGTTCCAATAACTTGATGCTAGTTTTTTGCACTTTTTTGAACATTTGGGATGGTTAAAAAAAGCCTCTATCTTCCACAAGTCACCTTCCTTCTGCAATTTTTCCCAAAAATAGTTACTCCAGAAATCAGATTCGTATTCAATAATCTGTAGTTCTGAAAACGTTCCATTCTTAGACGTCGAAGTTCTTGATGTCCAATTGCCGAATTCGTCAAATACATAGTTGCTATAATAAACATCCAAAACAACGGTATGTTTTTTCTTTTTGGTATTTGCGTAAGCATTTACTCCTACCCCACCAGCAGCGTTAGTAATTCGATTGGCTGCATTTGAAGCGGAATTGTTTATTTGATTTGAAGCTCTATTGGCGGCATCCATATAATTGAGAGGATTTCTGGCTAAATCTCTCTGATATTCTTCAAGGCTATTGTTTACATTTTGAGAATATTCATTCAAAGCTTGATTTGTTTCCCGTGTGTATTGATCCATACCAGAAATATTTGCTCCATATTCAACACCTTCCACCGTATAATAGATATATAATTCATTGAGTTTCGTCAGGTGTCCGTCCTTATCATAAGTGAACGTACGTGTATACGTGCCCGAATTTTCATCTACGTTTTTAAAAACGACTTTACTAATTAAATTGTTTTTCAAACTTACAGTGAAAGGGCCGTACTTATCACTAACTCCATTGAATCCACCTTTGTTCAAAGAGACATAATTTTCGTTGAAAAGCTTCCTCTCTGTTTCATCAAATTCGATGTAGGGATTTACAAGTATCCCATCCAATGAATCAAAAGAATAAGAACACCGCATTTCGTTGTCAGAATAAATTTGTGCTTTTTCAACTTTTCCTTTGAATCCAAACCATTTCTGCATTTCAGTGGTCTGTGCCAAAGCCGAGGTTCCCACAATACTGGAAAAAAACAGTAAGCAGATCTTTCCCGTAAAAAAATAAACTCTTTTTCTCATGTTAAAAACGTTTTATAATTAAAATAAACAATTACAGTTTTTCTGGCGCTCGGAAGTTTTAATGCTTTCCTCGATGCATGCCGCACGGACATGCCGTACGACAGGGCAGGGGATTGCACCTGCGATTAAACATAAAATCTGGAATTCTGTTCATGTGAGCCGAATTATTTTTACATATCAGCGACAAAAATAACGTGTTTGCCCCAAACAGCATTGGTTCAAATTGGTTCAAGTAGTGCCTCGGGGCGAAAAACGGGAATAAAACGAAAAAAAATGTTACGGAAGTTATAGAATTCCCATTTTCTCAAGTGCTTTTTTCTTTAGACTGGCCGACTTCAGACTAACTTTTTTAGACTGGCCGACTTCAGACTTCAGACTAACAGATGATCGTTTAGCTAACGATTCAGATGCGGGACTATTATCTTTCCCACAAAAAGTTTGTTTTTCTGCGTCGCGTGCGTCACAGGGGGTGTAATAATTAGAAATTCAGAGCAGTATGGCGTGACGCAGAGTGTGACGGAGCGTGTGACGCACTTTTGTGCGTCACACTCGGTTTGGCTCTGCAAGATATTGCTCTTTATGCAAAATATCAAGCGTTTATATTATGACATCCTGTCAAAATGGGAGTTTTCTCCCTGATAAGGGGCTTTGCTGTTTGTCCGTTAGTTCGGGGTGTCATCGGGGAGCATGACAAAAACGATGCCAAAGAAAACAATTGTTTTTGAAACCCAATTGCGTTTTATTTAGAACACAGCTGTGTTTTATTTAGAACACAATCGCGTTTTAATTAAAACACAATTGGGTTCTAAAGAAAGAAACAATATCTGGCAAAAAATTTGAGGTTGAACGTCAGGAAATATAAGGGCTTTTGAAGGAGGGGGCATGTAAGACGAAGGCTGAAGGATTGAATTTCCAGTTCATGGTTCATGGTTATACAAGTATAATAAAAGAGGTATTTTGGATGCTTCAACTATATATAGTTTGCGAAAGGGTTGGTGTGTCGTCTCGCTCTGCGCGCACACGGACAATGTGCTGAAATAGAGGGCATAAATGGCATAAATTGGGGAAAAATCGGGTGTGACGCACAAAAGTGCGTCACACACTCCGTCACGCCCTGCGTCACGCTTACGAGGCTCGTCCTCTGTTGTTTACAAAGGTGTGACGCACGCGACGCAGAAAAACAGACTTTTTGTGGTCAGGACTTCAGGAAAACCTTTTTGCGATAGAGGAAGTAAAGGTTTACGGGGGGCGCTTGCAGAAGCCTGTGTTTCCATGAACCAAAACCAACAAAACCCTTTTGCTCTTTATGAGGCTTTGTCTCAGCTATTATGTCTATAGGCTTTTCTTTGTAAGCCTGCTTACAGATAAAAGCCTACAGCCATACCATCATACATATTGGATGATACCAGAGCAAAAGAAAAACCCCGCTATTGCCTGAACACCTCTAATAATAACAAGGAATGAAGAATCGTCAAATCGTAAATCAACTTAAATCGTCAAATAGATTATACTATTCAAGTTTCGGAAGTTAAAAAACGGTTCCAGATAGGAGCGCCCCGAAGGGGCAATGAGCACCCAGCCCAGGGCAACGCCCTGGGTAGAAGCAGCAAAAGTGACTTTCGCCCTGAAAGGGCAAAAGAGTTGATTTTGAATGCTTCTGCCCTTTCAGGGCGTGGGATGTTGGGCGTCTGAATATACCCAGGGCGTTGCCCTGGGCTACGTTCTTCTGCCCCTTCGGGGCGTGAAAATGATAGGTCCCCGGGATATCCCAAGGGCGCCAGCCTAGGT
>JAILEU010000164.1 GCA_024697785.1 Bacteroidaceae bacterium | reverse complement strand
AAGGCCGAAGAGGGGCTTCGTGTTCTCGTTGTCCTCGATAGCGAGGTAACCGGCAGCCGTGTTCTTGAAGATGTATTCACTACCTGCGTACTCGTACACAAGGTCACCTTCGCTGGTCTGGTCGACATAGGTGCCGCCATCGGTGCCGTTGGTGAGGCTGATGTGGCAATCCTGCCAATCCATAGCGCTGAGCCATGTCAGGCCGGCAGCGGGAGTGGAGACGACGAACGGCAGACCGAAGTCGCCAAGAGCAGCCTGGGTGCCCCAAGCAGCGCCGCGGCTCAGGAACTTGCCGCTCTCCTTATTATATAAGTAGTAGGTGCCATCGGCGATGGGGAACACGCCGCGGAGCAGGTTCTTGCGAGCCTCGCGAAGATCTTCCTTCGTGGAAGCGGGATTGTCGAGAACCTTCTGGGCATCGGCAATAGCAGCGGAGATAGCGTCATACAGAGCGTTCTTCTGAACGAGTGAGAACTCGGAGAAGGTGAAGAACAGCGAGTTGCTGGAACCGCTACGAGCTTCGTTGTTGGTGTGAGTAACGGTGAAGCGGATGTAACGATAAGCTTCCTCAGCGCTGATGGCATCGGAAGTGTAGCTGTCGTTACCCTGCTCGGTGGGCAGAGCGTCAGCCTCCTGCGTCAGCGTGCGGAAGTCGGTCCAGTTCTCCTTGTCATTCGAACCAGCAATAACAATCTCGGTCGGACGGTTATTGTTGTTGTTCATACGACGGGTGTAGCGGAGGATGAATTCGCTGATGGACTTGCCTTCGCCGAAGTCAACGGCCAGGTAGTGATATTCATCACTTGCAGCACTCCAAGCTGTGTGGAACATGGTGTTCGTATTCTCGTCAATCAGGTTGGCGATGGGGCCTTCCTTGGGTTCCTGGGCATTCGTCCAGATGTAACCGGCAGCAGCCTCGTCGGTGGTCTGAAGGGCAATCTTGTCGAAGCAAGCGTTGCTGGCAACAACGATGGCATCCTCAAGAGCCTGTCTGGTGGTCTCGTCAAGAATCTGCCAGTAAGCATACTTGTCGGGGGTGCTCACAACGTCAACAACGGTGTTGTCGGCATTGGTAGCCAGATAGCCTTCGAGGGTCTTGGAGGCATCGGAGTTGGAAACAGCCTCAACCTTGATGGTATAGACGTACTGGGCGTCATCCTGCGTCTTGACACGCTCGAACTTCAGGTTCGTGGTAGCCTGATTGGTGATATCTACAAAGAAGCCACTGCCGGCGTCCCAACCGAATACGTTACTGGGATACTTGTTGGTGACAATCTTGTAGAGGCCTTCCTCGTTAGCCGTGAGGGTGAAGCGGAGACCGCTCTCGGCGCGGGTGGCCTGAGTGCTCCAAGCGTTGCCCTGGTTCAGGAAGCTCTTGGTCTCGGGGTTGTAGAAAGCCCAGAAGCCACCGTCGGCAACAACGTCGCCAACGAAGGGAGACTCGACATTGGGAGCGAGGGCGTCCTTGACGTTCTGCTCGAGGTCAGCGGAAGCGTTCTTGATGTCTTCGTCAGAAGCGGTCGGGTCGTTGAGGACAGCCTCAGCAGCGGCGATAGCCTCTTCGATGGCAGCCTGCTGTGCCTCGTTGGGAGTTTCAGCAGCACCGATGGCGAACTCAGAGAAGGTGAAGAACAGCGAGTTGCTGGAACCGCTGCGAGCCTCGTTGTTGGTGTGGGTCACCGTGAAGCGGAAGTAGCGGTAAGCCTGGTCGGCCGTGATGACGGGCGAGGCGTAGCTGTCGTCGCCAGACTCGGTGGGCAGAGCGTCAGCTTCCTGCGTCAGCGTGCGGATGTCGTTCCAGGTCTCCTTGTCGTTCGAACCGGCGATGACGATCTCCGTCGGACGGTTGTTGTTGTTGTTCATACGACGGGTGTAGTTGATGACGAATTCCTTCATCGACTCACCTTCGCCGAGGTCAACAGCCAGGTAGTGATACTCGTCGCTGGCGGCACTCCAAGCGGTGTGGAAGAAGGTGTTGGTGTTACCGTCGATCAGGTTGGCGATAGCGCCTTCGCTGGGCTCCTGGGCGTTGGTCCAGATGTAGCCGGCAGCAGCCTCGTCGGTGGTCTGGAGGACAACCTTACCGGCAGCCTTAGCACGGGCAGCGGCGATGGTCTCCTCGAGAGCCATACGCTTGGTGTCGTCGATAACCTGCCAGAGAGCGTACTCGTCGATGTAGTCCTGAACGTACACAACGGTGTTCTCAGGATCGGCGTTGGTGCTCAGATAGCCTTCGAGCTTCAGCTCATCACCTACATAGGAGAAGGCCTTGATGGTGTAAACCACGCGGTCGCTGTTCTCAACGACGCTGGCGGGCTCAAAGGCGAAGAAGGTATTGGCCTGCTGGTTGATGTCAACATAGAAGCCGCTGCCGTTGTCCCAGCCGAAGTGACGATCGGGATAGACGCAGGTGACAATCTTGTAGAGGCCGTCCTCCTGCTTGGTGAGGTTGAAGCGGAGGCCAGCGGCGTCGCGGGTAGCCTGGGTGCCCCAAGCGTTGCCCTGAGCCAGGAAGCTCTCGGTGGTGGGGTTGTAGAGACGAGCGATGAAGTCGCCGACCTCGTTACCAGCCCAAGGAGAAGCAACGGTGTAGGTGAAGCTCTCAACGGTGATAGCCTTCACCACGACAGCAGCCGTGGAAGCATCGGTACGGGTGATGATGACGGCAGCAGAACCGACGGCCTCATCGGGGATGATGACCTTGGTCTGGGTGCCGGTGATCTCCTGCTCATACTCGAAGCCGTTGCTGAACACGAAGTGCAGGCCACCGCCGGCGGCAGCAGTCGTGAACACCATGACGTCGCCCTTCGTGAGCACCTTGTCGAGCGTGACCAGAGCGTGGCCGGCCTCGGCAGAAGCGGAGAGGTCGTTCAGGTTCTGAGCATAGCCGTTGAGCGTGAGGCCGTCGGCAGCAAGCTCGTCGCCCTTACCGTTGACATAGGTGAGGTGACCACCAATGGTAGCCACATCGGGGAGCCACAGCAGCTTGGTCTCGCCATTGGCGCCGACGCCCTCTTCGGGTTTCGCGGTCTGGCCCTTGAGAGCAATCTCGCTGTACTGAATGACGCCCGAGCCCTTGTTGGCGGAGACGGTGTAGCGGAAGTACTTGTAAGCTTCCTTGGCACCGGCGATGTTGAAGTCATACGGGGTGAAGTTGGTAGCGCCCAGCACCTGGTCGTTCTTAACCTCGGTGATGACAGCCCAGTTCTCCAGGTCGTTGGAGCCTTCGATGGTCCAGTCCTTGGGGTTGCGGCCGGGGTCGCCCTTCGTGTCGTTAGCGGTGGCGATGGTGTAGCCCGTCAGGTAGATGGGCACAGAAGCCTCGATGACAACGACGCTGGGGATGACGTTGGTGCAGAACTTGGTGTTGAAGTTGCCGTCGCACACCTTGTCCCAACCTTCGCCACCGAAGCCGGCGGTACCGTCAATGGCCGTGAAGGTGAGGGGGTTCTCCTTCACACCGTTGAGGTGAAGTTCGCTGTACTGCATGTAGGCGCCTGCATCCTGCGTAGCCTTCACGGTGAAGCGGAAGTAGGTGAATGCCTCGATGGACTTGGCGTCGAAGTCGAACGGAGTGAAGTTCACATCCTGCAGGACTTCGTCGTCCTTAACCTCGGTGATGAGGGTCCAATGATACTTGTCCGTGGAGCCTTCCAACGTCCAGTCCTTAGGATTACGGCCTTTGTACGCCTCGTTGTCGTTGGCCGTGATGATGGTGTAGCCATTGAGGTAAACGGGCTCCGAAGCCTTGATGACAACCCAGTTGGGTTTGTCGCCGGTTCCGAACTTCGTGCCCACATTGCCGTCGCAAGCATCGGCGAAACCTTCGTTTCCGTTCTTGCTACCGTCAATGGCGGTGTACGTGATGCCAGTAGTCTCATCGACCCACTCAGCCTTCACACTCATGCTGGGCACCAGCAGGGCTGCTGCCAACAAAAGTGCACTTAATCTTGATTTTCTCATGATGTAAGTTTTTAAGTTAAACATAAATTAATTAATTGATAATTTGGTTAATAATGATTTTTTCGATTTGTTGATTCGGTTCGTTTGGACTTGTTTTTACTTTGTTTTTAAATGTTATACACTATTTTTAGCGTGCAAATATATGGACTTTTGCGCACACGTACAAATTTTTTTAAAAAAAAATGCACTTCTACGAAAAAGACGCCCCTCCAGCTGTTTCGTCACCATCCGGCCATCAGGTTCCGGCATCTGCTTGTTCCCCGAAGCACGCTTGCGGAAAAAGCGCCTCTTTGCTGCGCCACTATTTCAAGCAAAAACAAACCAAACGCCGTTCTTTTCATCAAACTCGGGAAGAAAGACAAAAAAATCAAAACCGCCCTTTTCATCGGGGAAAAATCCATTAACAAGATTCAAAAATAGCCCTTTTCATCGGGGAAAAAAGTTTGTCAAGAAGAAACCTGGATTATTTGTTCTAACGTTAAAAGTAGGCTTCCGTGAGCGGTT
Source organism: Bacteroidaceae bacterium (assembly GCA_024697785.1). GTDB lineage: Bacteria > Bacteroidota > Bacteroidia > Bacteroidales > Bacteroidaceae > UBA1189. The sequence goes on along the minus strand of JAILEU010000164.1, from coordinate 7,872 downwards.
TTCTTTTCAACCCGTCACAACTTTTTCGGCAAGACGCACTACGTTGTGTTGCCAGCCCACTACGCTAATTTTTTAGCCCACTACGTTACGGAGCCAGCCCACTACGCTACGAAGCCAGCCCACTACGTTACGGAGTTCAAAGCCCTGCGTTTGTGACGGGTTGAAAAGAAAACCGCTCACGAAACGGCAGTTTGTTATAGGAACAGGCGAAGAGCCACCCGTCACAGGCCTGTTTTTTTCACTTATTTTTATTATAAAAGTTTAAAGTTTGTAATCGGCTTTGCAGTTTCGAAAATCCGTTGTAACTTCGCGCCAAATTTGTGTGTCTATGAAAAATCTGGAAAAAATCTTTGCCGAAAAGCTGTTGCGCATCAAGGCCATTAAGCTCCAGCCCGCCAACCCCTTCACGTGGGCCTCGGGATGGGTGTCACCCTTCTATTGCGACAACCGTAAAACACTGTCTTACCCCACGTTGCGCTCGTTCGTGAAAATCGAACTTGCCCGCATCATCCAGGAGAAATTCAGCGTCGTCGATGCCATTGCCGGCGTTGCCACAGGTGCCATTCCCCAGGGAGCGCTCGTCGCCGACCTGCTGAACCTGCCGTTTGTGTATGTCCGCTCCACGCCTAAGGATCACGGGCTCGAGAACCTCATCGAGGGCGAGCTCCGTCCCGGCATGAAGGTGGTGGTGGTGGAAGACCTCGTCTCCACCGGCAAGAGCAGCCTCAAGGCCGTCGATGCCATCCGCCAGAACGGCTGCGACGTCATCGGCATGGTTGCCTCGTTCACCTACGGCTTCGACGTGGCCGAAAAGGCCTTCAAGAAAGAGAAGGTCGAGCTCGTCACCCTCACCAACTACGACGCCGTCCTCGACGTGGCGTTGCAGACGGGCTACATCGACGAGAGCGAGCTGCCCCTCCTGCACGAATGGCGGAAAGACCCCGCCCACTGGGAGGTGAAAGATTAAGAAAAACAGGGATTTGAAGTTAACAGACTAAAGATGAGTTTACAGTTTGAAAGCGGAATCAAGCAGATTCCCTACAGTCAGCAACGCGTGTTCGATAAGCTATCGGATTTCACCCTGCTCAAGGAGTACGAAGACCGCCTGAGCGAGATCCCCTCCGACACCGTCAAGGTGGAAGACCTGCGTTTCAATACCGACAGCGTGTCGTGCCGCATCTCACCGCTGGGGAGCCTCGACCTCCACATCATCGAACGCGAAGAGCCGAAGTGCATCAAGTACGAAGCCACCACCTCGCCCATCCCCCTCACCATCTGGGCACAGATCCTACCCACGGGCGACGAGTCGTCCAAGCTGAAGATGACCCTCCGCACCGAGCTCAACTTCCTGCTCAAGGGCATGCTCCAGAAACCCCTTCAGGAAGTCATAGAGAAGCTGGCTGACGCGTTGGCCGTCATGCCATATTGATTTGGATATCAAGCATCATGAAGCAAAGATGGTGAAAAGAAACCTACTGACACTAACCCTTCTGGCGCTTGGCGCCTCCATGTTGACAGCCTGTCTCGGAAAGAGCGACGACATCGAACAGTCGTCCGAGTGCGCCCTGCTCACCTTCTCCATCGGAGACATCAAGACGCACAAGGTCATCACCCGCGACGACGGGACGGACTCGACCTACACCATCGCCACCGCCACGAGCCATTACGTCTTCACCATCGACCAGGAGAACGGTCAGGTCTATAACACCGACTCCATCCCCTTCGGCGTTCAGACCGCCCAAGTGCCCGTTAGCAGCACCTCGTCCACCTCGTCCACCATCTATTATGACAAGGAAGGGGTGCGCACCACCTTCACTTCGGGCGACACGCTCAACCTCACGCAGCCGCTCGTCTTTACCGTCGTCTCGGAGGACAAGAAGTTCAGCCGCGACTACACCATCACCCTCAACGCCCACCAGGTCAATCCCGACGAAAGCTCGTGGCACCGGGTGACGGGTCCGGTTGACCTGCAGCAGATGAAGCCCGACATCAGCGCCGTCGAAGCCGACTTCCTCGCGGCCCACACGGCCGACCATCTGTTTGCCTTCAGCTACCCGCTGAGCACCAACCCCTCCATCATGCGCAACCTCGTCGTCTGCTACGACGATGCCTCCACCGACTCCCTCGCCCACGTGTGGACCCGCCTGTCCAACGAACAGACGTGGAGGGAGATGGCCCCCTCGGCCGACAACCCCTACGGCTGTCCCCTGCTGGAGCACCTGATGATTATCCGCTACAACGGCGACCTCTATGCCTTCGGCGGACAGAGCAAGGGAGGCCGCACGCCCTCCGTGCAGGGCTTTGAGCGCATGTTCGTCTCTGTCGACAACGGCATCACCTGGCGCAGCCACAAGAACAAGCTCTCCCTGCCTGAAGAACTCCTTGGCTACAACGGCGCATTCGATGCTGCCGTTGACGGGAACAACTTCCTCTGGATTGAGCTCGCAGACGGCACCCTCTGGAAAGGCAAGCAGAGCGGACTGTAAGAGGAATGAAGAATGAAAAATGAAGAATGAAGAATAGAATGACACATAGACAGCCCCTTTCAGCTGCAGGCAACGACGCCCGCAGAGGGTCGGTCTGTGCTGCATTTTTCATCCTTCTACTGCTTTCCCTCCCCCTGCGGCCCCTTGCTGCACAAGAGACGGAGGAGTACAACATGGAGGTGGGCGCCTGGGGCGGCGGATGCTTCTACATGGGCGACGCCAACGTCACCACCCCCTTCAAAAGCATGGCGGAGGCCGCCGGAGTGCTGGCACGCTATAACCTCAACCCCCGCATGGTCGTCAAGGGCGGACTGGGCTACGGCCACCTCACCGGCACCACAGACGGGCAGCCCAACTACTACCCCAACGGCGAGTCGGCCACCTTCGACCGCCGCATCTTCGACTTCAGCACCCATTTCGAGTACAACTTCTTCGCCTACGGCACCCAGGGCTACAAGGACAGCCACCGCTTCACCCCCTACCTGCTTGCCGGCGCAGGCATCACCTTCGCCCCCAAGCCAGCCGAGCACGTCGTCGCCCTCCACATCCCCGTCGGCATCGGCGTCAAGTACAAGCTGGCTCACCGCCTCAACGTCGGCGCCGAATGGACGTTCCGCTTCACCTCGACCGACAAGCTCGACGTCAGCAACCCCCAAGGACTACAACTTAACGACCCATATCACATCACCAGCACCGGTCTGAAGAACAAGGACACCTACTCCTTCGTCGTGGCCTACATCAGCTACGACATCTTCGCCAAAGAGTGCGACTGTAACGATTAAGACTATGTACAAAGAGAAAATAGACATGACACGCCTGCCTCAGCACATTGCCATCATCATGGACGGCAACGGCCGCTGGGCAAAGCTGCACGGCAAGAAGCGGAGCGACGGACACTTCGCCGGCGCCCAGGCCCTCTTCGACACCATGGTCGCTGCCTGTAACCTCGGCATCAAGTACACCACCGTCTATGCTTTCAGTACCGAAAACTGGAACCGCCCCGACGAAGAGGTGGAAGGACTGATGTCCCTCCTGTTTGCGAAACTCGACATTAACGTCTTCATGGACAACGACGTCCGCTTCTGCGTCATCGGCAACACCAGCCGTCTCCCCCAAGACGTGCAGGAGCGCATGAACTATTGCCTGGAGCAATCGGCAAACAACAAGAGAGGGACGCTCACCGTTGCCCTGTCCTACTCCAGCAAATGGGAGATCATCGAAGCCACGAAGAAGATAGCCCGCCGTGTGAAGGAAGGCACGCTCCGCGTTGAAGACATCGACGACAAGACCATCGACGCCTCGCTCAACACCTCGTTCCTCCCCGACCCCGACCTCCTCATCCGCACCGGCGGCGAGCTCCGTCTGAGCAACTACCTGCTCTGGCAATGTGCCTACACAGAGCTCTATTTCTGCGACACCTTCTGGCCCGATTTCAACGAAGAGGAACTATGCAAGGCCATCTACGACTACCAGCAGCGCGAACGCCGCTTCGGCAAGACCAGCGAGCAGGTTACCGTTGATGCCGGCCAACAAGACAGCAAGCAAGAATGAATCGAAGCATTTTCATAGCAAGACCGATACGATGGATTGTGGTGTGCCTCATGGCTGCACTCACCACCCTGCCCGTCGTGGCTGACGACGACGACGAGGTGGTCGAGAAACCCACCATCATCTACACGTCAACCCCCCGTAAATACGAGATTGCCGGCATCTCCGTCAAAGGCATCAGCGGTTACGAGGACTACGTCATCATTGGCCTCTCGGGCCTCTCCGTCGGGCAGGTTGTCAGCATCCCCGGCGAGGAGATCACCGAAGCCACCAGGCGATACTGGAAGAACGGGCTCTTCTCCAACGTCCGCATCACGGCCGAGAAGTTCGTGGGCGACAAAGTCTATCTGAACATCGAGCTGGCCCCGCGCCCCCGTCTGGCCGAGATTAACTACAACGGCGTCAAGAAGTCCGAGCGCGAGGACCTCGAAGGCAAGATAGGCCTCATGAAGGGCAACCAGATCAACCCCAACATGATCGACCAGGCCAAGATTGTCATCCGCCGCTACTACGACGGCAAGGGATTCAAGAACGCCGACATCAACCTCGTGCAGCGCGACGACCCCAACAACCCCGGCCAGATAGTCCTCGACATCAACGTCGATAAAAAGGAGAAAATCAAGGTGCACGCCATCACCATCGACGGCAACGACGCCCTCTCGGACAACAAGCTCAAGTGGGCCATGAAGAAGACCAACGAGAAAGGCTTCAACCGCTACCTCTTCCGGCAGAAGAAGTTCATCGTCAAGGACTACGAGGAGGACAAGGACAACCTCATCAACAAGTACAACGAGTTCGGCTACCGCGACGCCCACATCGTCACCGACTCCGTCGTGCCCTACGACGACAAGACCGTCGATGTCTTCATCCGCGTCGAGGAGGGCAACCAGTACTACCTCCGCAACATCAACTGGGTGGGCAACACCGTCTATCCCTCCGAGGTGCTCAACGAGGTGCTGAAGATGAAGCCTGGCGACGTCTATAACCAGAAGCTGCTCGACGAGCGCTTGAAGACGGACGACGACGCCGTCGGCAACCTCTACTACAACAACGGCTACGTCTTCTTCCGCGTCGAACCCGTCGAGACGAACGTCCTCACCGACTCCATCGACCTGGAGATGCGCGTCATCGAAGGCCCGCAGGCCACCATCAACCACGTGCGCATCTCGGGCAACGACCGCCTCTACGAGAACGTCGTGCGCCGCCAGCTGCTCACCCTGCCCGGCGCCCTCTTCAGCCGCGACGCACTCATACGCTCCATGCGCGAACTTGGCAACATGGGACACTTCAACCCCGAAGCCATCAACCCCGACATCAAGGACGACGTCCAGAACGGCACCGTCGACATCAACTGGATGCTCGAGTCGAAGGCCAACGACCAGGTGGAGTTCTCCATCGGCTACGGCCAGACGGGCGTCATCGGAAAGGTGTCGCTGAAGTTCACCAACTTCTCGATGTACAACCTCTTCCACAAGTCCGACAACTACCGCGCCTTCATCCCCCAGGGCGACGGACAGACGTTCTCCATCAGCGGACAGACCAACGGCACCTACTACCAGTCATACAGCATCTCGTTCCTCGACCCGTGGTTTGGCGGCAAGCGTCCGAACACGCTCTCCGTCAACGCCTTCTATGCCAAGCAGACCGGCGTCAACCGTAACTTCTACAGCAACGCCTACATGAACAACATGTACAACTACTACAACATGTACGGCTACAACACGGGCTACTACAACTACTACAACAACTACGAAGCCTACTACGACAAATCGAAGTACATGAAGATGTACGGCGTCTCGCTCGGCTGGGGCAAGCGCCTCCACTGGCCCGACGACTACTTCAGCCTCTACGGCGAGCTGGCCTACCAGCGCTACGACCTGCAGAACTGGGACTACTACTTTGTCTTCTCAAACGGCCGCTGCAACAACATCAACGCCGGCCTCACCTTCAGCCGCAACTCCATCGACAACTCCATCTTCCCGCGCTCCGGCTCTGAGTTCACCTTCTCCGTCTCGGCCACGCCCCCCTATTCCATGTGGGACGGCGTCGACTACAAAGCCCTCTCCAGCGTCGCCACCACCGACGCCGGCTACAGCCAGGCCCTGCAGAAGAAATACAACTGGATAGAGTACCACAAGTGGAAGATGAAAGGCAAGTTCTACACCGCCCTCGGCAGCGGACAGAAGTGCTTCGTCCTCGTGACGCGCGCCGAGCTCGGCATCCTCGGCCACTACAACCCCTACAAGAAGTCGCCCTTCGAGACCTTCTACGTGGGCGGCGACGGCATGAGCGGCTATTCCTATAACTATTACACCGACATGATTGCCCTCCGCGGCTACGACAACGGCGCCGTCAGCTACGGCGGCTATGCCTACACCCGCTTCTCGACCGAGCTGCGCTATCCCCTCATGCTCGAGAACTCCACCCAGATCTATGCCCTGGCCTTCCTCGAAGGTGGTAACGCGTGGGACGAAGTCAAGCGCTTCAACCTCTTCGACATGAAGCGCTCGGCCGGCCTCGGCGTGCGCATCAACCTACCCATGGTCGGCCTCATGGGCGTCGACTGGGCCTACGGCTTCGACCCCATCAACGGCTCCATGGGACGCAGCGGAAGCCAGTTCCACTTCGTCCTCGGACAAGAGTTTTAAACTTTATCACCCCGCACGCAGTCTAAAAGACGAAGAAACACCTTAGCCACTAACCCTAAAAACAAACAGAAGATATGAAAAAGAGTATGATTCTTGCAGCCCTCTGCTGCCTCTTCAGCCTGACCGCAGGCGCCCAGAAGTTCGCCCTCATCGACATGGAATACATTCTGAAGAACATCCCGGCCTATGAGCGTGCCAACGAACAACTCAACCAGATCTCCAAGCGCTGGCAGAGCGAGGTGGAAGCCCTCTCACTCGAAGCCCAGACGCTCTACAAGAACTACCAGAGCGAAGCCGTCTTCCTCTCCGAAGAGCAGAAGACAGCCAAGGAAAACGAAATCGTTGCCAAGGAGAAAGAAGCGCAGGAACTCAAGCGCACCTACTTCGGCCCCGAAGGCGAACTCTACAAGAAACGCGAGAGCCTCATGGCCCCCATCCAGGACGAAATCTACAACGCCGTCAAGGAGATTGCCGACGCCAAGGGCTACTCCATGGTCATCGACCGCGCCTCGGCCACAAGCGTCATCTACGCCTCGCCGAAAATCGACATCAGCAACGAAGTGCTCTCAAAGCTCGGATATGCTGAATAGTCCAGACTTTCACATCGAACAACAACAGTATTAATTATAAAACCAATTCAACCACAATGAAAAAACAACTCATTATCCTGGCCCTTATGCTGGCCCCTCTCACCGTGTTTGCCCAGAAGTTCGGACACGTCAATTCGCAGAACATCATTCAGGTTATGCCCGAGTGGACACAAGCTCAGACGGAGATTCAGAACCTCCAGAAGCAGTATGAAGACGACCTGAAGCGCCTCGAAGACGAGTTCACCAAGAAGAACGAAGAGTACAACACCCAGAAGGCCTCTCTGCCGCCGAACATCCAGGAGCGTCGCGAAAAAGAACTCCAGGACCTCTACACCCGCATGCAGCAGTACTATCAGGAGAGCCAGCAGAACCTCCAGCAGGCCAGCATGGAGAAGCAGCAGGCCATCAACGAGAAAATCCTCAAGGCTATCAAGGAAATCGGCACCGAAGGCGGCTACCTCTACATCTTCGATGTCTCCAGCGGCATCCCCTTCATCAACGAAACCCTCAGCACCGACGTCACCGACCTCGTCAAGGCCAAGCTCGGCATCAAGTAAGAATTCAGTTTACAGACTTCTTTTTAGACTGACAGACTAACAG
>JAILEU010000150.1 GCA_024697785.1 Bacteroidaceae bacterium | reverse complement strand
CATGTGTTGTAAAGCTTTTGCCCCTTCAGGGCGAAAGTTACTTTGGCCGTTTGTACCCAGGGCGTTGCCCTGGGCTGGGTGCTCATTGCCCCTTCGGGGCGCTCCTCTCTGGTACGATTTCATACTTCCGAAACTTGAATTATTTAATATTTTTTCTTTGTGTCATATTCTGACGAACGACGCAGTGCGCTGTCGTGGCGGCTCTCTGCGTCGCTGGCGCAGTCCACTCCGTCGCTGGCGCGGCCCACTGCGCTGTCACGGCCCACTGCGCCGGCGCGCGCGGCGGCCACCGCTCCCCTCGCCCGCACGGCTGTCACCCCCCCCCCGATGAGCGGCTTTGTCGCCACCGATTGAGCTGCCCCTGTCACCACCCCGATGAGCAGCCGAGCGCTACAGTGCTACAGTGCTACAGTTCTCAGGACGCTTTACACATAGCCCCCAAAAATCAGGCCTATTTTATATATTATATAATATATATATTATATAATATATAAAATAGAATTCTTTTTCACCATGATGTGGACAAGCATGTTTTGAACTGTAGCACTGTAGCACTGTAGCGCAGAGGGGGGGTGCGACGGGGCGACGATGGCTCTGGAAAAAAAGTGAAATTTTTACTGCGAAAACGTTTGGTGATATAGAGGAATAGCTTTACCTTTGCAGCCGATTCAGGGAAATGAAAACGCCTGGACACAAATTCTAAAACTAATTCAATATGAGTGATTTAAAGATTGTTTGCGGGAGCGTGGCCACCCCGCTGATGACGGCCACGGAGTTTAATGACTGTTTGGGAGTGCTGATGGCGTCATACGAACGCCTGCTGGCTGAGCTGGCTGAGAGCCGCCAGAGCGAGGCTAACCTGAGGGAGGAGGCCGAGCGCCTGCGCAACGACCCCTGGGCCAGCCGCGTCACGTATGACAACGTGGTGGAGCAGATTGCCGCCTGCGAGGATCCTCACGACCGCGACGATGCCCGCCGCATCTTCGAACCCATGCTGAAGCGCGACATGGTGCGCCGCTTCCGCGCCGACATCCGCCGCAAGGCCATGGAGATGCACGAGCCGAAGGCACCGCCCGTCAGCATCATCACGCTCAACAACGCCCACTTCGACGGGCCCATGAACGAGATCACCGACAACGACAACGTCAACATCGGCAACCATGAAGACTGACGCCAAACGACTGACCGACGCCCTCGGCGTGACCTTCACGGGCAGCGTGACCTTCAACGGCCCTATGTTCGACATCCACGACAACCAGCACGTCCACATCGGCCTGTCGGGAAAAGAAGAAGAGGACGCGCGCGCTACACGCACGCCCGAAGGCGTGCCCGAGGCCCTGACGACGCCCGACGCCCTGGCGCTGAAGGAGCGCCTCGCCGCGGCCGGACTCATCACCGACGACTGGCAGCCCGTCGGCCTCACCGGCGCCGAGAAGGGACAGATGGCCCTGATGATTGCCGAGCGCCTGGGCATCGGCAACGTGTGGAAACTGTTCGGCACCCTGTGGGGCCTGAGCGCCGGGACGCTCCGCGCTTATTACAACAACGCCCTCGACCAGCTCAAGTACGACAGCTTTCAGAAAAAACTGAAAGACGCCTTAGGCTAATAACCAGCGCCTTACATCGACCCGTACCCCCTGCGCGTAGTACCTGCGTAGGGGGTACGTTGTGTTTTTTCGCCGTACCTTTGCAGCGGATTTGAAACCACGGTGCGCACCCCGAGCGAGAATCCGCAAGTTTTTTTCATTAACCCTCTAACAACAGTTTTACCCTTATGAAACTCCAAGCAACCATCAAGACCATCAGCGCCCTCCGCGAGGGCGTCAGTTTCCGCACCGGCAACCCGTACAAGACGTTCGACACGCTCATCGAATGGCCCGACGGCGAGCACCGCCAGCGCCAGACGGCCCTCGTGGCGGGCGAACACGCCGAGCGGTTCATGGCACAGGCCATCCGCCCGGGCGACAGCGTCGTGGCCGACCTCCAGCTCACCACCGACAGCTGGAACGGAAAGCTCTTCAACAGGGCCATCCTCAGGAACATCGTGAAGTGCCCGCCGACCGACTGATAGCCACACCACTCTGCAACACCATTTTTTCATTAACCCCCCAAAAAAACCATTCAGACAACGATGAAACAGACAAGCAAGACAACCCCCCGCGCCTCACAGCGCAACGTGATGGCCGAAGGACTGATGTCGTTCGGCAAGTTAGACAACGGGCTCCACACGGCCGACTTCGCCTGCGGCGAGGACGTTGAGCTGGAACCCTTCTGCTCGACCTGCAAGGTGCAGGCCATGAGGGACGGCAACGTCTACGTCACCGAGCTGCCCCCCAGGGTGAAGAACCACCCGCTGTTCCGCGACGACAACTGCTCGCTCACCCTGGGCCGCAACGGCCGCTACTACTTCGTCTTCACGATGGCCGAGGACGACATCGACGAGCTGCCGGCACAGCTGCTGCGCCAGGCGGGTGCCATCGCACGCAAGGTGCTGGACGAACTGATGTTTAACCTCAGAGCGTGACCGGCAGCCATGAGCGTACACATGATCTACTATCAGGATGGGGCGAAACGGATGCGCCCCATCCGTACCCGCCGCGAGTACCTGCGCCAGCGCGACAGCCACCGCCAGCACTTCCTGCTCGAGGCCGTGCACGGCGGCAACGAAGCGCAGAAGAGCCAGCTCGTGCAGATGAACTACTCGTGCCTGCCCGCCGCCGACGGCCGCCTGCGCGGCAGCCGCACACCCTCGCGCTCGGTCGGCATGGACATCGACCACCTCGACCCCGCCGACATGGACGCCGTCCGCCAGCGCATCCTCGCCCATAAGGACGAGCTGGGGCTGCAGATGCTCGAGCGCAGCGCCCGCAGGCAGGGCTACCACCTGGTGTTCCGCCGCCGCGAGGAGCTCACCCAGGAGCAGAACCTGCGCTTGGCCGCCGCCCTGCTCGACGTCACCTTCGACGAAGGCGCCAAGGACATCACCCGCGTCTTCTTCACCACCACCGCCGACCCCGAAGAGCTCATCTTCCTCGACGACACCCTCTTCGACTTCACCCCCGCCGCACCCGCGCCCCCCGCGCCCGAGAAACCGGTCATTCCGGAAATGCCGGTTATTCCGGAAATTCCGGAAAACCAGGGCGTTCCGGCTCGCCCCGAACCCGCGGAAAACCCGAAAAGCGCTACAGTGCTACAGTGCTACAGTTCGGATTACAACGGCATCCCCTTTGCCGACATCATCCGCAAGTACTGGGAGCTGTTCAACGACGGCCGCGAGCCCGTCGAGGGCGACCGCAACGTGAAGACCTACGAGCTGGCCATGACGCTGCGCCCCATCTGCGGCTACCGCCTGGACCACCTGCTGGCCGTCATCCCCAACTACTGGCTGCCCGCCGCCGACACCGCCGCCGCCGACGCCGAGTGGCGCCAGACCATCGAGAACGCCCTCAAGGAGCCGCGCCGCGGCATGCCCTACCGCCTCCGCCAGGTCCTCGACACCTTCAAGAACACCGCCGTCCTGCGCGCCTGCGGCGGCACACCCACCGCCCCGCCGCCCATGCCGCAACGCCTGCCCGCACTCATCAGGCTCCTCACATGCAACGTCCCGCCGCTCTACAAGCCCGCCGTCGCCAACGCCGTCTTCCCCGCACTCGGTGCACACCTCCACGGCGTCCGCTTCCGCTACTGGGACAACGTCGAGCACGAGGCCACCTTCATGAACGTCCTCATCGGCCGCCAGTCCGTCGGCAAGGGCACCATCCGCAAGCCCATCGAGTTCATCATGGACGACATCCGCCAGCGCGACATCCCCAACCGCCAGCGCGAGGCCGAGTGGAAACAGCGCAACCCCGGCGCACGACAGAAGAAGGACCCCCGCCCCACCGACATCTGCATCCAGATGCTCATCGACAACCTCACCGACGCCGTCTTCAACCAGCGCATCGTCGACGCCCACAACAACGGCCAGCGCTTCGTCTACACCGTCGTCGACGAGCTCGACGGCCTCAAGAAGGTCACCTCGCGCGGCACACCCGACGAGGTGGGGCTCCTCATCCGCAAGGCCTTCGACAACTCACTCGCCGGACAGGAACGCGTCGGCGCCGACTCCGTCTCGGGCATCGCACCGCTGCGCTGGAACTTCAACGCCTCCACCACGCCGCCCAACGCCCGCAAGTTCTTCTGGAAGATGGTCAACGACGGCACCGTCAGCCGCCTCGACATCGCCACCATCATCCCCCCCGACGGCGACGACCCCCCCGCACCCGTGCTCGGCATCTACGACGACGCCTTCGCCGCCGAGCTCAAGCCCTACCTCGCACGCCTCGACGCCGCCAGCGGACTCATCGAGTGCCCACAGGCTCTCCGCCTCGCCCGGCAGATGAAACAGGACAACCACGACACCGCACGCCTCTACGACTCCGAGGCCTACGAGGTCTTCTCGTACCGCGCCAACGTCATCGCCTGGCTCAAGGGAATGGTGCTCTACGTGGCACAGGGATGCCGCTGGGACGACACCATCGCCGACTTCGTACGCTGGACACAGCAGTACAACCTCTGGTGCAAGATGCTCTACTTCGGCCAGCAGCTCGACAAAGAGCTGCGCGAGGAAGCCGAGCTGCAGCGCCAGTCGGGTCCCCAGAACCTGCTCGCCATCCTGCCCGACGAATTCACACGCGACCAATACCGCCAGATGCGCCTCAGCCAGGGACGCACGGGCGACGGCGACAGCACCCTCCGCACATGGGTCGCACGAGGCTACATCGCCTTCGACGACGCCACCGCACGCTTCGTCAAGACACCCGCCTTCAAGAAGAAATTCAACGTCTAACTCCTCCATCCATCCCCGAGCAGCGGGCAGCACACACATCTGCCCACTGCTCGCTTCCTTTTCACCTTCCCCCACCATTTTTTGCGATTTTTTAGGTTTTTGCCGAAAATACGTAATACACTGACTTTCATCGCAGAACGAGAGATATAAACATCATTGTGGAAAACTTTTTTCATTTTGTGGAAAACTTTTTGTGGTTTTTTGTGGGGAATTGTGGGGAAAAGTAGTAATTTTGAACCGAATTTCAAATAAAGCCCTCAGATGGTACGGTTTATAGGCAACATTGATGCAAAGATGGACGAGAAAGGACGCGTGTTCTTCCCCGCCGTTTTCCGCCGCGCGCTGCAGAAGGAAGGCGACGAGGCGCTGATGATCCGGCGCGACGTCCACCAGACGTGCCTCGTGCTCTACCCCAAGAGCGTGTGGAACCAGCAGCTCGACGAACTGCGCAGCCGCCTCAACCGCTGGAACGCCCAGCAGCAGATGGTGTTCCGCCAGTTCGTGGCCGGCGTGGACGAGCTCCCCATCGACGGCAACGGACGCATCCTCATCCCCAAGCGCCTCCAGCAGATGATAGGCCTCACAGGCAGCGTACGATTCATCGGCATGGACGACACCATCGAACTCTGGACGAAGGAGACCGCCGACGCCCTCCTCGACAACCCCGCCACACTCGGCGAAAACCTCGAAGCGCTGATGGGAAACCCTTGAAGAATTAGGAATTGAAGAATTAGGAATTAGGAATTGAAGAAATGGCCCCCGTCTACCACATCCCCGTCCTCCTGAAGGAGAGCATCGACGGCCTCAACATCAGGCCCGACGGCACCTACGCCGACGTCACATTCGGCGGCGGAGGCCACTCGCGCGAAATCCTCAGCCGGCTCGCACCCCAGGGCCACCTCTACGGATTCGACCAGGACGCCGATGCCGAGCAGAACATCCCCCACGACGACGTCCGCTTCACCTTCGTACGCAGCAACTTCCGCTACCTCTGGAACTTCATGCGCTATCACGGCGTCAGCCAGCTCGACGGCGTGCTCGCCGACCTCGGCGTCTCGAGCCACCACTTCGACACCCAGCAGCGCGGATTCTCGTTCCGCTTCGACGCCCCGCTCGACATGCGCATGAACGCCCGCGAAGGCCTCACCGCCGCCGACGTCCTCAACGACTACGACGAGGCACGCCTCGCCGACATCTTCCGCCTCTACGGCGAGCTGCGCGACGCCCGACGCCTGGCACAGACCGTCGTCAGCGCACGCGCCACACACCCCTTCCGCACCACCGCCGACCTCGTCGATGCCACACGGCCCCTCTTCCTCCGCGACAAAGAGAAGAAAGAGGTCACCAAGCTCTTCCAGGCCCTCCGCATCGAGGTCAACCACGAGATGGAAGCCCTCCGCGAGATGCTCCTCGCCGCCACCGAGCTGCTGCGCCCCGGAGGCCGCCTCGTCGTCCTCACCTACCATTCGCTCGAGGACCGCATCGTGAAGAACGTCATGAAAGCCGGCAACATCGAGGGCCGCCAGCAGCAGGACTTCTACGGACGCATCACCACCCCCTACCGCCTCGTCGGCAAGGTCGTCACACCCTCCGACGACGAGCAGCAGCTCAACCCCCGCTCACGCAGCGCCAAGCTGCGCATCGCCGAGCGCATTGAAGATGAAAGGACTGCAGACTAAAAAACAGAACGAACAACGTCATGAAGAAGAAAAAGAAATTCTCGGTCGTCAAAATGCTCACCGGCGACATGCTCATGCACCCCTTCGTCAAGCGCCAGATGGGGCTCATCGTGCTGGTGGTCTGCCTCATCGTCATCTACGAAGGCAACCGCTATGCCTGCCAGACGGAGACCGTCAAGATACAGCGCCTCCGCAAAGAGATCATCGACCTCCGCAACGAGTCCGTCGCCCTCCGCAACGAACTGATGCAGAAGAGCCTGCAGTCGAACATCGAACGCCGCCTCGGCGACGACAACCCCCTGAAGCCCGCCACAGCCGCTCCCGTCATCATCGATAATTAAAAATTAAGCCACTAAGCATCTAAGCCTTTAAGCCATCAAGCAGCACTATGAAACCCGACACCGACACAATGGCCAAACGCTACACCTCGATCATCGTGATTGTGGTGCTGCTTGCCGTGCTGATCATCCTACGCGCCATCGGCTTCATGACCTTCGGCCGGCGCGGCTGGCAGACCGTCGCCAACCGCTTCAACGCCGACAGCGTCGTCGTACAGCCACAGCGAGGCAGCATCCTCAGCAACGAGGGACGCGTCCTCGTCAGCAGCACACCCGAATACCAGTTCGTCTTCAAATACCAGGAATTCACCCGAGGACGCGACAACCAGAAATACCGCGACGAAGTGGTGCGACGCCACATCGCCGACTACGCCGAAGGCCTCCACCGCCTCATCCCCGAACAGAGCGCCGCCGAGTTCCGCTCGCTCATCGAGGGCGCCCTCCGCAAAGGCAACACCGCCGCCGAGGCACACGCCAAGTCAGGCTACTACACCAACCTCTACACCAAGGGCAACCGCCGCCTCACCTACCTGCGCTACGAACAGGTCAAGGCCTTCCTCGACTCGTGCAACACCGAGTACACCCTCTACGCCAACCTCGGCGTCGGCAACCGCGCCAACCGCCGCCTGCTGGCCTCACAGTGGCGCGACAGCCTCGACGCCATCACCGACGGCCTACACCGCATCGTGCCCTCCTTCAGCGCACTCAGCTTCCGCGACTCCATCAGCCGCGCCATCGAGCACCCGGGCAAGCAGATGCGCCTCTGCAGCATCACCGTCAGCGAACAACAGATGCAGCAGATCCGTCAGCTGCCCGTCCTCGCACGCGGACGCAAGGCTGGCTTCGTCACCCGACAGAAGGCCGAGCCTCGTGGCTTCACCTTCGACGAGGTCATGGTGCGCAAAAACGCCTACGGCCTCCTCGCCACACGAACCCTCGGTATGTGGGACGAACAGCACAGCCGCGCCCGCAACGGCATAGAGCTCGCCTACGACAGCCTCCTACGAGGCAAGCCCGGCTTCAGCCACCGACGCAAGGTCATGGACACCTTCGCCGAATTCATCGACCAAGCCCCCCAGAACGGATGCGACATAGTCACCACCCTCGACGTCCGCATTCAGGACATCGCCAACAAAGCCCTCCGCGACCAGATGGAGGAACAGAACGCCGACCTCGGCACCGCCATCGTCATGGAAACCGCCACCGGCGACATCAAGGCCATCGTCAACCTCACCCGTCAGAACGGACAGTTCGTCATCGACAACAACATCGCCCTCAACCAGGGCATCGAGACGGGCTCCATCTTCAAGACCGCATCCATCCTCGCCGCCCTCGACGACGGCGAAGTCACTCTCGCCGACTCGGTCAACACCGCTCCCTTCGCTCGCTCGTTCTACGGCTACTCCATCAGCGACGACGCCGGAAAGAAGTACGCCTGGAAGACCATCCCCAAAATCCTCCGTTACAGCTCGAACGTCGGCACCATGCTCGTCGTCGACGAACACTATGTGAAGAAGGGCAAGGCCGAAGCCTTCCTCAAGAAACTCAACAACATGGGCATCGCCGCCGACCACCACGTCATCCCGGGCGCCGCCAAGTCGAGGCTCAAGACCGCCGAGCAGCTCAAGAACTGGAAGGGCGAAGCGCTGTGGATGGCCGTCGGATACGGCATCAGCGTCACACCCATGAACATGGTCGCCTTCTACAACGCCATCGCCAACGGCGGCAAGATGATGCGTCCCCGACTCATCAAGGAGATCCAGCGCGACGGACACACCGTACAGAAAATCGACTCGCAGGTGGCCGTCGAGAGCATCGCACGCCCCGAAGCCATCGCCGACATCACACAGTGCCTCATCGGCGTCGTCAACAGCACCGACGGCACCGGCACCCGCGCCCAGTCCGACCGCTTCATCATCGCCGGCAAAACGGGCACCGCCAAGGTGGACGAACACGGCCAGTATGCCGGCCGCTGGCTCAACTTCTGCGGCTTCTTCCCCGCCGACAAGCCCGAGTACACCTGCGGCGTCTTCGTCTTCCGCAAGGCGGGCCACACCGGCACCGCCAACGGCGGCGGAAGCATGTCGGCTCCCGTGCTCCGCGAAATCGCCGAACGCGTCATGGCCTACCAGAAGACCACCCGCATCGAGGACCTCCGCGACTCGCTCGCCATCTTCGTCCCCGACGTCAAGACCGGCAACGTCGCCGCCGCCGACGAGGTGCTCGACGGCCTCCGCATCAAGGGCGACTCGCTGCGCGGCAAGGACATCACGACCGAAGAGGGCAAAGTGCCCAACGTGGTCGGCATGGGCGCCAAGGACGCCCTCTACGCCATCGAGTCGTGCGGCATCAAAGGACATCTGAACGGCTTCGGCAAGGTGCATCGTCAGGCCATCGCCCCAGGCGCCGACAGAAAGAAAGGCATGACGGTCGAACTCTATTTAAAATAAGGTAAGATTCGGAGGTTATAAATATAATAAGGTATAAGAGACTATGATACTATCCACACTGCTTGAATCCGTGACGCCTCTCCGCATCGTCGGACCGGCCGACACCGAGGTGACCGACGTCGTCATCGACTCGCGCCGCGTCAGCGCCGGAGCGCTGTTCGCCGCCCTGCGGGGCACTCAGGTCGACGGCCACGCCTACATCGACAAGGCTGTCGCCGCCGGAGCAACCGCCATCCTCTGCGAGGAGCTGCCCGCCGCGCCCGCCGACGGCGTCACCTACATACAGGTGGCCGACAGCGAAGCTGCCGTCGGACCCCTCGCACACGCCTTCTGCGGCTTCCCCACACGCCGCCTGAAGCTCGTCGGCGTCACCGGCACCAACGGCAAGACCACCATCGCCACGACGCTCTACAACGCCATGCGACAGATGGGCCACAAGTGCGGTCTGTGCTCCACCGTGTGCAACTACATCGACGGCAAGGCCTATCCCACAGAGTGCACGACGCCCGACGTCATCACCCTCAACCGTCTGCTCGGCACAATGGCCGACGAGGGTTGCGAGTTCGCTTTCATGGAGGTGTCGAGCCACGCTGTCGCACAGAAGCGCATCGGCGGCCTGAACTTTGCCGGCGGCCTGTTCACCAACCTGACACGCGATCATTTGGACTACCATAAAACTTTTGAGAACTACCGCGACGCCAAGAAGGCCTTCTTCGACGGACTCTCCAAAGAGGCCTTTGCCGTGACCAATGCCGACGACAAGAACGGCATGGTGATGGTACAGAACACCAAAGCCAGCGTCAAGACCTACTCAGTGAGAAGCGCCGCCGACTTCAAGGCCAAAATCCTGGAGGAAGGCTTCGACGGCATGAATCTGGAGATGGACGGACGCGAGGTGTTCGTGCGCTTCGTGGGCCGCTTCAACGTGCAGAATCTGCTGGCCGTCTACGGCGCTCTGCGCATGCTGGGCGTATCGCAGGAAGAGGCGCTCGTGACGCTCTCGCTGATGAAGCCCGTCAACGGACGTTTTGAGACCATTTCATCGCCCAAGGGCGTCACCGCCATCGTGGACTACGCCCACACACCCGACGCGTTGGAGAACGTGCTCACCACCATCAATGAGGTGATCAGCCAGCGCAAAGAGGGCGAAGTGTGGACCGTGTGCGGCGCCGGCGGCAACCGCGACAAGGGCAAGCGCCCCCTCATGGCTCAGGAAGCCGTCAAGCAGAGCCAGCGCGTCATCATCACCTCCGACAATCCGCGCGACGAAGAGCCCGAGGACATCATCCGCGACATGATGGCCGGCGTCTCCGAGGACGACCGCCAAAAGGTGCTGACCATCACCGATCGCCGGGAAGCCATCCGCACCGCCTGCATGATGGCGCGCAAGGGCGACGTCATCCTCGTTGCAGGCAAGGGCCACGAAGATTATCAGATCATCAAGGGCGTAAAGCACCACTTCGACGACCACGAAGTCATCCGCGAAGCCTTCGGCCTGCCCGCCAACGCCAATGAATAAAGCTTAAATCCACCGAATATGCTATACTATCTGTTCAGATATCTCGAGAGTTACGGCATCCCCGGATCGGGCATGTGGCAATATATCTCGTTCCGCGGCCTGCTGACTTTGGTACTCTCGCTGCTCATCACCATGGTGTTCGGCGAATACTTTATCCGCTGGATGAAGCGCAAAAACATCAGCGAAGCCCAGCGCGACGCCAGCATCGACCCTTACGGCACGCAGAAAAAGGGCGTCCCGACCATGGGCGGCATCATCATCATCGTGGCCACCGTGGTGCCCTGTCTGCTCCTGGGCCGTCTGCGCAACATCTACATGCTCATCATGCTGGGCACCACACTTTGGCTGGGCGTGCTCGGATTTCTGGACGACTACATCAAGATGAAGATTACCAAAGACGGTCTGCATCCCAGATGGAAGCTGATTGGTCAGGCTGTCCTGGGCATCACCATCGGACTGGTGCTGTGGAAGAGCCCCGACGCCGTCATTCGCGAAAACGTGTCGATCGAGCGCAACGGCACGGAGTTTATCTTCCATAAGAGCCAGCCGGTGAAATCGACCATTACAACGATTCCTTTCGTCAAGAACAACAACCTCTCCTACTCCGAAATCTTCTCCTTCCTGGGCCGCTACCGCACGGCTGCCGGATGGATTTTCTTCGTGCTGCTGGTGACATTTGTAGAAATGGCCGTTTCCAACGGCTCCAACCTGAACGACGGCATGGACGGCATGTGCGCGGGCAACTCCGCGATCATGGGCGTCGCGCTCACGATATTGGCTTATGTGTCGTCGCACATCGGCATGGCCTCCTACCTCAACATCATGTTCGTCCCGGGCAGTGAGGAGCTGGTCATCTTCCTCCTGGCCTTTGTGGGCGCTTTGGTCGGTTTCCTTTGGTACAATGCCTATCCGGCCCAAATATTCATGGGCGACACGGGCAGCCTGGCCATCGGCGGCATCATTGCCGTGACGGCCATCATCATCCATAAGGAGCTGCTCATCCCCCTCATTTGCTTCGTGTTCCTGCTGGAGAGCCTCTCGGTGATGCTGCAGACCGGCATCGCCCGAATGGGCAACAAGCGCGGCGAGAAGTGGCGCATCGTCAAGCGTGCTCCCCTCCACGACACCTTCCGCGTGCAGCCCGGACAGCTGCCCGCAGACTTCAAGGTGCTGCTCAACTGGCCCAAAGGATGCTGGCTTGAGTCGAAGATCACCGTCCGTTTCTGGATTACAACCATTATCATGGCCGCACTGGCCATTGTGACACTCAAGATACGATGAAGAAATTAGCAATTTTGGGCGCTGCGGAAAGCGGCGTGGGCTCGGCCATCCTGGCACAGAAGCAGGGATGGGATGTCTTCGTGAGCGACTTTGGCAGCATTAAAGAAGAGTATAAGGATACCCTTAACAGGCACAATCTCCGTTGGGAAGAAGGGCACCACACCGAGGAAGAGATTCTCTCGGCAGACGCCGTGGTCAAGAGCCCCGGCATTCCTGACACGGCACCCATCGTGCAGCGCCTCATCGAGAAGGGCACGCCCATTCTGGCAGAGTTGGAATTTGCCCGTCAGTATTCCCGCGGCAAGACCATCTGCATCACGGGCAGCAACGGCAAGACGACCACCACGCGACTCATCTATTACATCATGCAACGTTGGGGCGTGGATGTAGGCCTGGCCGGCAACATCGGCCGCTCCTATGCCCTGCAGGTGGCCGAAGGCGATCACGACTGGTACGTGCTTGAGATTTCATCGTTCCAGCTGGACAACATGTTCGACTTCCGCGCCGACGTCGCCGTGCTGATGAACATCACGCCCGACCATCTCGACCGCTATGACTTCCGGATGCAGAACTATGTGGACTCCAAGATGCGCATCATCCAGAACCAGCGCCCCGAGGACCTCTTCGTCTATTGGCAGCAGGACGAGCACATCGGCGAAGAACTGGAGAAGCGCCTGGAGGGCTATGCCCCCACCCCGACGCCGTCGTCGCGTCCGGCACGCGAGGGCAATCCCGCCCTGTGTCCGTTCCAGGACAGTGATTTTGAGACACTTCATCTGTCGTTCTCCCAGATGGGACAGCACAACAAGCGCAACGCCCTGGCCGCCTACATGGCCACCAGGAGCATCGGTGTGCCCGACGACATCATCCGCACCTGCCTCAGCGAATTCCCCGGCGTGGAGCATCGTTTGGAGCGCGTGTGCGAGAAGGACGGCGTCCTGTGGATTAACGACTCCAAGGCCACCAACGTGGATGCCTGCCGCGTGGCTCTGGAGGCTATGGACCGCCCGACGATTCTCATCGTGGGCGGCCGCGACAAGGGTAACGACTACTCGATGATCAGCGCGCTGGTCAAGGAAAAGTGCGCGGGTCTGTGCTATCTGGGCGCCGACAACAAGAAGTTGCACGAGAGCTTCGACGCTCTGGGCCTGCCCGTACGCGACACACACTCCATGAAGGATTGTGTGCAAGCCTGCCGTGAAATGGCTAAAAAAGGCGATGTGGTGCTGCTTTCGCCGTGCTGCGCATCGTTCGACCTCTTTAAGAATATGGAAGACCGCGGCGAGCAGTTCCGCTCTGCCGCCAAAGGATAAAGAAAAGAAGACAGAGAGATGAGCTTGAGTTCGTTCAGGGAAAAGGGTCTGCTGCAAGGCGACATGGTGTTGTGGATGATTTTCATCTGCCTGTGCATGATTTCCGTGGTGGAGGTCTATAGCGCATCGAGCAGTATGACCTACAAATCGGGCTCCTACTGGGTGCCCGTGATGGAGCACGCCGGCTATGTCATCGCCGGCATGATCCTGGCCTGGATGATGCACCTCCTGCCCTGTAAGATATACAAAATCAGCTCCGTCTTTATCCTCTTCTTCTCTTGGATACTGCTGGTGGTAGCCCTGTGCTCCGGCAGCGTGAACGGCGCCTCCAGATGGATCAGCATCTTCGGCAAGACCATTCAGCCCTCCGAGCTTTCCAAGCTGGGTCTGGTGATGACTGCTGCCGCCGTACTCTCTATTTTCCGCGATGAAAACGGCACTTCCAAGATGGGCACCAAGCTCCTGATCTTCTTCACGGGTGTCACTTTGCTGCCCATTGCCACGGAGAATCTCTCCACTGCGGCCCTCATCTCCGCAGTGATGTTCCTCATCGCTTTCTTCGCTCAGGTGCAGACCAAGCTGCTGGCCTGGGTTGCCGGCGCCGTCACGGGTCTGGCCATTCTCGGCCTGACGTTCTGCTTCAGTGTGTCGGAATCCACCCTTGACAACTGGGCACAATCCGACGGCCCCATGCACCGTGTGCCCACCTGGGTGCACCGCATCACCAACCAGCAGTCGCTCCCCGACGATCCCAACGACTACGACATCACCGAGAACATACAGGTGACCCACGCCAACATTGCCATCGGCACCTGCGGTGTGATCGGTCGCGGCCCCGGCAACAGCATCGAGCGCGACTTCCTGCCCCAGGCCTATTCCGACTTCATCTACGCCATCATCATCGAGGAGGGTGGCATCGCGATGGGCATGCTAGTGATGTTCCTCTACCTGTTGCTCTTGTGGCGCGCCATGCGCATCGCCACGAAATGCAAGGGTCTGTTCCCGGCTTATCTCATCATGGGTCTCTCCATCATGATTGTCCTTCAGGCAATGATGAACATGGCCGTGGCTGTGGGCGCCATGCCGGTGACGGGACAACCGCTTCCGCTCATCTCGCGCGGCGGCACCTCCACCTTTGTCAACTGCGCCTATTTGGGCATGATGCTCGCCGTCTCGCGCAACGCCAAGATGGTGGACGGGGACGAACCCGTGGCCGAAGAACCCGAAATTATTGACGAAAATATAATAGAAGATAACAATGAAGATAATCATTAGCGGTGGCGGCACGGGAGGTCACATCTTTCCCGCCGTTTCCATTGCCAACGCCGTAAAGGCCCTCGACCCCGAAGCCGAAATCCTCTTCGTGGGCGCTTTGGGCAGAATGGAGATGCAGCGTGTGCCTGCAGCCGGCTACGACATTGTCGGCCTGCCCGTGAGGGGGCTGATCCGTCCGCTTTGGTCGCCGAAAAACATTGGCGTCCTGTGGGACTTCCTCCGTGCCAAGTATAAGGTAAAATCTGTCATCCGCAACTTCCGCCCCGACGTAGCCGTGGGCGTGGGCGGATACGCCAGCGCTGCCACACTGAATGCAGCCTACGAGATGCATATTCCCTGCCTCATCCAGGAACAGAACTCCTTCGCCGGTCTGACCAACAAGACTCTGGCCAACAAGGCCGACAAGATTTGCGTGGCCTACTCGGGCATGGACCGCTTCTTCCCCTCCGAGAAGATTATGATGACGGGCAATCCCGTGCGTCAGAACCTGCTCAACCCGTCGCTCTCGCGCGCCGAATGCTGCAGCGCTTTCGGCCTGGACCCCTCCCGCCCCGTGGTGCTCATCGTGGGCGGCAGCCTGGGTGCCCGCACCATCAACGAGAGCGTGCTTTCGTCGCTGGATAGAATACGCAAGAGCCCAGTGCAGTTCATCTGGCAGACGGGCAGTTACTATAAAGAGCAGATTGCCGCCGAACTGGCCAAGACGGAGAAGCCGTCCAACCTCTACGTGACGGACTTCCTCTCCGCCATGGACGAGGCCTACAAAGCCGCCGATCTGGTCATTTCAAGAGCCGGCGCCAGCAGCATCTCAGAGCTCTGTCTGCTGGGCAAAGCCAGCATTCTGGTGCCTTCGCCCAACGTGGCCGAAGACCATCAGACCCACAACGCCATGGCGCTTGTGAAGCGCGAAGCAGCCCAGCTGGTCAAGGATAGCGAAGCCCCCGACCGCCTCATCCGTCAGGCCATCGAAACCGTGACCAATCCGGCCGCTCTGACCATGCTCGGACAGAACGCCCGCGCCATGGCCTTCAAAGACAGCGCAGAGGTCATTGCCAAAGAAGTCATCAAACTGGCCAACGCCAAACACAAGAAATAAGAATATGAAAGCAGTATATTTTGTCGGCATCGGCGGCATCGGCATGAGCGCCATCGCACGCTATTTTCTCAACCAGGGCCTCACGGTGGGCGGCTATGACAAGACGCCTTCCGTCCTGACACGTCAGCTCGAAAAAGAGGGCGCCCTCATCCACTACGAAGACAACGTGAGCCTCATCCCCGAGGCCTGCACCGACGCCAAGGAATGTCTCGTGGTCTACACGCCCGCCATTCCGGCCGAGCACACGGAGCTGCAGTGGTTCCGCAACGGAGGCTTCGACGTGCAGAAGCGCGCTCAGGTCCTGGGCACGCTGACACGCGGTAAGAAGGGTCTCTGCGTGGCCGGCACCCACGGCAAGACCACCACGTCGTCAATGGCCGCACACATGCTGCATCAGAGCCCCACGGGCTGCAACGCTTTCTTGGGTGGCATCCTCAAGAACTACGGCACCAACTACATCCTCTCCAAAGAATCACCTTACGTGGTGATTGAGGCCGACGAGTTCGACCGCAGCTTTCACTGGCTCTCGCCCTTTGCCACCGTCATCACCGCCACCGACGCCGACCACCTCGACATCTACGGCACGGAGGAAGCTTACCTCGAAAGCTTCACCAAATACACCTCACTGATTCTCCCCGGCGGCTATCTCATCATGCACACCGGCCTCAAGATGAAGCCCGCCACACAGGATGGCGTCACCACCTGGACCTACAGCCAGGATGCCGGCGACTTCCATGCTGAGAACGTGCGCATCGGCGGCGGCGCCATCGTCTTCGATCTCGTCTCGCCTCTGGGCAACATCAAGGACATCAGTCTCGGCGTGCCCGTCATGGTCAACATCGAAAACGGCATTGCTGCCATCGCTTTGGCCCAGATAGCCGGCGTGCCCGCAGAGTGCATCCGCGAGGGCATGGCCTCTTTCGCCGGTGTGGACCGCCGCTTTGACTTCCACGTGCGTCGCGACGACATGGTCTATCTCTCCGACTACGGCCACCATCCCGAAGAGGTGCGCAAGAGCCTCACCTCCATCCGCATGCTCTACGAAGGACGCCATATCAAGGTGATTTTCCAACCGCACCTTTACACGCGCACCCGCGATTTCTATAAGGAATTTGCCGACGCCCTCTCCCTGGTGGACGACGTGGTGCTGGTGGACATCTATCCTGCCCGAGAGAAACCCATCGAAGGCGTCACCTCCGCCCTGATTGCCAAACACCTGCGCCCCGGTGTGAAGTGCGAACTCTGCCGCAAGGAAGAAGTCCTCGACATCGTGCGCCGCAAGGACTTCGACGTCCTGGTGACCCTCGGCGCCGGCGACCTGGACAACTATGCCGACGACATCACCGAAATACTCAACCGATAAGCATTCACCGCAGCCAACACTCACGACCTCCATGCGCATCATCCTGAAAGTCATCGTCCTCATCAGCCTGACGGCCTATCTTATCTTCGCCGTCGTCCATCTGGCGCATCCCCAGGAGGATGAGCCCTGCTGTGCCGTGAACTACATCATCAGCTACGAGGGCGAAGAGCCTCCGCGCTCCATCGTGGACCAGGCTTTTGTGGCCAATCTGCTCAAGGAGCACCGCGTCCGCCCCGTGGGCAAGACGCTCGGCGCGGTGAATCTGCGCAGCATCCGCAACATGCTCAACGAGAACCCCTATATCGACTCCACCCACTGCTACTACACGGCCGCCGGCACCCTGTGTGTCGTCGTGATTCCCAAGCGCCCGGTCATGCAGGTGGTGACGTCCACCAAGAAGTATTTCCTCACCGACAAGGGCAGCGCCATGCCCATGAAACAATACGACCTGAAATTGCCTCAGGTGAGCGGCGAGGTCAGCGTCAAAGAGGCGCGTAAGCTGCGCCCCCTGCTGGACTACGTCGCCCACAGCAACTGGCGCAGCAAGGTGAAGGGCTACTTCTTGGACCCCAAATACGGCCTCATCATGACTATGAAGGATGAGCCCTTTGACGTCATCCTGGGCTCGGAGGAGGACTACGAGCACAAGCTCGCCAACCTCGACCTCTTCATGCAGTCGGCTCTTCCCAAGGCCGGCAAAGAGCGCTATTCGAGCATCAACCTGAGCTTCGAGGACCAGGTGGTTGCTGTCAAGAACAAACGGAAAAAACATAAAACATAATAAAACTATATAAAAGCATCAAAACAACATGAAAAACGGAAACGACGTCATCGTTGCGGTGGAATTGGGTTCCTCTTCCATCCGTGCCATCGCCGGCAGACGCCTGCCGAACGGCAACATTGAGGTCATCGGCCTTGCCGATGAACCGGCACAGAATTGCATCCACAAAGGCGCAGTGGAGAACATCGAGAAGACCACCCAGGCCATTGCTTCTGTTATCGCCCGACTGGATCTGGTGGCCGGCGGACACATCAAGAGCGTCTATGTCGGCTTGGGCGGACAGTCGCTCCACAGCCGCAAGAACAGCGTCAAGCGCCAATTCCCCGAGGTGACGCAGATCACGTCGCACATGGTGGACATGATGCTCGACAGCAACTACAACGAGAACTACGCCGGCTACAACATCCACGAGGTGGTGCAGCAGGAAAGCCTTGTGGGCAACCGTCAGGTGGAAGATCCCGTAGGCATGCAGGCAGAAAACATCGAGGCCCGCTTCCTCAACGTTGTGGCCCGTGCCGCTCTGGAAGACAACATCCGCAAGTGTGTGAAGGCCGCCGGTCTGAGTGTGGCCGACATCCTGGTGTCTCCTCTGATGCTGGCCGATGCCGTGCTGCGCCCCGATGAGAAGCGTTCGGGCTGCGCCGTGGTTGACATAGGTGCCGAGACCACCACGATTACCGTCTACACCAAGAACATACTCCGTCACCTCATCGTGCTGCCCATCGGTGGTGCCAATGTCACTCAGGACATTGCTGCCCAGAAGATTGAGTGGGATGAGGCTGAGATGCTGAAGCTCAAGCACGGCACGGCCTATCGCAACGACACCGTCTCCGACGAAGAGACCATCGAGCTGAACTACGGTCAGAAGATCACGACCGACAAGCTGCTCAACATCATCGAGGCCCGCTACGAGGAGATTGTGGCCAACGCCTGGCATCAGATCAAGCCCTACTCCGACCTGCTGCTCTCAGGCCAGGTGGTGCTCACGGGCGGCGTTTCCCGCGCCAAGAACCTGGTGCCTTGTTTCCAGTTCTTCGCCCAGTGCAACAAGCAGGTGAAGATTTTCAAGGGCCTGCCCGACGGTATCGTCACGTCGCCCAGTGTCATCATCCCCGAGGACGGACGCTATCTCACGCTGATGGGCCTGCTTCTCCACGGCGACCAGAACTGTCTGGCCTCCAAGGAACCCGAAAAGCCCAAGGAAGATCCTGTTTCCGTGCAGCCCGAGGAGACCGCAGTTGCCGACATGGCGGCCGAGCCCACTGCGGAGCCCGAGAAGCCCGCTAAGGAAGACACTCCCAAGAAGGAGTCCTGGTGGAAGAATATGATGAAGAAAGTACAGGACAGCCTGTCCGAGGAATAAAGATGATGTTGAACGCAGAAAAACCTACAATCATGGATACGAATAACGATTTTGGCATGGGCATTCAGTTCGAAATGCCTAAGAACAACCCCAGCATCATCAAGGTGATCGGCGTGGGCGGTGGCGGCGGCAACGCTGTCAACCACATGTTCAGGGAGGGCATCCACGATGTCAGTTACGTAGTGTGCAACACCGACCAGAAGGCCCTGGAGGAGTCGCCCGTCCCCACCCGTGTGCAGCTGGGTGACGGCCTGGGCGCAGGCAACAAGCCCGACGTGGGCCGCGAGAAAGCCATTGAGAGCATCGAGCAGATCAAGCAGATGTTCACCGACGGCACCCGCATGGTCTTCGTCACGGCCGGCATGGGCGGCGGCACCGGCACGGGCGCAGCGCCCATCATCGCCCAGTGCGCCAAGGATATGGACATCCTCACCGTGGGCATTGTCACCATCCCCTTCCTTTTCGAGGGCAAGATGAAGATTTTCCAGGCCCTGGAGGGCGTGCAGGAAATCAGCAAGCATGTGGACGCCCTGCTGGTGATCAACAACGAGCGCTTGCGCGAAATCTATCAGGACCTAACGGTTATCAACGCCTTTAAGAAGGCCGACGACACGCTCTCCGTGGCCGCCAAGAGCATCGCGGAGATCATCACCATGCGCGGCATCATCAACATGGACTTCCAGGATGTCACCACCGTGCTCAAGAACGGCGGCGTGGCCATCATGTCCACCGGCTTCGGCGAGGGCAGCGGCCGTGTCACCAAGGCCATCGAAGAGGCACTCCACTCTCCGCTGCTCAACAACAACGACATCTACAACTCCAAGAAGGTGCTCCTCAACATCAACTTCTCCAGCGACGACGGCAAGGACAGCCTGATGATGGAGGAGATCAACGAGGTGAACGACTTCATGGCCAAGTTTAAGGAGGATGTCGAGGTGAAGTGGGGCCTGGCCACCGACCCGACTTTGGGCAACAAGGTGAAGATCACGCTGCTTGCCAGCGGCTTCGGCCTGCAGGGCATCACCGGCATCACGGTCCACGACAAGGAAAAGGCTGCCGCCGAAGCCCATCGTGAGACGGAGCGCCTGGAGCAGCTCAACGACATCATGGTGGAGTACTACAACGGATCGGGTGCTGCCACCAAACGTCGCCCCAACATTTACATCTACGACCTCGAGACCTTCGACAACGAAGACGTCATTGCCCGTGTGGACGGCCGTCCCACCGGCACGCGCACCGGCGACGAGCTGCGCAACATCAAGGAGTTAGTGAAGGACGTCTCTGAGGACGGCGAGACTCTTTAATTCCGGGAACTCCGGCACATTGATTCTGAAATAGTCCATCAGCTCCGCGAGCGTCATGCTCCGGAGCTGTGGCGCTCCATAACCCAGATATTCCGCCACACCGCGCACGATGTCCAGGTGCATGGCCGTGTAGCCGCTCCCGGCCTCATCGAGCTCGCAGAGGGCCTTTTCGAGATAGTCCAGCAGGGGTGCGTTTTCGCTCTCGTGCTTAAGGGCGTGGGTCAGAAATTCTCCCAAAAAGAGGGCCATCGTCTGCTTCACGGGCTCATAAAGCAGGCTGACATACTGAGTCCGCAGATGCACCTCTCCCAGCGTCTGCAATTCGCGCGTCGGACGGAAGTCGTAGTCAATGTCCACGCTGTAGAGCGGCCTGAGCAACACACCGCGCAAGGCGGCACCCCGAGCCCGCGACACCCTCACGAGGAAGGGCACCGTGCCTCTGGTCCCGGTGAAGATACGCACGATGACTTTGTCGCCCGTCAGGCGCACGCTTCCCAACACTATACCGCGTGTTTTTTCCATCTCAGCGACTGCAAAGATAAGTTTTTTCGAAAGAAAAAGGGCACTTTTTACAACAAAATCCGCTTTTTCTTGAAATTATTGCAGGCCAACGCGGGGTATTTCAGCTTTTTTCCGTACCTTTGCACACGCTTTATGACCTAAAGCACCGGGTTGGTCCCTTCGTCTATCGGTTAGGACGAGAGATTTTCATTCTCTAAAGAGGAGTTCGACTCTCCTAGGGACTACATAAAAATAAGAAAAAACGAAAACGTAAACTTAGACAATGGCAAACCACAAGTCATCTCTTAAGAGAATCCGTCAGGAGCAGAAGCGCAAGCTCCACAACAGATACTACGCAAAGACTATGCGTAACGCTGTTCGCAAACTGCGCGCTACCACAGACAAGGCTGCTGCCACCGCTATGTACCCCGCTGTACAGAAGGCGCTCGACAAGCTGGCCAAGGTAAACATCATCCACAAAAACAAGGCAGCCAACATCAAGTCGAAGCTGGCTCACTACATTGCTAAGCTGGCATAACGCCAGCTTTTTTTGTTTATGGACGAAATCGAAAAGAACAGAGCGACCTATAGCGCCTCAAACATTCAGGTGCTGGAAGGCCTTGAGGCTGTGCGCAAGCGCCCGGCCATGTACATCGGCGACATCTCCGAGAAGGGTCTCCACCACCTCGTCTACGAGACGGTGGACAACTCCATCGACGAAGCGTTGGCCGGTTATTGCACCCACATCGAAGTCACCATCAACGAAGACGGCAGCATCACCGTGCAGGACAACGGCCGCGGCATCCCCGTGGACATGCACGAGAAGGAGCACAAGAGCGCTCTGGAGGTGGTCATGACCGTGCTCCACGCCGGCGGTAAGTTCGACAAGGGCAGCTACAAGGTGAGCGGCGGTCTCCACGGTGTGGGCGTCAGCTGTGTCAACGCCCTGTCCACGAAGATGCTCTCTCAGGTCTTCCGCGACGGCAAGATCTACCAGCAGGAGTATCATCGCGGCAAGCCCCTGGCCCCTGTGGCTGTGGTGGGCGAAACCACCCTGCGCGGCACGCGCCAGCAGTTCTGGCCCGATGACACCATCTTCCAGACCACTTTCTACAAGTACGACATCCTGGCCAACCGCATGCGCGAGCTGGCTTACCTGAATGCCGGCATCCATATCACGCTGACCGACATGCGTCTCGACGTGAACGAGCAGAGCGGCATTGAGGGCATACGCAGCGAGGTGTTCTACAGCGAAGGCGGCCTGAAGGACTTCGTCCGCTACATCGACTCCACCCGCACGCATCTCATCAACGATGTCATCTATCTGAACACCGAGAAGCAGCAGGTGCCCATCGAAGTAGCCATCATGTACAACACGGGCTACTCCGAGAACCTCCACTCCTACGTCAACAACATTAACACCATAGAGGGCGGCACCCACCTTCAGGGCTTCCGCACGGCTTTGACACGCACGCTCAAGAGCTACGCCGAGCAGCAGTGCCAGAAGGACCTGGAGAAGCTGGCCAAGAACAAGGTGGAGATCAGCGGCGAAGACTTCCGCGAAGGCCTCACCGCCGTCATCTCCGTGAAGGTGGCTGAACCCCAGTTTGAGGGCCAGACGAAGACCAAGCTCGGCAACTCCGAGGTGGCCGGCGCCGTGCAGCAGGCTGTGGGTGAAGCGCTTGCCAACTATCTGGAGGAGCACCCGAAGGAGGCCAAGCTCATCGTCGACAAGGTGATTCTCGCCGCTACGGCCCGTGTGGCTGCCCGTAAGGCCCGCGAGAGCGTGCAGCGCAAGTCGCCCATGGCCGGCGGCGGTCTGCCCGGCAAACTGGCCGACTGCGCCGACAAGGACGCCGCCAACTGCGAGCTCTTCATCGTTGAGGGTGACTCTGCCGGCGGCAGCGCCAAGCAGGGCCGCAGCCGTCAGTATCAGGCCATCCTGCCCATCCGAGGCAAGATCTTCAACGTGGAGCGCGTTATGTGGCACAAGGCCTTCGAGCACGAGGAGGTGAATAACATCATCCAGGCTCTGGGCGTACGCTTCGGCCTGGGCGAAGACTCCAAGGAGGCCAACTACGACAAGCTGCGCTACTACAAGACGATCATCATGACCGATGCCGATGTCGACGGTTCTCACATCGACACGCTGCTCATGACGCTCTTCTACCGCTATATGCCCGAGCTGATTCAGAAGGGTCATCTCTACATCGCCACTCCCCCGCTCTATCGCTGCTCCATCGGCAAGGTGGAGGAATACTGCTACACCGAGCAGGACCGTCTGGACTTCATCAAGAAGTACAACAACGGCCGCGAGGAGGGCATCCACACGCAGCGTTACAAAGGTCTGGGTGAGATGAATCCCGAGCAGCTGTGGGAGACCACCATGAATCCCGAGACGCGCCTGCTCAAGCAGGTGACGATTGAGGACGCTGCCGGTGCCGACTACGTCTTCTCCATGCTGATGGGTGAGGATGTAGGCCCCCGTCGCGAATTCATCGAGCAAAACGCGGTCTACGCCAAGATTGACGCCTGATCAATAACCTTTATCAAATAGTAAAGGCTCCGGAACTCCGGAGCCTTTGTTGTTACTGTTGTGCGGACACAATTAACGCTTGTCCGTTGTGTCCGTTATGTCCGTTAAGGGCTGTCTTTTCCTAAAAATGGTTGACAGTTTTTTATCCTTTTACTGATGTCGTTGACAGTATGTTTTCTGATAAGGTTGACAGTTTACCGACGGGGTTGACATTCTTACTGATAAGGTTGACAAAAACTGTTCTAACAGATTTCTGTCTACAAAAGTAGGAAATAAATTATAATCGCACTTCATTTTTAGTATAGATTTTTGTTTTCCACATCCGTTTTTGTTCTCCACTCTGCCGATGGACCGCTTCCGGGGTCTGATAGCCCAAACTCATGTGAGGACGACGGTTGTTATAGAAATCTATAAATCTGCCGATGTGCTCACGAGCTTCCTTAATCGTCGCAAAACGCTTCTTCCGCTGATAAATGCTCTCATTTTTAATGATGCCGTTGACACGTTCGGCGATGGCATTGTCCGTAGGTTTGTAGTCCTCCGTCATTGATATCAGTATATTATGTTTCTGCAATTCCTCCACGTACAAATCACAGCAGTACTGCACACCGCGGTCGGAATGATGGATGAGTCCCGATAGGTCACTACTGCCAGCCTGAGAGATAGCCATGCGAAGTGCTTTGAGTGTGTATACGGTAGCTAAAGACTCTGCCAAACACCAGCCTACAATCTTCTTTGAATAAGCGTCCGTGACCAGGTGCAGATAGCAGAATCCCGAATCCAAATCAATATAGGTGATGTCGCTGACCCACAATTCGTTCGGATGCGTTGGTATAAATCCCTTTATAAGGTTCTTCCACTTGTGAAAACGATGGTTGGAGTTTGTTGTAGAGCGGCTTCTACGAGGCTTCTGCATCAGTCCATGACGACGCAGCATATGGAGGAAGGAATCACGACCGGGCATCCAACCCGTTTTAAACAGTTCACATAACATCAGCCAAAGCTTGATTCCCCCGATACCAGAGTCTTGATCGCGGATTTCATGCACGACATCCAGCATACGAATCTCACGGCTCAAACGCTCCTCCTCGTCCGTTTTCTTCTTGTAAAAGGCCTGTCTGCTATGGCCAAGCAGATCACAGGCAGCTACGATAGTCAGGCCGTGCTGCCCGTGAAGTTCCTCTACTGCTTGGCCCCAGATTTTTTTCTGATATCGATGCCGTTACGTTCGGCTACGTCTATCAGAGTGTTTAGGGCCAGGTTCTGAAGCTCAAGCTCACGAATGCGGGCTTCCAGCTCACGAACCTCGGGAGATTTCTCCGTTTGCTTCTTGCGTGCCATATCATCGACAGACTTGGTTGGTGTCTGCAAAGATACGATTTTTCCAGATTTACGATAACGATATACCCATTTATTTATCGTATCCGGTTTCACTTTGTAATACGCGCCCAACTCTTTAATGCTGTTATCGCCATTTAAGTACATGGAGATAATTTCATTTTTCTTCTCCTGAGGAAACCTCTCATAAAGTCTTTTCATAAGTCTTACACATTTTATTAAGTTGCTAAATGTGTCAACCTATTTTAGTATAAGACAGA
>JAILEU010000133.1 GCA_024697785.1 Bacteroidaceae bacterium | reverse complement strand
ATGGCTGGGCGTGACGACGCCGCCCGCTGGGTGTTCCATTGCTCCATAGCCGGTTTCATCTTCCTCCTCATGCGCACCCCCTACATGGGCATGATCATCGCCCGCGAGCGGATGAAGGTCTTTGCCTACATCAGCGTCTTCGAGGCGCTCGGAGCGCTGGCCGTCGCCATCATCCTCCAGCGCTACGGCGCCGACAAGCTGAAGCTCTACGCCCTGCTGACCCTCGCCCTGCAGACGCTGACGACGGCCATCTACTGGCTCTACTGCCGCCTCTTCTACCGCGAGTGCCGCCCCACGCTGCGCTGGCACGGCCGCCCCGTCACCCAGCTCTTCCGCTTCACCGGCTGGGAGATGATGGGCACCCTTGCCGGCACGTGCAAGACGGGTGGCGTCAGCATCCTCATCAACATGTTCTTCGGCCCACTCTTTAACACCCCTCTGGGCCGCGCACAGAAAGTCTATATGACCATCGCCCAGCTGCAGACCAACTTCTACATGGCCGTACGCCCGCAGATCATCAAGTCGTACGCCGTCGGCGCTATGGCCGAGATGGAGAAGCTCTTCTTCCAGAGCACCCGCCTCACCTACTATCTGCTGCTGGTGATTGCCGTGCCGCTGATGGTCGAGACGCCCTTTGTCCTCGACCTCTGGCTGAAGGACGTCCCCGCCCACACCGTCCTCTTCACCCGTCTGCTGCTGGTGGGCGGCCTCATCGACAGCTTCGGCAGCCCCCTCGGCGCCATCGTGCAGGCCACGGGCCAGAACCGCCGCTACCAGCAGGGCGTCGGCGCCACCCTGCTCGCCATACTGCCCTGCACCTACGTCGCCTTCAAGTACCTCCACCTCGGAGCCGAGTGGGCCATCATCCTCACCATCACCTTCTCTTTCATCGCCCAGCTGGTGCGCGCCGGCTGCGTCCGGCGGCAGACCGGCATCGACATGCGCCGCTTCTTCCGTGAGGTCGTCCTTGTCGTCCTCCTCGTCACCCTGCTCTCCTTCGCCCTGCCCCTCGTCGCGGGAGCCCTCCTAACCCCTAACCTCTCACCCCTGGCCCAAGCCCTCATCCACATCGTCCTTAGCGTCCTCTGGACATCCCTCATCGTCTATCTCCTCGGCATCACCCCCACCGAGCGCAAGCACATCCGCGAGATAGTGAAGCAGAAATGTCACTCCATAAATGGATAATGGAAAATGGGCTTTGCCTGAATGGCCGAGTCGTGACGGACGAAGACACAGTCAACGGACGGAGCAGCGAGAGCCATCAAGTTTACTTGAATGGCCGAGTCGTGACGGACGAAGACACAGTCAAATCCCTCTATTCAACGCGGCCGGATTACAAATCCGCCCGAACGGGTTTTGTCTTTTTTATGCGTCAATAACATGACCTTTGTTACCCGTTCGGATGAGAAAAAAAACGGCTGTATGCTTGCATTTTCCCGCAGTACGCCGTACCTTCGCACGGAAAAAGTAAGGATATGAAAAAAAGTAAGCGCATTTTCCTTCTGAAAATGGCCCTGCTGGTGATGGTGGCAGTCGGTCTTTCGTCGTGCCGTCATGCCGACGTCCACGACGCTTTGCTCCGTGCCGAAGCCCTCATGGAGACAGACCCCCACGCCGCCCGCGCGGTGCTGGATAGCATAGCCTCACCCAACCTCAATCGTCTCTTTACCCCCCTCAATCCCCCCGTTATCGGGGGGCAGAAACCCCTAAAGGGAAGGGCTTCCGATTCCTCTGGTCTCCCCTCCTTCAGGAGGGGTAAGGGGGAGGCTGCCCTTTTTGCTTTGTTGAAGACGCAGGCCGACTACAAATGCGACATTCCGCTCACGTCCGACTCCCTGCCCCTTATCGCCACGGACTACTACGGCACCAAGCGTAAGAGCCAGCGTGCCGCCCTCGCGCAGCACTACCTCGGCTGCACCTACATTGAGATGCATCGCGATTTGGATGCTATTGAGGCCCAGCTTCGGGCTACTACGCTTTTTCCCGATACGACCAACAAATACTTTGCTCATAGTTTGCTTCATTTGGGATGCCTATATTCCAGGCACTATATGGTGGATAGCGCCTGGGTGGCTTTCGAACGCTACCGCCGGACAGAATCCTGCAACTCCGATTCTGCGAACGTCAGCTATGCCGACTATTACATGGGGACTGTTGCCTTTTATAAAGATAATGACGAATTTACAGACAGCTTATTCCAGTCCGTCTTGAGCAACAAAAAAACAAATAATAATATTCGTTTCAATACTTATTTCCAGTTAGCTAAACTTCGGTTTTATCATCAGCATGACATAGAGGGAGCCTTAGCCTATTTAAATAAATTAGGAAATCGTTTTGGAGAAGATAATGGGGCTTTGCTGACATTGAGAGCCGACATCCTCGCCCAGCAAAGGCAGCCTGCAACGTCTTACGAATTATACAAGAAAGCCCTAAGGAACAGTTCCGATATCTATGTCCAATGTATGTCGTATGAAGGACTTGCCAGCGTGGCTCCCCTTCTGAACAAGCCCGATTCCACACGGTTCTTCATCGACCAATATAAGGGTCTCTTGGATTCCATTTATACGATGAACAAGCAGCGGGAAATCACCGAGATAAAGGATAAGCACATCGTGGATCTCCACGACCAGCGACAGAAAGCCCGCAACATGCGATGGCGGCTTTGGGGGGTCGTCCTGCTATCGGCATTCATTATCACCCTGCTGCTCATTGAGCGCAAGCGCAAGAATGAAAGGTTGCGGTTTGAGCAGGAACTGAATGCCATCAAGCAACGGCAGATAGACCAGAAAGTAAACGATGAGGAGGAACAGAACGGAGAGGAAACCAACCCTGCAGAAGAATCCCCATTCATACATCCATTTGCCATTCAGCAGGAGCGGGTTAAGCTCTACCGCAAACAATACGCCGCAAGCCGCTGGAAAAATTATCTGTCTGATCACTCACTCGACATACTATCCAAAGAGAAGGTTATGCCGGCAAAGGAAATGAACGAGTTCAATGCCTATCTGCACGGTCTGTTTGCCGACTTGTTCATGGATTTGCTGAACAGCAATGCCAGGGTTTCCCATTTGGCACTGGAATTCGTTGCCATGAAGCTGCTGGGATTCGATACGGAGCACATTGCCTACTGTTCCCGATCAAACGTCCATGCCGTCCACAACCGCCGCTATTATCTGAAGGAAAAACTCACTCCCGAATGGTATTCATTCGTAATGGGCGAATACAGCAAATAGCCTCCATCTTTTTAAGGGGCGATATCCCTAAATCCAATTATAGGCCGAGAAGCCCTTCCGAAAAGACTTCCTAAATACATTTTTGGAGTTTTTTTGGAGGTGTTTTTTTTGGTTACTATTTATGCATACCCTATCTTTGCCCGCAAAAAAGAAAAAGTAAGTATAAACCTTAAAAAATCAAGAATTATGAAAAACAAATTTTGTTTAGTTTTCAGCCTTCTGCTCAGGCGGATTTGCAATCCGGCTGCGATGAGAAGGGGATTTGCAATCCCCAGCAAAAAGGCGGTGCTAATGGCGAGGGATTGCAAATCCCTCTATTCAATGCGGCCGGATTACAAATCCGCCCGAACAGGTGATAATTCAGTCCGGATTTCAGTGCAAGAACGGAGGCCATTTAATTATTAACCCGTTATAACCCACAGCAATGAAAACAACAAGATTTCTTTTTATTTTGTCGGCCGTTCTGTTCGGCCCCCTGGCCATTTCAGCAGAAGATAACTTCTTTGGCTATGAGTACTGGACGGAGCAATGGGTTCCGGATGACCCTGGAGCGTCCGCTGTCATAACAAGGAAGTATGAAATAAGAGGGAATAAGGAGATAGACGGCATCAGTTACAAGTGTGTAAAAGTTGATGGAAAAGACGCCGGCCTCTGGATTCGCGACGAGAAAAATAAGGTCTATCTGCTTCGCGAGGACTTCCCGCAGGAGATACTGCTCTATGATTTCAACTGGGAGGGCAGGGAGTCTTTCAGCAGACAGTATATACAGGATGGAGAACTCCATGAGGAGACCATCTCCCTCGCCTCCATCGGAGAAATGACAATAGGGAATGTCGACATTTGGGAGAAAAGGGACTACATCGAGGCCTACGGCACAAAGCTCATCAAGGGTATAGGCCTGATAA
This sequence comes from Bacteroidaceae bacterium, assembly GCA_024697785.1. Classification (GTDB taxonomy): domain Bacteria; phylum Bacteroidota; class Bacteroidia; order Bacteroidales; family Bacteroidaceae; genus UBA1189. The sequence goes on along the minus strand of JAILEU010000133.1, from coordinate 1,616 downwards.
GTGAGCGGGGGCGGGACTGCTGTCTGCTGGGCAGCAGCCTCACCGGCTCCAATCCCTCGGACAGCGGCGAATGGAGGCTGACGTCGTTCATCCAACGTTCAGGCACAATAGATTTCTATTATCGGAACGTAGATGCCATTCACGACCTCTACTCACGTAACTACTACTCAAACGGCGGTCTGACGTCTGGCGTAGAAATATATTTCTATTCGCCTTGGCCATACGTCCCCTCCGGAGTGCGCCTTGAATTGGACAGCATCGTCGGCCACACCATCTGCCTCAGCAGCCACTACGACTCAACTAATGGCGCCAAATACGCTACAAACAAACGCGTCTGTCTGGGAAAGCTCGACGCCGGGGACTACACCATCAGGATGATGCCTGTCGATGCTGCCGAGCAGAAGGCGGGCGGAACGGGCACCACCCCCGAAACGATGGAGATTCCCTTCACGGTGGCGGGGAATCCTGTGGACGTACCCTGCGGGTTCGTACCCTCTAACTGCGGAAAGGAAGTGGATAAGAAAGAGTGGAATATAGTAGAAGGGGAATATGTACCCGAGATACAGATTGCACTCGAAGGTGATAGCCTGCACGTCACGGGCTGGCTGGGGTTCACCCCCGCTGCAGAACACTACTGCTACTACGAGATACATGGCGACTCCGTCTATATCGAGACAGCCATCTACTCCGGTACCGGTGTTGTAAGCAACGGCATGTCGCCCTTCTCGGTTGATTTCAAGATAGGGCCTTTCCAGGGGAGCCATTGCATTGTCAGGACAAACGAGCGTGATTTAAGGCAAGAGCACACCATGACGTTCAGCTTCACCCATGTAGGTTCCATTAGCAAGGAAGAGACTCCGGCCTCATCTCTCCATGACCTACAGGGCCGTCCCGTGGATGGCACGCAGAAGGGCATCCTCATCCGCAATGGCAAGAAGGTCTTGATTAAGTGAGAGAAGAACTGAACTTGCTCGGGCATTCTGTTCAGGCGGATTTGAATTAAGCACAAAGCGACACAATTCTATGCGATGCGGCAAGGCGGGCTAACAGCCACCTTGCCGCATCGGCTCTTTTGCACTTCCGCCCGAACAGAGGGATGCAAATCCAACCGAACGGATAATAATAGTAAAAACATAATCCATAGAAACGCCTTCCCTCCTTCCACCTTGCCTGTTCGGAGGTACGCGAAAACACGCGTAACAGTTCAGCAAGCTGAAAAAACGTAGGAGTAAAAATGAATTCCAAGCACTTGGAATTATAGATTCAAGCGCTTGGAACTGGAAATCCAAGCGCTTGGAATCCGGACACAGTTAAGGAAGTATAAAGAAATACTGTTATACGGTTATGCCTGATCAATAATTTTCATCTAAAAGAGCAATATCCGCCCGAACGGAGCACGAAACCAGCTTTGTGACAATTGTGACAAATGACAGTGCGTTTTTTGCATACATCTGGCTTCGCCGTTCGGGCGGATTGCAAATCACTAGTGGTCGAAAGATTCTTTTGAGCATATTGTCATCAGTCCTGTTTAGTTGTGTTTTTATGGGATTCTCGTCCTTGGGATGAATCTGGGGTTACATCCGGCGGGATCCCCTCCCTTGATGACGTGATTCAGG
>JAILEU010000121.1 GCA_024697785.1 Bacteroidaceae bacterium | reverse complement strand
CGGATATCGGCGGCAATCTCCTCGTCCGTCAGCCAGCGTTTGTCCGAGAAGGTAAACTCCAGCTTGTTCCGGTAGCCTTGCGTACGCTCCGAGCCGATGATGGGGCTCACCTCCGGCAGTTCCAGATGGCCTATGCGCGTCAGGTTATCGACCACCTGCCTTTGCTTCGCGCGGAGCTGCTCGTCGTACTTCAGACATTGCCACTTGCAGCCGCCGCACACCCCGAAGTGCCGACAGAACGGTTCGGCCCTCAGCGGGCTGAGGGTGTGGAACTTGACCGCCACGGCCTCGGCATACGAGTGTTTCTTACGTTTCACCTGCAAATCGACCACATCGCCCGGCACGACGAAGGGCACGAACACCACCATGTCGTTCACCCGCGCCAGCGCCTTGCCTTCAGCCGCAACGTCGGTTATCGTGACTTGCTCCAACAGAGGGAGCGGCTTGACCTTCCTGCTCATAGTATCGGCAAAAGTACACAATTAATAATAATAATGTCCACTTTTCCTAAAAAAAATGCAAATGCCACCCCGATTTAGCATTTTTTCGCCCGTGGGGTTGGATTTGTGAAAGAGAATACGTAACTTTGCACGCTTTTTCCAGATGCTAATACTTTATACCAATATTTAATTAACGTTATTATGGACAAAAAACGAGTCTATCTCTTCGGAAACGGTAAGGCCGAAGGAAATGCGCAGATGCGCGAACAACTGGGCGGCAAGGGTGCCAACCTGGCCGAAATGAACCTCATCGGCGTACCTGTCCCCCCGGGGTTCACCATCACTACCGACGTCTGCAACGAATACTACGAGGTAGGTCAGGAGAAAATCATGGCCATCCTTAACGATGACGTCGTGGCTGCTGTCAAGCACATTGAAACCCTCATGAACTGCAAGTTCGGTTCCACCGAGAACCCCCTTCTGGTGAGTGTTCGTTCGGGTGCCCGTGCCTCCATGCCGGGCATGATGGACACCATCCTCAACCTCGGCCTTAACGATGCCGTTGCCGAGGCCATGGTCAAGAAGACGGGCAACCCCCACTTCGTCTATGACAGCTACCGCCGCTTTGTGCAGATGTACGGCGACGTGGTGCTGGGCATGAAACCCGCCAACAAGGAGGACATCGACCCCTTCGAGGCCATCATCGACCAGGTGAAGGCCATCCGTGGCGTGGAGCTCGACAAGGACCTCAGCGTCGATGAGCTGAAAGACCTCGTCGGCCGTTTCAAGAAGGCCATCAAGGCTCAGACAGGCCAGGAGTTCCCCGAAGACCCCACCACGCAGCTTTGGGGCGCCATCTGCGCCGTGTTCCGCAGCTGGATGAACGAACGTGCCATCCTCTACCGCAAGATGGAGGGCATTCCCGACGAATGGGGCACGGCCGTCAGCGTCATGGCCATGGTGTTCGGTAACATGGGCGACACCAGCGCCACGGGCGTTTGCTTCAGCCGCGACGCCGCCACAGGCGAGAACGTCTTCAACGGCGAGTATCTGGTCAACGCTCAAGGCGAGGACGTCGTTGCTGGCATCCGCACCCCGCAGCAGATCACGAAGCTGGGCAGCCAGCGTTGGGCCGAGCGTGCCGGCATCAGCGAGGAAGAGCGCGTAGCCAAATACCCCTCGATGGAAGAGGCCATGCCCGCCATCTATGCCGAGCTCAACGGCATCCAGGAGAAGCTCGAGAATCACTACCGCGACATGCAGGACATGGAGTTCACCGTCCAGGAAGGCAAGCTCTGGTTCCTCCAGACGCGCAACGGCAAGCGCACAGGTACCGCCATGGTGAAGATTGCCATGGACCTTGTCCGCGAGGGTCTCATCGACGAGAAGACCGCCATCATGCGCTGCGAGCCGCAGAAGCTCGACGAGCTGCTCCACCCCGTCTTCGACAAGGACGCCCTGAAGAAAGCCAAGGTCATCACGCAGGGTCTTCCCGCCAGCCCGGGTGCAGCCTGCGGACAGATCGTCTTCCACGCCGACGACGCACAGGCATGGCATAAGGACGGCCACAAGGTGGTCATGGTCCGCATCGAGACCTCGCCCGAGGACCTCGCCGGCATGGCCAGCGCCGAAGGCATCCTCACCGCCCGCGGCGGCATGACCAGCCACGCAGCTGTCGTCGCCCGCGGCATGGGCAAGTGCTGCGTCAGCGGCGCCGGAGCCATCAACGTCAACTACAAGACCAAGACCGTCGAGATCGAAGGCGTCACCTACAAGGAGGGCGACTACATCTCGCTCAACGGCTCCACCGGTCAGGTCTATGCCGGCAAGGTGCCCACGAAGGCTGCCGAGCTGAGCGGCGACTTCAAGGCCCTCATGGACCTTTGCGACAAGTACACCAAGCTGCAGGTCCGCACTAATGCCGACACGCCCCACGATGCACAGGTGGCCCGCGCTTTCGGCGCCAAGGGCATCGGCCTGACGCGCACCGAGCACATGTTCTTCGAGGACAAGAAGATCATCGCCATGCGCGAGATGATTCTCGCCGACACCGTCGAGGGACGCGAGAAGGCACTTGCCAAGCTCCTCCCCTATCAGAAGGCCGACTTCAAGGGCATCCTTGAGGCCATGGACGGCTGCCCCGTCAACATCCGCCTGCTCGACCCGCCCCTCCACGAGTTCGTTCCCCACGATCGCGAGGGACAGCAGGTCATGGCCGACGAGATGGGCGTCTCCATCGAGACCATCCGCAAGCGCGTAGCCAGCCTCGCCGAGAACAACCCCATGCTCGGTCACCGTGGCTGCCGTCTCGGCATCACCTTCCCCGAAATCACCGCCATGCAGACCCGCGCCATCCTTAGCGCCGCCTGCGAGCTGAAGAAGGAAGGTAAGAACCCCATGCCCGAAATCATGGTGCCCCTCATCGGCATCCTCTACGAACTCAAGCAGCAGAAGGAGATCATCAAGAAAGTCGCCGCTCAGGTCTTTGCCGAGTATGGCGTGGAGGTCGAGTTCGAGATAGGCACGATGATTGAGATCCCGCGTGCCGCCCTCACCGCCGACCGCATCGCCACCGAGGCCCAGTACTTCAGCTTCGGCACCAACGACCTCACGCAGATGACCTTCGGCTACAGCCGCGACGACATCGCCAGCTTCCTCCCCGTCTATCTGGAGAAGAAGATCCTGAAGGTCGACCCGTTCCAGGTGCTCGACCAGAAGGGCGTGGGCAAGCTCATCAAGTACGCCATCCGCAAGGGTCGCGAGGTACGCCCCGAGCTGCGCACGGGCATCTGCGGCGAGCACGGCGGCGAGCCCAGCTCCGTCAAGTTCTGCGCCAAGATAGGCATGAACTACGCCAGCTGCTCCCCCTTCCGCGTTCCCATCGCCCGCCTCGCCGCCGCCCAGGCCGCTGTAGAAGAATAAACGGAAAGTGCTGAAAATCAGCTAAATACATGGCAAGTATCTGGGAAACAGGTACTTGCCCTTAGTTTTTTGTGCATGTTCTGCGTTGCATTTGTCGCACTTTAGCTCCGTTTGTGGATTTGGCATGAGAAAGCCGAAAAAGGGCGATTTTTGTTAAAAAGTTCAATCTGTTTCGAAATAATTTTGTTGAAAGGGGGGGCATTTCTTGTCATTTAACATTTTTTTAATCCGTTCCTCTATGTGGAAACGCTCTTTTTTCGTACCTTTGCGCATCCAATAAATGGATGATTAAAGATTGTTACGAGCATTAAGATAAAAACTATGTTTTTAGCTATTAAACAGGGTACGAAAAAATATCAATCAACTATACAGAGAGTGTTACTCACCCTCTGCACTCTCTTTGTTGTCGGGTTTGGGGAAATGTGGGGTTTTACTGTTACATACCGTATTATCAACCTTGGACGACTGGATGACAATGGTGATAAAACCACCAGTCGTACTTTGGCATTGGAGGTGTCTTCTTCCGAAACCACTGTAGGATTGCCAGATGAGTACAAAAGTCCATTAGCTAAGAACTGGTAATATTACGCTGCAAGTGACGTCAGTTATGATTCAGACACAAAAGTATGTACGTTCAGTTCTGGTCCCTCGCTGACGGAAGGGGTAAGCACTGCTTCAGACGGAGATGAAATTTATGTTACCTATGAAATCGACGAAGGTGCCCTGACTACAGTGATAAACGATGGCGATGAGGTCAATATCAAACTATATAATGAAGATAATTATCATGTACAGGATACATGGAGCAATAATGTGAATACGGATTTCTATGCATCTACAAAT
>JAILEU010000081.1 GCA_024697785.1 Bacteroidaceae bacterium | reverse complement strand
TCACAATGTGGGCGGCCTGCCCGACGACCTGAAGTTCGAACTTGTCGAACCCATCAAGCTGCTCTTCAAGGACGAGGTACGCGTGGTGGGCAAGGCGCTCGGCCTGCCCGACAACATGGTCTATCGCCAGCCGTTCCCCGGCCCCGGCCTGGGCGTGCGTTGCACAGGTGCCATCACCCGCGACCGTCTGGAAGCCGTGCGCGAGTCGGACGCCATTCTGCGCGAGGAGTTTGCCAAGAACGGCCTCGAAGGCAAGGTATGGCAGTACTTCACCATCGTACCCGACTTCCGCTCAACGGGTGTCAAGGACGACAAGCGCTCGTGGGAGTGGCCCGTCATCATCCGCGCGGTGAACACCCGCGACGCTATGACGGCTACCGTCGAGAATGTTCCTTTTGATTTACTGCAGCACATCACCGCCCGCATCGTCAGCGAGGTGAAGGGTGTCAACCGAGTCCTCTTCGATCTGACACCCAAACCCACCGGCACCATCGAGTGGGAGTAAAACGAAGGAAACAGAAAAATGAACCTATTCACCAGACTGTTCGGCAAGAAGAATGCCGAAGAGAAAATCAAGGTGGGCACCATGGAGGACTTCATGGTGCTCATCCGAGTGTACTACCAGGCTGTCATGGCGTCGAACATCGGCATCACCAACATCAACATGCTGCCCGACCTGGCCATGTTCAAGCGCTCGCTGAAGGTACCCACGCAGAACAACAAGCTTGGCCTGGCCGAGAAGTCGCGCTGCAAGAAGATGCTCATGCAGATCTATGACATCAGCGAGAACTTCTTCAAGGAGATAGACACGTCCATCAAGAAGAACTGCCGCAACGTCAACGACGTCAACGGCTACTTCCTGCGCTTCCAGCAGTTCAACGAGAACCTGATGATGCTCGTGGGCAACCTGATGAAGTGGAAGTTCCGCACGCCCGGCTTCATGAAGAAAGCCCTCCATGCCCTGACGGAGCAGACCATCAGCGACATCCTGACGAAGAACAAGTGGAAGGACGAGGCCACGTATAAGACCGTGGGCATCGTGCGCCACCTGCAGCAGCAGCTGGGCTATTCGGCCGACTGGATGACAGAGTTCGTCTATAACGTCGTGCGCCTGGCCAAGAAGGAGAAACGCCCCACCCAGCAGCCTGAGGAAAAAAAGAAATAATTCCGATTTGACAATCCCGGATTATTTACGATTTGACGATTTACGATTTACTATTAATTTACGATTGGATTATTTAGTTATTTAGGGTGCGATGTAACGTGAAATTGAAAAATTACCAAATTGAAAAATAAATAGTAAATCGTAAATTGAAAAATAGTAAATATAAATGACTCACGACGACGAAACACGTTTTGAGGCTTTCGAAGAGAAGCTCCGCCAGCTCATCGAACGTCACGAAGCCCTCAAGGCCGAAAACCTTGGGCTGCGTGACCGCTTGGCTGATGCTGAGGCTGACCTGGCGAGGTCTCGCGGTGATTTCGCTCGTCTGGAAACATCCTATAAGAACCTCAAGGCGAGTCGCGTGCTCGAAGGCATCGACGTGGACGATATCGGTGGCACACGCGAGCGACTCACCCGTCTGGTGCGCGAAGTGGACCGTTGCATAGCGCTGCTCAACGCATAGCTTTTGCCGGCATAGTCCTATATATATAATAAGGTATAGCAAAACCCCTGACCGACGATGGACGACAGACAGAGAATACGATTGCTGATAGGCGACGTCAACTATCCGCTGTACATCCCCCGCAGCGATGAACAGCTCTACCGCGACGCCGCCCGCATGATAAACGATATGCTGAACCGCTATCGTGAGACCTTTCCCGGACTCAGCAAAGAACAGTATCTTGCTATGGTGGCCCTCCACAACGCATACATGAACCTTGAGAAAAAACACCTTAACGACACCGCCCCGTTTGCCGAACGCCTCGAGCAGTCCATCAGCCTTCTGACAGACTATCTCGCGAAGGAGGAAGAGTAGAACGGTTTATGGGTTTAGAGGTTTAAGAGTTTAGAGGTTTAAGGGTTTAAGGGTTTAAGAGGTTTAAGGGTTTAAGGATTTAAGAAAACAATAACCAATAGAATAACAAAAATAACAGACAATCATTATGACAGTAACAATAGTTATTATTGCAGCCGTGGCAGGCCTCGTGGTCGGCGCGCTCATCGTGTATCTCATCTTTTTCATGGGCTCGAAGTCGAAGTATAAAGCCGTCCTGAAAGAGGCCGAGGCTGAGGCTGAAGTCATCAAGAAAAACAAACTCCTCGAAGTGAAGGAGAAGTTCCTCAACAAAAAAGCCGAGCTGGAGAAGGAGGTTGGCATCCGCAACCAGAAAATTCAGCAGGCCGAAAGCCGTCTCAAACAGCGCGAGCAGCAGCTCAACCAGCGTCAGGACGAGCTCCAGCGCCGCAGCAAGGAGGCCGACGCCATCCGCGAGAACCTCGACAATCAGCTTCAGGTCGTCGAACATCGCAAGGAAGAGCTCGAGCACATGCAGCAGCAGGAGCGCCTGAAGCTCGAATCCATCAGCGGACTCTCAGCCGACCAGGCCAAAGAGCGTCTTGTCGAGTCGCTCAAGGAAGAGGCTAAGACCGATGCCGCCTCGTATGTCAACGAGATCATGGAAGAGGCCAAGCTCTCAGCCAACAAAGAGGCCAAGCGCATCGTCATCCAGACCATCCAGCGCATCGCCACCGAAACGGCCATCGAGAACAGCGTCACCGTCTTCCATATCGAGAACGACGAGATGAAAGGTCGCATCATCGGCCGTGAGGGCCGTAACATCCGCGCCCTCGAAGCCGCCTGTGGCGTTGAGATCGTGGTTGACGACACCCCCGAGGCCATCGTCATCAGCGGCTTCGACCCTCTGCGCCGCGAGACTGCCCGTCTGGCCCTCCATCAGCTGGTGGCCGACGGCCGCATCCACCCCGCACGCATCGAGGAGGTCGTGGCCAAGGTGCAGAAGCAGCTCGAGGAAGAGATTGTCGAGACCGGTAAGCGCACCACCATCGACCTCGGCGTCCACGGCCTCCATCCCGACCTTGTCCGTCTGGTCGGTAAGATGAAGTACCGCTCGAGCTACGGACAGAACCTCCTGCAGCACGCCCGCGAGACCGCCAACCTCTGCGGCGTCATGGCTGCCGAGCTTGGCCTGAACCCCAAGAAAGCCAAGCGTGCCGGACTGCTCCACGACATCGGCAAGGTGCCCGACGAGGACACCGAGCTGCCGCACGCCCTCTACGGCATGAAGATTGCCGAGAAGTACAAGGAGAAACCCGACATCTGTAACGCCATCGGTGCCCACCACGACGAGGTGGAGATGACCTCGCTGCTTGCTCCCATTGTGCAGGTCTGCGACGCCATCAGCGGCGCCCGTCCTGGCGCCCGCCGCGAGATTGTCGAAGCCTACATCAAGCGACTCAACGACCTTGAGAACATCGCTATGTCCTACCCGGGCGTCACCAAGACCTATGCTATCCAGGCCGGACGCGAGCTGCGCGTCATCGTTGGTGCCGACAAGATTGACGACGCTACCACCGAGGCCCTCTCCGGCGAAATCGCCAAGAAGATTCAGGACGAGATGACCTACCCGGGACAGGTGAAGATCACCGTCATCCGCGAGGTCCGCTCCGTCGCCGTAGCAAAATAACAATCTCCTTTCCATAACACTATGAACAGAACATAATTCACCAATCAGTTCAGACTGTGGATGTTCGTCGCCATCCTTACCTTTTGCGGCGCTATGACTGTTGCGGCTTAGAACGAAGAGCCCGTCCAGGCCTATTTCACTACGGCAGACATGCCCGACATGCTGCGGTTCCTGCCAGCTCCTCCCGACACAATAGGTGCCCTGTTCACCCACGACATCATGCAGTACATGTGGGGCAAGACCATGCGCCTCGACCCCGAGCGTAGCGCCATTGCTATCCGCGATGCTGAATATGGACTGGAGTGCATCATCCGCGAGTTCAGCGAGCCCTTCGGTATGCAGATCTCCTTCGAGGAAACTCCCGAGATTTACCGTGTGCTTCGCGACGGCACCGCCACCTGCGACAGCATCTGCACGTTCCCCAAGAAATACTACATGCGCAAGCGCCCCTTCATGCGCTTCAATGAGCATACGCTGACGCCCGACGACGAGGAGTCTCTGTCGAAGAACGGCTCCTATCCCTCAGGCCACACCATTCTTGGATGGAGCTCAGCCTTGCTGCTTTCGGAAATCAATCCCGACCGTGCTGATACCATCATGGCCCGAGGCTATATGTACGGCGAGAGCCGTGTCATCGTGGGTGCCCATTGGCAAAGCGATGTGGATGCCGGACGCCTGGCCGCGTCGGTTGCCTATGCCAAACTGCACACCAGCGAGGCGTTTATGGAACAGATGAAGAAGGCACGTGCTGAGTTTGCGGCGAAGAAGGGTGCCGTTGGTATGTTGCCAGTCGAGCCAGCCACGCCAGCTAACGGACAGGCCTATCGTGTAAATGGAATACCCGCTACGGACGAAACGCGCGGCATCATCATTCAGGGAAACCAGAAGCACTTGAGAAAATAGGGCAGACGCGTTTATTCCTGTCCTTTTAGGCTGAGCTGGTGAAGGGCAGGATTGGCGTACATCTCCAACAGCTTATGGCGGAGGAAAGGCACGTCGGGCTTTTTGAGCTGGACCTTCGCTATTTGCCCCTCTAAATAAGTATCAAACGCTTCGCGTTCGGCCGGCGAATAATGGGCTTGCCCTTTGTCCGCCGGCTGTTTTGTTTGCCGGCTTTCTTTGAGTAGGTCGAGGGCGATGTAGTTGGCAGGGTAGAGACGGTAGCCGCGGTAGATGGCGTTGTCGATGTGTCGGGCTACGGTAGCAAAGAAGTCGGGTTTCGGCATGTCGTCAGGGAGCGTGTCGAGGAATTCGTTGATGCAAGGGGCAGCCTGATAGTGGATGTGTCCCTTCCAGCCGAAGATGCCTGTGCGCATGTTGATGAGGTCGTCGGCCTGCGACTTATGCCAGCCCGGGATGTCGCGCTTCAGCTGGAACTCCTGTGCCTTCAGGTAGTCGCAGGGGTCGTACTCGTAGCTGATGGCGAGGGGGGTGAGGTTGATGTCTTTCAGCCGCTCGCGGTTGGTGCCCGTGCCGGAAATGACGAACATCTTGAGCAGGCTCTCCTGCGTCTCGTCCGACGAGTCTTTTGAGCGTCCTTCGCGCTGGGCTATCCAGATGGGCGTCTGCTTGACGGCGGACGTGTGGTGGATATAGGCCGAGAGGCGCTGGCTGGCGTGGAGAATATCGTGGATGCCGCCCGAGCGGGTGACGATGAAGCTGCGGTTGATGCGTACCAATGTCTTAATCCAAGGGTAGATGAGGAGGTTGTCGCCAATGGCAATCTCCACGGTGGAAAGGTTTTGCTCGATGAGCAGCAGGTCCAGCAGGCCAGAGTCGAGCACGATGTCGCGGTGGTTGCTGATGTAGGTGAAGTTCTGCCGTTCGGGAGTAGGATTGACGGCGGAGAAATCGCCGCTAAGACCATTGGCACAGCGGGCGACAAGTCCTTTGAGGAATGGCTTGCAGAAAGCGGCCTGAAACTCCATGCAGGTGTGGCAGCCACGCATCGTGTGTGCGATGTGCTCCAAAGGGATGTCGGGAAAGACAGAGGTGGCGACGCGGCAGAAAGTGGCGTCGGCGAGCAGCTCATCGTAGGCTGCAGGCAGTTCTTCCGGCTCAAAGGGCCGCATATCCGTAAAGTCAATCCTATTTAAGTTCATTTTTTTATTTACTATTTGACGATTTACTATTTACGATTTGGCTGCGCATGGACACATCCTCTGGCCTCTGACCTCTGATCTCTGTTTGGCTGCGCAAGGACTATTGCCTCTAACCCCAAACCTCTAACTTCTAACTCAATTAATTAAACGAGTCCTCGATGATGTCTGTGAGGACGTCCTTGATGTCGAGCCCGGCGGCACGTACCTGCTGGGGAATGAAGCTGGTGGCTGTCATGCCGGGCGTGGTGTTGATTTCAAGGAGGTTGAGTGTCTCGTCCTCGGTGATGATGTAGTCGATACGGATGATGCCGCGGCAGGAGAGGATGTCGTAGATGGCCGAGGTGAGCTTGCGGACACGCTCGGCGGTGTCCTCGGGGATGCGGGCGGGGGTGATTTCGCTGACACGGCCGTTGTACTTGGCGTCGTAGTCGAAGAATTCGTCTTCGCTCACCACCTCGGTGATGGGGAAGACGACGCTGTTCTTACGTGTCTTATAGCATCCGCAGGTGATTTCTGTGCCTTGCATGAAGGCCTCCACCATCACCTCGTCGGCCTCTTTGAGGGCCTCGGCAATGGCAGGCTGGAGCTCGGCGCGCGTCTTGACTTTCGTGGTGCCGAAGCTGCTGCCGCCGCAAGTGGGCTTGACGAAGCAGGGCAGTCCGATGCGGTCGATGATATCGTCGTCGCTGACGGAACGGCCCTTCTTCAGCGTAAGTGACTCGGCCACACGGACGCCAAATCCACGCAGGTATTGGTTGAGGACAAACTTATTGAACGTCATGGCCGAGATGAGCGGGGTGCAGGTGGAGTAGGGAAGACGGATGAGCTCGAAGTAGCTCTCGAGCAGACCGTTCTCGCCCGGCGTGCCGTGTATGGTGATGTAGGCGTAATCGAAGCAGATGTGGCGTCCGTCGTAACGGAAGCTGAAGTCGTTACGGTCGATGGGTGCCTGGCCGCCGTCGGGCAGGCAAGCGTGCCAGTCGGTACCGTGGATGACGACCGTCCAGAGCTCGTAGCGCTCTTTGTCCATGAACGATGTGAGCCCTTCGGCCGAACGAAGGGATACGTGGTATTCAGATGAGTCGCCTCCGGCGACAATGGCAATGGTTCTTTTCATACGTTTCTTTATGGGGAGTAATCAGGATTACAGTCTTTTCTGGGGATGAGCGTTGTCAAATGGCGCGGTTGGACGTGTAGTTACGCCAGCGGTCGAGCAGGAGCGACATGTCGGGCGGCAGGGGGGAGTCGAAAAACATCTCCTCGCCTGTGCGCGGATGGACAAAGCCAAGGGTGCGTGCATGGAGCGCCTGTCGTGGGCAGACTTCGAAGCAGCCCTGTACAAATTGGCGGTAGGAGCCCGAGGTGGTGCCCTTGAGAATCTCGCAGCCTCCGTAGCGCTCGTCGCTGAAGAGCGGGTGACCGATGTGCTTCATGTGGACGCGGATCTGGTGGGTGCGTCCTGTCTCAAGCTGGCATTGTACGAGGGTGACGTAGCCGAGCCGTTCGAGGACGGTGTAGTGGGTGACGGCGCTTTTGCCGATATCGGGGTCGTCGTAAACGGCAAAGCGCTGGCGGTCCTTTACGTCGCGGGCTATCTGGGAGCGGATGGTGCCAGAGTCGTCGTTGATGATTCCCCACACCAGGGCGTTGTACTGGCGGCGGGTGGTCTTGTCGAAGAACTGACGGCCGAGTGATGTCTTGGCATCGGGCGTTTTGGCGACGACAATCAGGCCTGAGGTGTCCTTGTCGATGCGGTGGACGAGGCCTATGTCGGGGTTGTTAGGGTCGTAGTCGGGGTCGTCTTTCAGGTGCCAGGCGATGGCGTTGACGAGAGTTCCCGTCCAGTTTCCGACGCCAGGGTGGACGCACAGCCCCGCCTGCTTGTTGACAACCAGGAGGTCATCGTCCTCATAGACGATGTCGATGGGAATCTCTTCCGGCTCAATCTTGCCCTCAATGGGAGGGCGGTTCATCATGACGGTGATGAGGTCGCCGGGCTTTATCTTGTAGTTGCTTTTGACGGGTTGGTCGCCCACGCGCAGGTAGCCGAACTCGGCAGCCTGCTGGATGCGGGTGCGTGAAACGTTGGGGATGTGCATCATCAGGTATTTGTCGATGCGCATCTGCTCCTGTCCCTTGTCCACTTCGATTCGGTGGCGCTCGTAGAGGATGTCTTCTTCGTCAGAACCAGTTGTCATCGAGAGTGGGCTCGGGTTTGTTCTCGTCTTGGTCTTTCCTGCCGTTGCCGACGACAAGGGTGATGGATGCCCCCTCGGGCACGAGGTCGCCACCGTGGAGCTCCTTGCCGTTGTAGAGTACTTTATAGACCCAGTCGGCCTCGCCGCGTATGGTGTCGTTGGGCAGCAGGTTGAAGCCCGCAGCCTTCAGCTGGGACGTAGCCTGCCGGAGCGAACTGTTGTCGGCAATATCGGGCATGGTCACCATGGGCTCGTTGCCCGAACTGAGCGTCAGGTAGATGGCGCGTCCGCGCTTGACCTTGGCGTCGGAGGACGGACGTTGCGATACGACCACGCCGACCGGCACGCCCTTGACGTACGTCTTGTCGTAGGAGATGCCCTTCAGGCTTTTGGCGCTTAGTGCCGACATGGCGTCAGCCTCGTCCATGCCCGTGACATCAGGCACCAGTATGGCCTTGCCGTGCTGGGTGTAGGCGTTCATCCAGCGGAAGGTGAGGAAGACAGCAAGCACCACCACCGCCAGCATGGCCACGATGTTCAGCCAGAAGATGCTACGCCTCATGGGGGCGTTCTTTTGCGATTCTTTTTCCTTCATTGTCCGTGAGAATAATTGGGGGAGCAAAGATACGGGTTTCTTTATAAAAAAAGAAGTAACGGCCCGAAAAAAACCATTACTTCTTGTCTCATTACCCTTGGATGGGCTGCGCGGCGAATTACTTCTTGTTGCGTACTCCGTTGAATTCGTCGGAAATAGTCAGTTTCTTGCGACCTTTTGCGCGGCGGGCGGCCAGCACGCGACGGCCATTGGCAGTAGCCATTCTCTCACGGAATCCGTGCTTGTTCTTTCTCTTTCTCAGAGAGGGCTGAAATGTCCTTTTCATATTCTCGTTTTTTTGATTTTGTTATCTTGTTTTCCTCAATTTGGGCTGCAAAATTAGAGCCTTTTTTTGAAATAGCCAAAAAATGCTGCTTTTTTTTCGTGTTTTTTTTGGTTTTTTCCGCTAAACAGCCTATTTTTGTAGCCGTTTTCAGAGACGAACCTATCATTAACAATAAAAAGCGATAAATTATGATTCTTTGTCAAGACATTAAAATCGGCACCTGCATCGACTTGGAGGGCCAGCTTTACTTCTGCATCGACTTCCTGCATGTGAAACCCGGCAAGGGCAACACCTTCGTACGTACGAAGCTGAAGAACGTCGTCAACGGCCGCGTGCTGGAGCGCACGTTCCAGATTGGCTTCAAGCTGAACGATGTGCGCGTAGAGCGTCGTCCCTATCAGTATCTCTATCAGGACGATATGGGCTATGTGCTGATGAACCAGGAGACGTTCGAGCAGATCACCCTGAACGGCGATGTCATCACCGGCGTGGAATATCTGAAGGAGGGTATGGAAATCGAGGTTGTCACCAACGCCACCACGGGCGATGTGCTCTTCGGCGAACTGCCCATCAAGGTGGTGCTGCAGGTGACCTACACCGAGCCGGGCCTCAAGGGCGACACGGCTACCAACACCCTGAAACCTGCCAAGCTGGAGACGGGCACCGAGGTACGCGTTCCTCTTTTTATTAATGAGGGCGAATTTGTCGAGATCGACACCCGCGACGGTTCTTATGTAGGTCGCGTAAAGGCGTAACCCGTCCGGCATGTGAAAATTGCGAGCCTTGTTTTTTCGGAGACAAGGCTTGATTTTGTACCAATACGTGCATGAGCGGAAAGCTGAATATCAACCAATGGGCCGAGGACGACCGTCCGCGCGAGAAGATGATGCGGAACGGCGCAACGTCTCTCTCGAATGCCGAGCTGCTGGCTATCCTCATCGGTTCTGGAAATGCCAATGAGGATGCCGTGACGCTCATGCAGCGGGTGATGAAGAGCTGCGACGACAGCTTGCTTCGTCTGGGACGGATGTCGATGGAGGAACTGACGGCATTCTCGGGCATCGGCCCGGCCAAGGCCATCAGCATCCTTGCCGCTTGCGAGCTGGGCAACCGCCGCGTCACCCATCGCACAGAGCAGCCTGTCATCAAGTCGGCGCAGCAGGTGTATGAATATTACTACCCGCTTCTCTGTGACGAGGCAACCGAACACAGCTATGCCCTTTTGCTTAATCAGGCATCGCGTGTCATCAAGAATGCGCTCATAGGCAAGGGTGGGCTCTCCGAAACGTTGGTCGATGTGCGTGTCGTCCTTCGGGAGGCGCTCATCAACAAGGCTTCCAGTTTTATCCTATGCCACAATCATCCCGGAGGCAGCCTCCGTCCCAGCCGTCAGGACGACCTGCTAACCCGGAAAGTCAAGGACGCGGCAAGCCTGATGGACATTCGGCTGGTCGATCATGTTATTTTTACTACCTCGGGCTACTACAGCTATGCCGACGAAGGAAGGATATAGAACTTTTTAGTTAAGCCAAATCTTGTTTAGGCTTTGGCATGGCGAAAAAAAGAAGGATGAAATCCAACTATGTCAGAAGAAGAAAAATATCAACTGCAAGAGCGCATCGTAGAGGTTCTGAAGACTGTCTATGATCCTGAAATCCCGGTTAATATCTACGACCTCGGGCTCATCTACCGCATTGAGGTGCTGGCCGATGCCCGTGTGGAGATTGACATGACCCTCACAGCGCCCAACTGCCCCGCTGCCGACTTCATCATGGAGGACGTCCGTCTGCGGGTGGAAGGCGTCGGGGGCGTTACGGCGGCTACCGTCAACCTGGTCTTTGAGCCTGAGTGGGACAAAGACATGATGAGCGAAGAGGCCAAGCTCGAACTTGGCTTCGATGTCGATTGACTCTAAACGCATAAAGAGAATAAAGCTATGATTTACTTTCTTTCTGATGCACACCTCGGCTGCCGTGCCCTTCGCTGGAATCGCACAAGAGAACGTCGTCTGGTACGCTTCCTTGACAGCATCAAGACGAAGGCTTCGGCCGTCTATCTGTTGGGCGACATGTTCGACTATTGGTTTGAATACCGCTACGTGGTGCCAAAAGGACATGTGCGTTTTCTTGGCAAGCTGGCTGAGCTGACGGACAGCGGCGTCGAGGTCCATTTCTTCATCGGCAATCACGACCTCTGGTGCCACAATTACCTGAAGCGCGAGTGTGGCGTCATCATGCACTACGAGCCCTACACGGTGGACATCGAGGGCAAGGTGTTCTACATGGCCCACGGCGATGGGCTGGGCGACGAGGGGGACAGGAAATTCCGCTTCCTCCGCCGTGTGTTCCACAACCGTCTGTGCCAGCGGGCCTTCTATCTGCTCCATCCCGACTGGAGCGTGCGTCTTGGTCTGAAATGGGCAGCGGGCAGCCGCCGTAAGCACGAACGCGAAGGGCAGCCCGAGTATAAGGGCGAGGAAAACGAACCGCTGGTGGTCTATTCGAAAAACTATCTGAAGAGCCATCCCGAAATCAACTTTTTCCTCTATGGCCATCGCCATATCGAGCTGGACCTTCCTCTCAGCGACGAATGCCGGATGCTGATTCTCGGCGATTGGGTGGATAAGTTCACCTTTGCCACGTTCGATGGCGAACAGCTTGTCCTGCAACGTTATCTCGAAGGCGAGACACGTCCTTGAACTTCTTTTTTTTAGAATAACAAAAACAATAAGCAATATGAAGAAGATTTTGACTCTTTTGGCGTTAGCCGCTTTGGTATCGTCCGCTTTGTCGGCGCAGGAAACGACACGCTCCATTAGCGACAAGGAAATCATCAAGAAAGGCTGGAATTTCGGCCCCCTGCCTGTGGTGGGCTTCGACAGCGACCTTGGCTTTCAGTATGGCCTTTGCTGCGACATCTTCAACTATGGCGACGGCACGCGCTATCCCTCCTACGACTACAAAATCAACGTTGAGGCCAGCACGTACACCAAGGGCTCCAGCGTGTTGCGTTGCTACGGCGACTTCAAGACCCTCATCCCCGACGGCAAGCTCTTTTTCGACGTCACCTACTTCAACGCTCCTAAGTTCGAGTTCTACGGGTTCAACGGCTTTGCCTCACCCTTCACGCCCGATATGGCTTTCGTCTCGGACGTTACCATGTATGGACGGAACATACTCGTGCCCACACAGGTCTCTGACGGCCGAAAGAGCGTGGCCAACTGGATGTCGCGCAACCAGTTCCGCGCCGTCGTCAGCATGCAGAAGAAGATTGTCGGCGGACTGAACTGGACGGCAGGACTGGCCTATTATAACATCAAGACGGGCGACATCAACCGCGAGAAGCTGGCGGGCGGCGATGCCGACAAGCTGGGGTGGTATGACAGCCAAGTGACGCTCTACAACCTCTACCGCGGCCGCGGCCTCATCCGTCCCGAGGAGGCCGAGGGCGGTAACGTCACGCAGCTCAAGGCCGGCATCACCTACGACACCCGTGACCACGACAGCGACCCCACGCGGGGCTTCAACATCGAGGCCACCTTCTACTATGCCCCCGACCTGCTCGACCGTACCGACACCTACAACCATACCAACGGCGGCATTCTCTTCATGGGCAGCCAGTATGTCCCCGTCGTGGGCGATAAGCTGACGTTTGCCTACCGTGTCGGAGCGCAATATACCCTCTTCGGTAATGTCCCCTTCTATTTCATGAACAACATGAACTCGATGTTCTTCCGCAAGATGTACACCGAGGGGCTGGGCGGTAACGCCTCTGTGCGCGGCATCCATCGCAACGGCGTCATCGGCGACGGCTTTGCCCTGCTCAACGCCGAGCTGCGTTGGCGCGCCCTGGAGTTCCGTTTCATCAACCAGAACTGGGGACTTGCCTTTAATCCCTTCTTCGACTGTGGACAGGTCATTAAAACTCACCTCCTTGGAAAACAGGAGGCGGCACGATACATGGGCAATCCCGAAATGCTGATAAACCATGTGTACTATAGCGGCGAGAAAGAACACCTCCATTGCACGGCGGGATGCGGCCTGAAGCTGGTCATGAACCACAACATGGTCATCTCTTTCGAGGCAGCACGTGCCTTCAGCGCCAACGACGGCACGGGCCTCTGGACGAATATAGGATTTAACTACTTGTTCTGATGAATCGTATAAAAGCCGGGTGCATCCCTCTTCTATGTCTCTTGCTGACGGCATGCGGCAACTCCCCTTCGTCGGCTGAAAAGCAGGCGTCTGACTTCTATCAGCCCGTCGCAAAGCCGTCTTCGGCATCATCCTCTGCTGATGTCCCCTCTACAGAAGTTCTTCTGGAGACGCCCCGTCTGGAGGTTCCCCGTAGTGGCGAGCGCATGCTGGAGCACGAGGGCTTCCGCATCTCCTACAACCAGAGCTGGCTCATCCCTAACTGGGTAGCCTATGAGCTGACGAAAGAGGAGACGCGGGGCGACGTCGAGCGTACGGACTATTTCGACGTCGATCCGACGCTGAAAGGACGTCAGGCTAAGTTTGCCGATTACAGCCACACCGGCTACGACCGTGGTCACATGGCACCTGCCGGCGACATGAAATGGAGCAAGGAGGCGATGGACGCCTGTTTCTATCTGACAAACATCTGTCCCCAGAACCACAACCTCAACAAAGGCGACTGGAACGACCTCGAGATAGCCTGCCGTCGTTGGGCACGCAAGTACGGACGTGCTTGGATTGTCACCGGTCCCGTTGTCACCTCACGCGAGCCTAAAACCATTGGCCGGAACCACGTCACGGTGCCCGACGCCTTCTTCAAGGTGGTGCTTGTGCCGAAGGGCAAAACCTACGAAGCCATCGGTTTCATCATGGACAACAAGGCCGGCAACGGACAGTTTATGGACGATGCCCGCTCTATCGACGAAGTAGAGAACCTCACGGGTATCGACTTCTTCCACGCTCTCCCTGACGACGTGGAGGATGCCGTCGAGGCCTCCCTCAACCAGAAGGTCTGGGAGTAAGAAGCCACGATTTTTGGGACAATATTTTTGCCAGATGCTTTATCTGCGTCGCCAGATGCTTGGGCTGGCAGATTAGCCCACTGGGCTGGCAGATTAGCCCACTGGGCTGTGAGATTAGTTGCCTGGAATTACAAAAAAAAACTTGATTCGCCCACAAGACTGGCCATCATGACGCACGTTTCCTTCCATTTGATGACGGAATACTGCAATTCTGCGTCGCTGACGTGTGCGCAAAGGATGGGGAAAAAACATCGGAACTGGGTTTTTTTGCTGTCTTTCGAGGCCTGAAAAAGCGGATTTGGACACCTTTCTGTCCCATTTTTGTTTCGGCCAATAGCTCATTTTGCAGGGTGGAACACCACTGTATGGGCTGATAATCATACAAGTTACATCGGTTGAAACGTTTCAGCGAAAAATCGACGTTCAAAAGTTGTCAATAGCTTATCTTGCAGGGTGATACCCTTTTTAAGCCCTTGTAGATATTAACTTTGCGGTCAGTCAAAAACTGATTAAAGAGTTAGTATGAACAAGAAGAAATGCCCTGTGTGCAAGACGCTGCACACCATCAAGAACGGAAAGCGCAGAGG
>JAILEU010000060.1 GCA_024697785.1 Bacteroidaceae bacterium | reverse complement strand
ACAGAGATGAGCAAGAACCGTAGGCAGGTAATGATGCTTTACGCAGCCACGTTCATGGGGGCTGTGCTGAACTTCGTGGCGTCGAAGGTCAATACCGATGTGCTGGACACGGTGTCGTATGGCAACGTGCGCTACGTGATGAACATCATTCAGCTGCTGTCGTGGGTGGTGCTGTTCGGCTGGTACATGTCCGGCAGCCGTCTGCTGGCCCTCTCGAACGACCGTGTCCGCAGCGCCCGCATCCGCGGCATGCTCATTGGCTGTCTGGGTCTGTCGGCAGCGTTGCTGCTGATAGGGACGGCGTCGGCGGGTCTGCTGCATGGCGCTAAGCCCGAGCTGCGCGCGCTGTTCTTCTGCTCGCTGCCCGTCTGCTTCTATCCGCTGCTGACGAACTATATGAACACCACGGCGCAGGGCGACAACTACATAGGCCGTCTGGCTATGGCGCGGATGCTGCCTGTGCTCTGCTTCATCCCCGTGGCGCTGCTGGTCTATCGCCGCTGGGGTGCCGACAGCCGCACCGTCCTCTGGCTCCATTGGGGCATCTGCTCGGCTGTGCTGGTGGCCATCGTCGCCTCCACACGTCCCTCGTTCCGGAACCTTAGACCCCTCTATGCCGACCTGCGGCAGGAGAACCGCTCCTACGGCATCCACCTCTATCTGGGCTCGCTGGCCATGGTGGCCACCAACTACCTGTCCGGCGTCACCCTCGGCATCTTCAACGACAACAATGCCGAGGTGGGCTTTTTCACGCTGGCGCTGTCGCTTGCCCAGCCCATCGCCTATCTGCCCGGCATCGTCGGCACGACGTTCTTCAAGCAGTTCGTCCACGAGCCGTGCATCCCGCGGCGCGTGATGCTGGTGACGCTGGGCATCACCGTGCTGTCGTGCCTCGGCTTTGTGGTGCTGATAGGCCCCGTCGTCAGCCTCTACAACGCCGAGTACCGCGTCGTCGCCCCCTACGCGGCATGGCTCGCCCTGGGCTTCAGCGTACACGGCCTCGGCGATATGGTGAACCGCTTCCTGGGCTCGCACGGGCAGGGGAGGAGCATCCGCGACAGCAGCTTTGCCTGCGGCGCGGTGAAGATTGTCGGCTCGGTGCTGCTGGTGTGGCTCTGGAACATCGAAGGCGCCATCCTGACCGCCGTCCTCAGCTCGACGGTCTATGCCGTGACGCTCTACCTGAAATACCTGAGGTTTGTGCGGACAGCCAGCCCGACGCCCGACGGAGAAATTGCAAATGACCAAAACGTAAATCAATGAGAGATTTATTTTTCATAGGAGCCCTGGACTATCCGAATGTGGCGCAGGCAGGCGATGCGGTGAAGAACCGCTATCTGCTCTCGTTCTTCCAGTCGAAGCTGCAGCGCGTGGACTATGTCGATACGCAGCGCTGGAAGAAAAACCCGCTGATACTCTGCCGTGTGCTCGCCCTGCTCCTCTTCCGCCGCTACGCGAACATCGTCATCTCCACGTCGAACGTCAGCGCCTATCGCCTCGTCCGCCTCACGACGTCGCTGCCCCTCAGAAGCCGCATCTACTACTTCATGATTGGCGGCTACACACCGGTGAAAATCAAGCAGGGCATCTACAAGGCATCACCCTTCCGCCGCTTGGAGCGGATTATCGTCGAGGCCGACAGGGTAGCCGAGCTCTACCACGAGGTGGGGCTCGACAACACGTTGCGCCTCTATAATTTCAAGGCTGTCCGCTATGTCCCCAACCTCTCGGTGCCCCCTCACAGCGGACGCGTCGTGCGCTTTGTGTTCCTCTCGCGCCTGACTGAGCTGAAGGGCATCTTCCACATCCTCGAGTCGGCACGTCAGCTGAACGAACGGGGGCTTCAGGGGCGCTACGAGATTGACTTCTACGGCCGTGTGGACGCCGAGGTGAAAGAGCGCTTCCTGCCGGCGTGCGAGGCGCTGCCCGGCGTGCGCTATCGCGGCTTCCTGCCCCTCGACGATGCCGGGGGCTACAGGCAGCTGTCGTCGTACGACGCCATGCTGTTCCCCACCATGCACCCCACCGAGGGTTTCCCCGGCGTGATAGCCGATGCCGCTATGGCCGCGCTGCCCGTGATAGCCTCCAACTGGAGCTATGCCGAGGAGATTATCGGCAACGGACGGTGCGGACTGCTCTTCCCCGTGGGCGACAACGACGCCCTGACGGACATCATGCAACGCGTCATCGAAGACCCCTCCATCCTCAAACCCATGAGGAAGACGGCCCTCGAACACGCACGCCTATACGATGTGAACGCCGTCCTCAACGACGAACTGCTGCAGAAACTCGGCATTTATTCTAATTAAGAGTTAAGAATTAAGAATTAAGAAAAAATGTTTTGCGCTCGAACCACTTTTTTCACTACGAATTTTACGAATTATACGAATTCTTGGAGCAGCGAGAGCAGAGTCAAACTTGTTTGGGCTATGCCGAGTCGCGACAAGAATAAACGAAGTTAATTATTTTTTGCGGCGATGGCTTCGCACGCCGAATGACAAGAGGGCGCATTATTTTGTGAAATTTTGTACTTTAATTTTTGAATAATTTCTGCCTCGAAGAGGCACTCTGAAAATGAAGAAACTGATGAAACGAATCGCTGCTGCCGTAGGACGGAGATGGCCTGTCCTGCTGGTGCGCATACGCTACCTGCTGCGATTCCATAAACCCATAAACCTGAAACACCCCTCGGACCTCAACGAGAAGATTCAGTACCTCTCCCTCTATACCGACACCTCCGCCTGGACACAGCTGACCGACAAGTACGGCGTCCGGGCATACGTCGAAGAGCGCGGGCTGGGACATATCCTCAACACCCTCTACGGCGTGTGGGACTCGGCTGACGACATGGACTTCGCGACGCTGCCCGAGCAGTTCGTCCTGAAGGCTACGCACGGCTCGGGCGACGGCATCATCGTGCGCGACAAGAGCCAGCTCGACACCGACCACGTGCGCGACGTCTTCCGCCACACCCTCAGCGAGACATACGGCCTGGCCGAGGGCAACCTCCACTACTCGCGCATCCGGCCGCGCGTCATCGCCGAGGCCCTGCTGATGAACGACGAGTGGTCCAGCCGCTACTCCTCATCCCTCATCGACTATAAGTTCTGGTGCTTCAACGGCAAGGCCCACTACATCCTCACCTGCACCAACCGCAAGGGAGCCAACAAGTCCGAGCTGCTCACCTACGACACGGCGTGGAACCCCCATCCCGAGTACGGCCTCTACAACGACCATTACCTCGAAGGCAGCCCCATGCCCCCGCCACCCCGTCTCGACGACATGATACACATTGCCGAGACCCTCGCAGCACCCTTCCCCCTCGTACGCGTCGACCTCTACAACACCGGCGGACGCATCGTCTTCGGCGAGATGACCTTCACCTCGCTGGGCGGATTCATGAACTACTACACCCCCTCGTTTCTTCAGAAAGCAGGCTCGCTCGTTACATTACCGTGAAAAAATTTGGCAGTTCGCATTTTTGTCACTACCTTCGCGCCGAATTTTGAAAAACGGAGATGCAAAAGCCTGAAGAAAGCTTGGAGCAGCGAGAGCCAACAAGCAAGTTTGTTGAGCCGAGTCGCGACAAGATAGGACAAAGCCAGGACCTGGTTTCAGTCATCATGCCCACCTACAACGAGAGTTGTCTTTTGGCGGACAGCATTCGCAGTATCCTGGCCCAGACCTATCAGAACATCGAGCTCCTGATTACCGACGACGCCTCGTCAAACGGCGAGGTGCGCGACATGCTGCTTCAGTTCCAGCAGGCCGACAGCCGTGTGCGTCTCTTCTTCCTCGACACCAACTACGGTCCCGGGCTGGCACGCAACATCTCCATCCAGCAGGCCCGCGGACGGTTCATCGCCTTCTGCGACAGCGACGACTGCTGGATGCCCGACAAGGTGGAGCGGCAGGTAGCCTTCATGAAGCAACACGACTGCGTCCTCAGCTACACC
This sequence comes from Bacteroidaceae bacterium, assembly GCA_024697785.1. Classification (GTDB taxonomy): domain Bacteria; phylum Bacteroidota; class Bacteroidia; order Bacteroidales; family Bacteroidaceae; genus UBA1189. The sequence goes on along the minus strand of JAILEU010000060.1, from coordinate 416 downwards.
ACCTATCTGCAGCGCATCCCCGAGGGCAAGGTGGTGGGCATCGTCCGCTGTCCCAAGACCCTCACGTTCCGCCAGCTCAAGCACGACAACAAGATCGGCTGCTCGACCGCCATGTACGACACCGCAAAGTACGGCAAGTTCTTCATGCCCACCATCCGGCGCCGTCAGGACTGGGCCCTCTTCCTCAGCATCCTCCAGAAGAGCGGCAAGGCATACGGCCTTCAGGAGCCGCTGACCTACTACTGCCTGCGCCGAGGTTCCGTCTCGAGGGCAAAGCGCTTCTCGCTCATCCACTACAACGCCTCGGTCTATCAGCAGCTCTTCGGCTATTCGAAGCTGAAGTCCTACCTCTATCTGTTCCTCATCTTCATGCCCACCTATTTCACCAAGCGGGCAAAGATATGGCTCGACAGCCG
>JAILEU010000008.1 GCA_024697785.1 Bacteroidaceae bacterium | reverse complement strand
GTCGGCATGTGCCAGATAGGCGCAGCCGTCATGGCCTCAAAAGGCTATACCTGCGACGAAATACTCCATCACTACTACCCCAGTGCCACCCTTGAGAAACTATGGGATTAGCGAAGATGACGAAACAGAGAGATGGCCTTTTTCGGGTGCCAGTAGCCCTGGCAACGGCTTTTACCGCCATCGCGCCTCTTCAGGCTAGACATTCACAGGAAAGCAGACCAAACATTATCCTATTCATGGTTGATGATATGGGCTGGCAGGATACGTCCGTACCCTTCTGGACGCAACGAACACCTCTCAATGCCGTCTACGAGACGCCGAACATGGAACGTCTGACACAGCAGGGGATGCTCTTCACGCAAGCATACGCAAGCCCCATCAGTTCACCCAGCCGCTGTTCGCTGTTGACAGGAGCCAACGCTGCTCGCCATCGCGTGACAAACTGGACGTTCCGAAAAGACCAGATGACCGATGAGCCTGATGACCTACTCACTCCACCCGACTGGAACTACAACGGTGTCTGCCAAACAGAAGGCACACCCGACACATTCGTTGCTCGTTCCTTTGTTGACATCCTCCATGAGAATGGTTATCACACCATTCACTGTGGAAAAGCGCATTGGGGCGCACAGGACACGCCCGGCGAATCGCCAACGCATTTCGGTTTCGACGTGAACATCGCGGGTCATGCGGCTGGAGGCCCTGCCACCTATCTGAGCGAACGCAACTTCGGCTACGATGCCGACGGTAAGCCCGTTGCTCAGTTCGCCATCCCCGGCTTGAAGAAGTACTGGGGCACAGGAACATTCCTTACTGAAGCACTGACGATTGAGGCGCTGGAGGCACTTCATAAGTGGAAGACGGGAAAGGAGCCACCTCCCTTCTTCCTAAATATGTCCCACTACGCCGTCCACATCCCCATCGATCGTGACATGCGCTTCTTCGAAAAATACCGCAAGAAAGGGCTATCGGAAAAAGAAGCTGCATACGCCTCGCTCATCGAGGGGATGGACAAGAGCTTAGGCGACATCCTCGATTGGCTTGACAGCAATGGTCAGGCAGAGAACACCGTCGTCCTCTTCATGAGCGACAACGGTGGCTATGCTACGGGCGCAACATGGCGCGACGAACCACTCTACACGCAAAATGCTCCTCTTCGCAGCGGCAAAGGTTCGTTGCTCGAAGGAGGCATACGCGAGCCGATGATCGTACGCTGGCCAGGCATCGTCAAAGAGAATACGCGCTGTGATAGTTACGTGCTTATTGAGGATTTCTTTCCCTCGATTCTGGATTTGGCTGGCGTACGACACTATAGGGTTCCGCAGACCGTCGATGGCCGAAGCTTTGTACCTCTGCTGAAAAGAAGATTTAGTTTCTCACGAAGGCGTGTTATGATATGGAACTACCCGCATGTGTGGGGCAACCGCGGCCCAGGAATCGACTTAAACTGCGCTATCCGCAAGGGAGACTGGAAACTCATCTACGACTACAAGACCGGACGAAAGGAACTCTACAATATTCGAAAAGACATCAGCGAGGAAAACGATGTGGCCGCCGAACACCCCAAACGCGTTCGTCGTCTCTCCCGACGATTAGGCAAAGGTCTCCGTACCATGAATGCTCAACGCCCCATCTTTCAAGCATCTGGACAGCCTTGTCCATGGCCTGATGACAAGTAAAAAGACAAGCGCCAAGGGAGCACAAATAAACGGCAACGAAAAAAAATGCGATTTTTCTTGCACATTTGTTTTCAATTTGCTAATTTCGCCCCGAAAAAGTTTTCTTTATCATCAACTTAAAAATCATTTATTACTATGGGTTACAAAATTATTGACGTAGAAGGCATCGGCCCCGTTTATGCAGAGAAGCTGCAGGCCGCCGGAGTGAAAACAACAGAAGATCTGCTGGAGAAGTGCGCTGCCAAGAAGGGCCGTGTAGCCATGGCCGAGGCAACAGGCATCAGCGAAAAGCTGATTCTGAAGTGGACCAACCATGCCGACCTGTTCCGCATCAAGGGTATTGCCGGACAGTTTGCCGAACTGCTCGAAGCTGCTGGCGTTGACACCGTCAAGGAGTTCCGCCATCGCGTTCCCGCCAACCTTCAGCCCAAGCTTGTGGCTGTCAACGAGGAGAAGAACCTGTGCAACCGTGTTCCCTCCGTCTCGGAAGTGGAAAAGATGATTGCCCAGGCCAAGGAACTCGAGCCGCTGATCACCTACTAAACGCCCATCCGTACCACACACACGGAAACGAACACACAGCTTAGCACCGAGGTGCTAAGCTGTGCTGTTTTTATTATGTGAAACCGCTGGCTATCTCTTCTCTTGTCTAGAATCGACCATCCTTGCTTGCTTGATGGTTCACGCCGCTCTAAGAATTGCCCTTTGAGACGTATGAGAAGGGTTTCTTTGCCGAGAACCACTAAATAATTCCGATTTTATTTTGCACTTCGCTCAAAACGCTGTATCTTCGCGGCCGATTAGTAGTAAAAACAACGTTTAATTCGAAAAACAATGGCTTACATTATCACAGACGACTGCATCAAATGCGGCACTTGCATTGACGAATGCCCTAACGAGGCTATCTCCGAGGGCGACACCAAGTATGTTATCGACCCCGCTGCTTGCGTTGACTGCGGCACTTGCGCCGACGCTTGTCCCTCCGAGGCCATCCGCCCCGCCTGATAACAGAAAGTAAGGTTAAAAGATTGCGCCCCACAAACCGCTATGGTGTTTGTGGGGCGCTTATTGTAATTCAACTGCCTATCGGCAGAGCGTGGCATCGACCAAATTGTCAAGAGCAAATGACCTTTTTCAATTCCTATTTGCTATTTTTCAATTCCTAATTCCTAATTTCTAATTCCTAATTATAAAACAGTCCTCCGCCTATGAACCACTGGTAGAGCGCAATGGCGACTATGCCGACCACGACTGTACGCGCCCAAGCGGGTATACGCTCCCAAGCCGAAAAGGCAACGGTGATGCGCCGGTTCTGCGTGAGCTTGACCGTCTGCGTCGTCATCTGCTCGTAACGGGCAAGATTGACAGCACGTATGGTGTACTCTCCCGCCGGCAACGTGAGCCTATAGTTCGTTCCCTCTTTGGCAAAGAAGGCATCACGTTCGTTGATGATGATTTTTGCATCGTCCTTACATTCGATAAGCAGCTTGTACGTCACGGATTCATCAGCATGTTCAGCATCGTCCTCTTTGACACGGAAGATGGCGATGGGCGTATCGGCCCAACGGCCATCAACAGGCAACGCCGCCGGAAGACGTTCGGCTGCCTCCTGGGCCTGGACGAACGCTAACGACTCGGCTTCAGCACGAGCCTCGTCGGACAGCAGCACACTCTTACGAATAAGTCGCGTGCAACGGCGCCACAACCAGATGTCGCAAGCAATGAACGTCACGAACACTGCCGTATAGATGGTGTTCTCATGCAAGGACTCCATCCAGAAGGCGAAAGTGTCAAACAGTCCATGGGCAACAACGGGGAGCACGAGGCTCAGCACCATGAAGCGGGTGCGGTTCTCTGGATGGAACTTGCCCATCGAGAAGTAGTAGCCCATGATGACAGCGAAGAGGAAATGGGCGGGCACAGACAGCAAGGCACGTGCAACAGCAGTACCCATTGTGCCGTGGAGCACGTACATCACATTCTCCAAACAGGCAAAGCCCATAGAGATAAACACCGCATAGACAATGCCGTCGATGTACTCATCGAACTGTGGTGAACGCCATATCAGGACATATAGGAACAGCCACTTGAAAAACTCCTCAGGAATACCGGCCTCAAAGAAACTGACTTTCATGCATTGCAGGAAGCCCACGGGGTGGTTCGACGACCCGAAGGGTGACATCACCACCATCACACAGATGGCGCTGAGAACGCCATAACGGAAGGCTTTCAGGAGTTGGTCAGTTGGTTCCGGCGCTTTTTTATCCTTATAGTAAATATAAAAAAGCAAGTAGAGAACAGGCGCTACGGCCGCAAGGAGTTTTATTAACATCTCGATGATTTACGATTTAACAACCCTATATATTATACTATTTGAAGATTTACTAGTTACGATTTATTTACTTAGCTATTTTTCGTATGTTGCCACGAAATCATCAAATAATCAAATTGACAAATAAATAGTAAATCGTAAATCGTCAAATAGTAAATATCAATCACTCTTTTTCTTCCTGGGCAGGCTCTTCTTTCTTCGACCCGAGGTACTGTGGCAGATTCATGCCAGCCAGGTCAAAGAGGTCGCTGAGCGGGGGCACGGACTTCATCAGGCCACTGATGAAGTTGGCCGTCGAGCCTTTGCCGTCCTCGCCCTTCGCGCCGTTGTCCCACACGGTGACGTGGTCGATGTTGATGCCCTTGACGGCTTCCACCTGAGTGGTTACGAGTTCGGGCAGCTTGTCAAGCAGCAACAGCATGTAGGCCTTGTTGGCGTCTCCGCCCGCTGCCTGCACCATCTTGTCGTAGCCTTGTGCCTGTTTCGTCAGGATTTCGTACGAACCCTTACCTTGTGCCTCCATCTTGGCGAAGAGAGCGTCAGCCTCACCCTTGGCTTGTACACGGGCACGCTCGGCCTCAGCCTCAGCTTCGATGACAATGCGCTGCTTCTCCACCTCCTGCGGCACAATGACGTTTGCCTGCTGGGTGCTGCGCTCGCGTTCGGCACGGGCAAGCTCAGCCTCGCGCTCGGCGGCGTATGCCTCCTGCAAGGCGCGGGCCTGCTGCACCTTCTCGGCAGCCACAGCCAGACGCAACGCTTCAGCCTCCTTCTGGCGGCGCGATGCATTTGAGTTGGCAATCTCAATCTGTGCCGTATTCTCACCCTGCACAGCAACGGCATTGGCCTCACTCGTCCGGATGCGGGTGTCGCGGACAGCCTCGGCTTTACCGATTTCACCGTACTTGTCCTGCTCGGCTACGCTCACCTTGGCTTCGTTGATGGCCTTTGCGGCAGCCTCCTTACCGAGAGCCTCAATGTAGCCGCTCTCGTCCTTGATGTCGGTAACATTAACGTTAATCAGGCGAAGGCCAATCTTCTTCAGTTCCACCTCCACGTTCTTTGAGATAGCCTCAAGGAACTTGTCGCGGTCGCTGTTGATTTCCTCGATGCTCATGGTGGCAATGACCAGACGGAGCTGTCCGAACAGAATGTCGCGGGCCAGTTCCTGAATCTCGTTGGCGCTTAGGCCCAGCAGACGCTCAGCGGCATTGTTCATCGAGTCGCTTTCCGTCGAAATACCAACCGTGAAACGGCAGGGGACATCGACACGGATGTTCTGCTTCGAAAGGGCATTCGTCAGGTTGGCGTCAATGCTGATAGGCGTCAGGTTCAGGTACGCATAGTCCTGTATGATGGGCCACACGAACTTACCTCCACCGTGGATACACTTGGCGCTGCCTCCGCCCGTCTTGCCATAAACGACAAGGATTTTATCCGACGGGCAACGGCGATAGCGCCGCACAACAGCTGCTATCATCACAAACACGACGACGACAAGCAGCATAATCAAGAAAAACGGATCCATAAATAAATGCTTTTTTATTAATTGTTAAATACCTAATTCATAATTATAATTCAGCCGTCATACAGCCTCCACCAGCACAGAATCCTGGCTAACGACGGAGACGATGCGTGCTTTGGCTCCCGTGGGAATGGCATCGCCAGCCGTGACGGCTTCAAGCTCGTGCACCGAGCCCCGGACGCTGACCATCACCTTGCCGCTGGATGCTTTTTCCGCAGGGATACGGAGGTACACATCGGCCACAAGGCCAACTGTCTCCTCGATGTGGAACGTCTTATCCACACCCAGCTTCATGACCTGACGGATGATGATGACCCACACCAGCACAAACAAGAGGCCCACGCCAACTGCGGCCAGCTGAATCCACAACGTCGAGTGAATCATGTTCTTGAAAACGACGCCTGCCCAGCCGTAACCCAGCAGGAAATTCACAAGGTTTTTCAGGCTGAAGAAGCCCGAGATACCTTCGTCCACGTCCAGGCCACCGGTGTCCAAATCAGTATCACTGTCCAGGCCGACGAACGTCATAATGGTCTGAATGACAAACACGATGCTGGCCACAATGGCCACGCACCAAAACACTTTCTGTGCCCCTTCGAGGGCGTTCCATGCTTCCATCATAATGCTTTACTTCTTATTTTGAAGGCGAAGATAGTGCAAAAAAGCGAAAAACACGAGAAAAATGAAAAAAAAACATCAAAAGGGGTATTTATTTTCCTTTTTTGAGACTCTTTATAATAGAATATAAGAAAATGCATGGTTTATCGTACAACTTTCACTAACTTTGTCCCGCCCGAACCCAGCAGCGTCATGAAACGATACGTGTACCTTATTATTATAATGGCAGCCTTTGCCCTTCCCTCGTCTGCAGGAGAGAAGGTATCGATATCCAGAAAGGAGCCTAAAGGCAAGCCAGAGTATGTGGTACGCTATGCGATACGTTTGGACGACGTGTCGTGCGACAGGAACGTAGGATTCCGCCAAGGCATCAAGGCCGAGGCCTTCACCGACCTCGACGGGGGCGAGGACCACCGCTACCGCTATGCCGACGACGTCATCGGTGCCACGTGGTATGTGTCGGACATTGCGCTCAACTTCTCCGTTGTCAACAAGCGTCAGGCACCCATGATGATTCCGTGGAGCAGCGTCAACTATCGCGATCCGAACCGTCTCCAGAGCGGCGTGGGCTATACGCTCGAGCATACTGACGAGATGATGCCCTCGTTCGTCCCTGGCGGGACGGGATTGAGCGGTTTCCTCATCCCCGACGTCAACTACCCCGTCGAGGGCGGCGTCAGGAAGGACATCACGCCGCTGCTCCCTTCGCGTTTCCGCACCCGCTCTGCCGCCCGAAGAAACGCGGCTGACCAGGTGAGGCGTACCATGCGCGTTCACATGCCGGTATTCATCGGCAACACACAGTTCAACTACTACTTCACCTTTGTTGTGGACAAGGTTGTCTCTATCACCAAGCAGACCGTCTATCGTCCTGAAGACCTTGTTCTGGAGACTTCGCCTGCCGGCATCGGCTTTTCGGCCGACAGCCTCCTCACCCTGCCTGAAACGCTTGTGAAGGACTCTCCGCTCGTCGTGCCCAAGTGGAACGACATCGACGAAAGCAAGAAGGACGATCTGGCCAGGCTGCGCTACCTCGCCTCGTACTACAACTATTTCCTGCGCGTCTGTCCCCGCGAGCGCGTCTATCTCCACTTCGACAACACCGCCTATTTCCAGGGCGAGACCATCTACTACGCCGCCTACGTCACCGACGACACAGGCCTTCATGCACCCGCCAGCCGCGTTCTCTACGTCGACCTGCTCTCGCCCACCGGCGTCATCATCAAACAGCACAAGCTGAAGATTGTCGGTGGCCGCTGCCACGGTGCCTTCCAGCTTGTCGATACCTCCGTGAGGGAGGCCATCGACCGTCGCGGAGCCGTCAACCTGCCCAGTGGCTATTACCAGATTCGTGCCTACACCCACTCCATGCTCAACTTCGACGATGCCGCCATCTTCTCCCGCGTCATCCCCGTCTATCAGTTTCCCGAGCGGGAGGGATATTACGACAACCCCGTCGTGGGCGAATATCCCTATCACGAAATCTTTCGTCCCCAACCGACGGAGCAGCGAGAGCAGAACCAAGCTCGCTTGGCTTCTGCCGAGTCGCGACGGAGGAAGAGCGAGACTCAACCGTCCAGGCAGAAACCGAAAGGGCTGACGCTCTCCTTCTTCCCCGAGGGAGGTCACCTCATCAGCGGCATTCCATGCAACATCGCCTTCAAGGCCACAGACGACAACGGGCTGGGAGTTAACATCGACGGTCTGCGCACGAAGGACGGCAAGGCTGTCACCCTCAGCCCCCAGCATCGGGGCATGGGCAGCTTCGAGTGGCAGACCGATGCGGGCAGCGAGAAGCTCATCGCCACACTTGACGGCAAGGAGTACGAGTGTACGCTCCCCAAAGCCGAAAGACAGGGCTGTGCGCTCCATCTCACGCAGCACGACCATACGCTCATCGCCCACATCGACGCCGTCGGCATGACCGCTGACACCCTGCTGGCCTATACCCTCACGGGGCGCGGACAGCTCTGCGCCTTCGACACCATCCACGTCGCTGCCCGGAACGACACCGTCTATACCCCCACGGACAACGGCTTCGGTGTGACGCAGCAAATCAGTACGCAGGTCATCACCTACGACATCGGCATCTCCACCCGCCAAGTCCCCACGGGCGTCTGCCAGTTCACGCTCTACAACCCCGCAGGCGACATCCTTGCCCAGCGCACGGTGTTTGTCGATAACGGCACGGCAACGGTTCCCGTCACCTATACGGCCACCAAACCCGAATACAAGCCTTTCGAGAGAATCCAGATGACCTTCTCGTCCGGCATGCCCATCACCTTCTCACTCGCCGTGCGCGACGCCGCCGACTACGGCACCGCATACGCCGACGACATCCGCACCTACATGCTCCTTTCTTCCGAGCTCAAGGGACTTATCGAAGAGCCGGGGTGGTACTTTGATAGACTGGCAGACTATCAGACTAACAGACTGGTAGATAACAGCTCTCCTAAACATTCATCTGACAGTCTGTTAGTCTGTAAGTCTGATAGTCTAAAAAAGACCGCTCTCGACCTCTTGATGCTTGTGCAGGGATGGACACGCTACGACTGGCAGCAGATGGCAGGCGTCACCCCCTTCAAGGTGCGCCACTACACCGAGCAGCAGCTTGTCCTTGAAGGCTGGGCGTTCAGCCGCATCACCGAGCGTCCCCTGTCGAACACAAAGGTCGATGTGCTCCTCGTCTCGCCCGAACGTGACCTGGAGCAGAAAGCGTCCGTCACCACCGACGCCGAGGGCTATTGGAGCGTGGGCCTGCAGGACTTCGAGGGGAAATGGCATCTCTACTACCACACCGAGCAGGACAAGAAAATCATGAAGAAGGCCACCACGCGCATGCGGCTTGAGCGCTCGTACAAGCCTGGAGTCTATGCCTACACCCCGCTCGACACCTACCTGCCCGACCACAAGGCATCGAACGCCCTGCTGCCCTCGTGGCGCGAGGACATCAACGACTTCCTCATGCCCCACGACGCCATCACCCTCGACGAGGTGGAAATCAAGGCCAACGTGCTCTACGTCGATTACGGCACCTTCCACGCCTACGATGCCGCAGCTGCCTGCGAGGATATTTTCGACGAGGGTGACTACACCTACCGACTTTATGAATACCTCTATCGGATTGGTTTTTATGGAGACCGTTACGGTCTGAGCGTCTATGACCATACGGTACATCGATACATCATCCCCATGGCGGGTGGCGAAGTGCTTGACAAGCACAACTGGCGGATGCTGCAAGAAGACCTGGGCGACGGCTGGAGCGAAGGAACGGAACGCGACATCACCAACGAGGAGTCGGCCAGCCACCTCGGAGAACGGATAAAGAACAGCGATATGGAATACATCAAGTCCGTCATGATTTACGACACCATCAACTACGACCCGCGCGTCCTGCCCAGCTTCAAACGCTATGCAAACAGGCTGATGATAGATTCAGAATATCAGGATTTTCTGCGATACCTGAACAGAGGCGACAAGTTCCTGATTGCTGAAGTGGATTACGGCGATGCGGCCTTCGCTGAACGCCGCGGAAAAAACGAGCGCCTTACCACCTTCTCCGGCTATACCCCCGTAGTAGAGTTCTACGCCCCCACCTACCCTAACGGCCCCGTGCAGGGCGACAAGGACTACCGCCGCACCCTCTACTGGAATCCCGAAGTCACGACCAATGCTGAAGGCCAGGCCACCATATCCTTCTACAACAACGGCTACAGCCGCGCCCTCACCATCTCAGCCGAAGGGCTAACCCCCGACGGAACACCCATCATAACTCCACGTCCGTAGCGTAATATAACGCTGACCATAGGCATTGCCCATGGATAGTGAGCCAGAAAAGGCGATAAGACGGATATATGCTTATCGCTCTGCCAATGCTGATATCTTCATCAGCTGGGTGTGAGTAAAGGACATGTAGGTGCGGCCCGAATCTTCGGCAGCACCTAAACGGGTGTAGAAACGGACAGCAGGAGTATTCCAGGCAAGGGCACTCCACTCCATGCCGGTGTAGCCTTCGGCAAGCACTTCGGCAGCAACACGGGCAAGGAGCTGACGGCCCAGTCCCTCGCCACGCAGTTCAGGAAGGACGAAAAGGTCTTCGAGGTGTACCCTGCCTTCGGCAGCAAATGAGCCGAACACCGGATAATAAAGGGCGTAGGCTACGGCACGGCCATCCAGCTCCCCTATCAGCGTTGTGGCAATGCCACGTTCAAAAAGCCAATGGGCAAGAGCATCCTCGCTTCCTGTCACATCCTGCGGACGGCGTTCATATTCAGCCAATCCCTTGATGAGTTCGTAGATGACAGGGATGTCGGCTTTTGTTGCTTTGCGGATAATCATTATAACCCTCGGTATTCAATAATTATCGTTATCGTTAACGTTATCGTTGTCTCTCAATCCTCAATCTTCATGGCACTCTCGGCAGCTTGCCAGAGGTTGTTGTCGGGGACAGGAGCGGTGACGTCGATATCGATGTGCGAAACGGGATGGACGAAACGCACGCGGCGGGCGTGGAGGCTGATGCTGCCGTCGGGATTTGAGCGGGGGGCACCATACTTGAGGTCGCCCTTGATGGGGCAGCCAATCTTGGCCAGCTGACAGCGTATCTGATGATGACGTCCTGTCTTCAGCTCCACTTCGAGCAGATGGTAGTTCTTCAGGCTGACAAGGAGGCGATAGTCAAGCACAGCCTGTTTGGCCCCGGGACGTTCGCGGTCGTAGGCATAGGACTTGTTCTGCTGTTCGTTGCGTACGAGCCAATGGGTAAGCTCGGCAGCCTCCTCCGGAGGACGGTTGCCGACAATGGCCCAGTAGGTCTTCTCCACATCGCCGCGGCGGAACATGTCGTTAAGACGTTCGAGGGCCTTGCTGGTCTTGGCCAGCACGACGATGCCGCTGGTGGGACGGTCGAGCCGGTGCGGTACGCCCACAAAGGCCGCTCCGGGCTTATTATACTTCTCTTTCAGGTAGTCAGCCACGATTTCCGACAAGGGCTTGTCGCCCGTCTTGTCGCCCTGGACAATCTCGCCAACGGCTTTGTTGACGATGATGATATGGTTGTCTTCGTAGAGGATGTTCATCGTTTCAATGATCTATTGTCCATTACCGCAGGGCGCCGAGGATGACCTTGCGCGCCATGCGGTGGAGCAGCTGCACATCGTTGCCTGAGGCTATCTCGCCACGTATATAGGGGTTCTCGAGGCCCTTGGCGCTATAGTGGATGAACTGCGCCATGATGTGGATGTTCTCCACATGAAACTGCCCTTCGTGCACGCCCTGAAGAAGGATGCGCTCGATGAGGGCTATCTCACGTTTCTCGCACTTGGCGCGGATGCTGTCGATGGTGCGCATAAAGCGTGTGAAGTCAGCACGCAGCGAACCATTCCGGAAGATGGAGTGACGGACATTGTTCAGCCGGCTCATGACGAACTCCACCATCTTATCGCTGGCGGGCGTGTCCTTCTCCACCACTGCGTCGAGGACGTCAATGATGCGCTCCAGCTCCGTCTCGGCTACGGCGCGCAACAGGGCTTTCTTACTGCTGAAATAGTAGTAGAGCGTCCGGCGGCCTTTGTCGGCCTGCTCGGCCACGTCGATCATGGTGGTGCCGTCAAAACCTTTTGTGATGAAGAGCGTTCTGGCCGCTTCTATCAGGGCCTGGCGTGTCTGGTCCTTCATTTTGATATATTAAATAAACTTAAAATAAGCTACTCCAATTTTTTTTATCGGCAGAAAGGCTCTACCTTTGCAGCTGAAAACATCGCGGAGTGGAGCAGTGGTAGCTCGTTGGGCTCATAACCCAAAGGTCGATGGTTCGAATCCTTCCTCCGCAACTCAGTGGCAGTCACAGAAGTGGCTGCTTTTTTCGTGCTATATCATCGTCACTTCATCCCAGCTGTTCATGCCGTGGCGGCGAAGGTAGTCCTCCATCTCATCGACGATGTGCATGGTGACTGCGGGATCGATGAAGTTTGCCGTACCCACCTCGACGGCTTTGGCACCGGCCAGCAGGAACTCGATGGCATCGGTGCCGTTCATGATGCCTCCCAGTCCGACGACGGGAATCGTCACGGCATGCGCCACCTGCCACACCATGCGCAGCGCCACGGGCTTGACGGCAGGTCCGCTCAGTCCGCCGGTGACGGTCGAGAGCACCGGGCGTCGTTTCTCCGCATCGATGGCCATGCCCAGCAGCGTGTTGATGAGCGACACGCTGTCGGCGCCGGCCTCCTCGACGGCACGGGCAATAGCCACGATGTCCGTCACGTTGGGCGAAAGCTTCACGATGAGTGTCTTGTGATACACCTCGCGTACGGCCTTCACCACTGCCGCTGCCCCGTCCGTCGTGACGCCGAAGGCCATGCCGCCCTGCTTCACGTTGGGGCACGAGATGTTCAGCTCGATGGCAGGAATCTGCTCCAGGGCATCTATCTGCTCAGCCACAGCCACATAGTCGTCGATGGTCGAGCCTGACACGTTGACGATGACGTTCGTCGGCAGGTCGCAGATAGAGGGATAGAGAGTGTGGACAAAGTGGTCCACCCCCTTATTCTGAAGCCCTACGGCATTGAGCATGCCCGAAGGCGTCTCGGCCATGCGAGGATAGGGGTTACCCTCGCGGTGGTGGAGCGTCGTGCCCTTGACGATAATGCCGCCCAGACGATTGAAGTCCACGAAGTCGGCATACTCCGTGCCATAGCCGAACGTGCCCGATGCTGTCAGCACAGGGTTGCGCAAGACGAGATTTCCTATTCTGATCGGAGAAAACATTCTTTTAATTTACTATTTGACTATTTACGATTTACGATTGGATTATTGGGTTATTTTAGTTACATTTCTTAATCCTCCATCTTCCATTTCAGCTGTTCGGTTCGGAACACGGGGCCTTCCTTGCAGACGCAGACGTGGCCGTGGATTGTATCCTCGACACAGCATAGACAGGCGCCGAGGCCACATGCCATACGGTTTTCCAGCGACACCTCGCAGGGTATGCCCTTCGCCTTTGCCACCCTGGCCACAGCCTTCATCATCGGCATCGGGCCACAGGTGTAGATGAAGTCGAAGCGCTCGCGTTCCAACACGCTGTGCTGGGTCACCAGCCCCTTCTCGCCCGCTCCGCCGTTCTCGGTGGCGACCAGCGTGCGGGCAGCCTGCTCGAAGCGCGTCAGGCAGAGAAGGTCGTTCTCCGTCCTCGCCCCCAGCAGGAAGGTGGGCTCCGAGCCCATCCTCGTCAGCTCCTTGCCCAGCAGCAGCAGCGGCGCCACGCCTACCCCACCCCCGATGAGGAGGGGACGGGACGGACAGGGCGCGGTGGTGAAGCCGTTGCCGAGGGGCATCACCACATTCACCACGTCGCCTTCGCGGCGGCTGCACAGCCAGGCCGTACCCTTGCCGACACGCTGCACCAGCAGGACGAGCGCGGCCTCGCCCCTGACGTCATGAACCGAGATGGGACGGCGCAGCAGCACGCCGGGCGTCGCGTCGATGCGCACCTCCACGAACTGCCCGGGACGGACAGCGGGCAGCGACGAACCGTCCGCCGCAGCAAGCACCAGACGCTGGGCGCCCGTGCTTGCAGCGACGGACTCTGTCACAATAAGGTCAACGACCTTCATGGCTCGGCAGCTCAGAACAGCTTGGCGGGATATTCGCCCGCATCGACAAGCGCCTTGATCTTATCGACGGTGTCCTGACGGTCGGCAGCATACGTCACGCCGAACCACACCGCCGTCGTGTCGAGCACCTTCACGCGGGCACGGCCCGTGGTGATGAGGTTGTTGACAACGAGGGGGATGAAGAACTCAGCCTTCGGCTTGCCGATGTTCTCCTTCAGGAAATCGACGAACATCTCCTCGCTGTACTTGAAGTAGTCGGGCGTGAAGCCCCACATATTCATCGACACGGGCGTTGTGTCGGGCACGGCCACCCACTTGCCCTCTTCGTCCTTGTAGCAGACGGGGCCGTCAACGCGCATGATCTCCGTACGTTCGACGACGGTGGTGAGGTTTCCGCCCTCGTCGGTGCTGCAGATGCCGCGGGCCACGGTGCCGTTCTCGCTCAGGGTGTTAGCCACGCGGAAGCCCACCATCGAGTATTCGTTCTTGCTCCCTTCGGGCAGGGCTGCCAGGTGCTTGCCCATGACGGCAAAAGCGTCGCGGCCGTAGAAGTCGTCGGCGTTGATGACGCAGAAGGGCTCGCTGATGACGTCCTTGCCCATCAGCACGGCGTGGTTCGTGCCCCACGGCTTGACGCGCTCCTCGGGACAGGTGAAGCCTGCGGGCAGGTCGGTGATGGCCTGGAACACCAGCTTCGTGGGAACGTGTCCCTCGTACTTGCTCAGCACCTTGTCGCGGAAGTCCTGCTCGAAATCCTTGCGGATGACAAAGACAATCTTCCCGAAGCCGGCGCGGATGGCGTCGTAGATCGAATAGTCCATAATGGTCTCGCCGCTCGGGCCCAGACCGTCAAGCTGCTTCAGGCCGCCATAACGGCTTCCCATACCCGCAGCCAACACAAACAATGTAGGTTTCATGATACAAAAAATGAATTAAAAATGACAATTTCTTTGAATCTGTGTGCAAAGATAAAGAAAAAAGTTGTTTCTTTGCAAAGAAAAATCCAGAAATTATGAAAAGAGCTCCCTATTTCATTTCCGTTGCAGCGTTGCTGCTGTGTCTCTCCCTTGCTTTAGCCTCCTGCGCAGGCGACAAGAAGGACAAGTCCGCCCCCGCCCCCCAGGCGGCCGTCGATGCCGACACCATCCCCGTCGATGCCGACCAGTATGTGCGCATCGAGACCTCCGAGGGCGACATCACGCTCCGTCTGTTCCGCGACACCCCCCGCCATCGCCATAACTTCGTCAAGCTGGCGCAGCGCGGCTACTACGACGGACAGACGTTCTACCGCATCATCTCCGGCTCGCTCATCCAGGCCGGCGACCCAGCCTCCAAGACCGCCACGATGGAGACGAAACTCGGCACGGGCGACGTCGACTACACGCTCAAGCCCGAGCTCATGCCCGAGAAGTACTACCATCGCCGCGGCGCCCTCGCCATGGCCAGCTACAAGCCCATGCAGGAGTCCAGCGGCGGACAGTTCTACATCGTCACCGGCTACCGACATCAGGACGTGCGCCTCAACAACGACGAGATACGCATCAACAAGAAACGCCGCGAGCTCGTCTTCGACAGCATCACCAAGCAGCCCTCCTATCAGGCTAAGCTCAAGGAGATGAAGCAGAAGGACAACAAGCGCGGCATCTATTACGTCAAGGAAGAGATCAAGGAGAAGACCGACTCCGTGATGGCCCTGCGCAAGCCCTTCGCCTACTCGAAAGAGCAGCGCCAGGTCTATAAGACCGTCGGCGGCGAAGCCAGCCTCGACGGCTTCTACACCGTCTTCGGCGAGGTCATCGAGGGCGACGAAGTGCTGACGAAGATTGAGAAGCGCGCCGTCAACGCCGACAAACGCCCCTTCGACGACGTCCGCATCAAGCACATTGTCGTCCTCGACAGATAAATGGAAATCCATTCCCAGATACTCCCGGGCGGTCTGCAGCTGGTGCATGCCGAGGTGGCGGACACGCAAATGGTGTCGCTCTGCATCCTCTACCCCGTCGGTGCCCGCGACGAAGACCCCGACCACACAGGCTGGGCACATCTGCTGGAACACCTGATGTTCGAGGGCACGGCACGCGTGCCCGACTACGACAGCCGCGTGCAGTTCTGCGGCGGCGAGAACAACGCCTTCACCAACAACGACTTCACCACCTTCTACATCACCGTGCCGCGCGAACATGCCGAGACGGCATTCTTCCTCGAAGCCGACCGCATGCACGGCCTCACGCTCGATGCCCAGAGCGTCGAGGTGCAGAAGCAGGTGGTGATCGAAGAGTTCAAGCAGCGCTACCTCAGCCAGCCCTACGGCGACGTGCAGCACCTCATCCGCGCCCTCGCCTACCGCGTCCACCCCTACCGCTGGCCCGCCATCGGCATCACCCCCTCGCACATCGAGAGTGCCACGCCCGACGCCCTCCGCGCCTTCTACCACCGCCACTACCGTCCCGAGGGAGCCATCCTCGCCGTCGCCGGAGCCCTCTCGTGGGACGAGACACTTACGCTCGCAGAAAGACACTTTGCCACAGACGCATCAAGACTGGCAGACTATCAGACTAACAGACTGGCAGACTATCAGACTAACAGACTGGCAGATAATAGCCCAGCAACAAACCCGTCCGCGGAACATTCATCTGACAGTCTGAATAGTCTGACAGTCTGCCAGTCTAAAAAAAATAGCCTGACAGTCTGCCAGTCTAAAGAAAACAATCTGACAGAGCCTCCCCAGCAGCGACTGCGGCGGAAGACGGTCCGTCGCGACGTGCCGATGGACATGCTAGTGATGGCGTGGCACATGCCCGACCACTTCTCGCCCGACTTCTACGTCTGCGACGTCATCACCGACCTTCTTGCCGCGGGACAGAGCGGGCGGCTGGCCCAGCGGCTCGTGAACGAGCAGAAACGGTTCAGCAGCATCGACGCCTACATCACGGGCAGCACCGATGCCGGTCTCGTCATCGTCGAGGGCCGTCTCGCCCCCGGCCTGTCGTTTGCCGAAGCCGAAGCAGCCCTCCGTGCCGAGATACGCCGGCTGCAGACAGAGCCCGTCAGCGACTACGAGCTCGACAAGGTGCGCAACCGTTTCGAGTCCGACCGCCTCTGGTCAGCCATCAACCCCGTGAACGTAGCCGTGAGCCTCACGCAGCAGACCCTCTACGGAGCCTACACCGACGACGAGATCCGCCGCTACCGTGCCGTCACCGCCGCCGACATCCGCCGCGTCGCCCGCCAAATCCTCACCCGCCGCAACTGCTCCATACTCCATTATAAGAAATCCGTGCACGAAGAATAGCTGAAAGCTGCACACGTTGTTTTCGGATGAACGTGGACGCACAATTGTGATGACGTTCATCTAAAGCCATTTAATAAAAAAAAGGTTAACTGGCGATTTGAGCCCAAATTTGGGCCCACATTCCATACACCCGCCCGAACCAATTATTAAGTTTTTCCTATGGCGATGCAACGAAATACCCACATTTTTGTTATGCAAGGGCTAGGGGCGTTATGTTTTTTGGGGGGTGGCGTCTACTTTTTCGGGGTTTTCGGTACCAAAAAATGGGCAAAAAACGGGGGGTCATCTACCGGTTTCAGACCAAAAAAAGTGCTTTTTTTGGTGGTCGAAAGGGGTCAAAAATATACCGGGTGGGGGTGTTTTTTATACCGGGTTGGGTCGTTTTTGGGGAGAAAAGGCGATTTTTTGGGGCGACGACGAAGACCGAAAAACGGGGTGATGCGACATTTTTTCGGGTGGAAGTTGCTGCGGCGGTTTGGCAGAAATTCGGGGCGACGTACGCGTAGGAAGGGGATTTCTCTTTCGGGAAAGGCTCTTTCTACACGCGGAAAAGAGCGTCGCATTGTCGCATTGTCGCATTGTCGCACAACCTCTCCGGCGTGCGCGCGATTTATAATATATATGGAAATATAAAATAGAAATATAATATATAATAAATATAAAACCATTCTTCCTTTCCATATATAGAGTTCGCGCATGTGCAGGAGGAAAATGCGACGATGCGACAATGCGACAATGCGACAATGCGACCATTTTCGATTACTCCCACCACCACGGGAATAATAAAAATCCAACAAACAAAGCATTTTCAAAAAAAATGAAGATTTTTCAATTTTTTTTCGGGATAATGTTTGGTGGAACAAAATTTTCGCCGTATCTTTGCAGCGGAAATCGAGGTAAGAGAGTTGAGGGTTGATAATTGTCACGTCCATTCGCGATGAAAAGTCAAAAAAACGGCAAAAATTTGCATAAGAAAAAAGATATGCATATCTTTGCGGCCAAGAGTAAAAAAGGATTCATCCATTCAAAACCATTAAATACAACAAAAATGAAAAGAACCAGACTGTTTATTTGCGCCGCCATGCTGTTATGCGGGCTGAGCGCCGCCCATGCCGAAGAGTTTATTTTCGACCGTTTTGCCGTTGGCGTTGAGGTGGGTACGGCTGGTGCCGGACTGGAGCTCGCCACTCCCGTCACCCGCTTCGTCACCCTGCGCGCCGGCGTCAGCGCCCTGCCGCAGCTTGGCCGACAGACCACTATCCCCTACTCCATCCGCAACATCCAGTACTCCACGACCGTGGAGGCGAAGCTGCACATGATGGACGCTAAGCTGCTTGCCGACATCTACCCCTTCCCCGAGAGCTCGTTCCACCTCACCACGGGCCTCTACGTCGGGTCGCCTAACTTCATCGTTGCCCAGAACACCGCCGCCCTGCAGGGCGTCAGCAACAGCGAGGGTGTCATGGTGGGCGGCATGCTCATCACACCCGACAACAACGGCATCGTGAAGGCCGCCGTGCGCACGGCCGGGCTCAAGCCCTATGCCGGCATCGGCTTCGGACGTCCCGTCTCGGACCATCACCTCAACTTCGCCATGGACCTCGGCGTGCAGTACTGGGGCAAGCCGACGCTCAACGCATGGTCGCCCACCGAAGAGACCTGGGCTGCCTTCACCTCAAACGACGTCAAGAACGAAGAGTTCAACAAGGCCCTCGACATCCTTTCAGGCATCCCCGTCTGGCCCGTGCTGAACTTCCGCCTCTACTATTGTTTCTAAATAACACCAATCATTAATCTTTACATCGTATGAAAAAAGTTTCCATTCTCTTAGCCATCGCATGCATCCTCCCCATCTTCACCGCATGCAAACACGACGACGACAACAACCTGTCGGACGCCCCTGAAGTAAAGACCCTCGAGCTGAAGGACAAAGCCCTCAAGCTGACGTTCGCCGACACGAAAGCTCCCTACACCGACGTCGTGCTCACCGAGACGGGCAAGGCCATCATCTCCCTCCGCCCCGAAAGCGAACCTGCCGCCACACGTGCTAACATCTACGTCCCCGACTACATCTACGGCACCTACGAGGTCAAGGAGAACATCTACACCATCTACGACAGCAACAAGAAGTTCGTCTGCCACCTGCAGGTGAACAGCGCCAATGACGTCATCACCTCGACCACCATCTACCTGAACAGCCAGGTTTCGGAGGGCGTCACCTATGCCGTGCAGGCCTTGGGCAAGGTTTCTGACAGCGACCTCACCATCGACCTCTGCCGCAACTGGAACATCGTCCACACCCACATCACCATCGACGGTGCCGTCAAGGCCTCGAAGGTCTTCGACGTACCTGAAGCCCCCAGCTTCAACGCCATCCTCGACTATGCCAAGGAGAAGGCTCCGCAGCTGAAGGCTGAGCTGCCCGCCGACATGGTCATCACCGACGTCATGTTCACCCAGGCGGGCTCGTTCATCATCCTCTTCAAGAACGGCAAGATCTTTGTCGGCAACTGGGGCTGGAAGAACGAGAAGACCGGCGAGTTCAGCTACAGCTGGGACGGCGACGAGAAGATCTACAGCTACGAGAGCGGCAAGGCTACCTTCACCGTCGAGACCTACAAGAAGGTGAAGTACTACACGCTGACCCTCAGCGCCAGCGTCATCGACGGCGGCAAGACCTACAACGTCAACATCGCCTTCAACCTCGAAGAGAAGTAACTTTTAGACTGACAGACTTTCTTAGACTGACAGACTATTTTAGACTAACAGACTGGCAGACTAACAGACTATTCAGACTATCAGACTATTCAGACTATCAGATGGATGTTCCGCGGACGAGTTTGTTGCCGGGCTATTATCTGCCAGTCTGTTAGTCTGATAGCCTGAAGTCTTATCTGCCAGTCTGCCAGTCTGATTGTCTGCCAGTCTGTTAGTCTGATAGTCTTTTAGTCTTATCATCCCTCCCCCACACCAAAAAAATCTCCCTCGAACATGAAATACCGGAGCCCGTTCCTCGCTGCTGTGCTGGCACTGACGCTCGCCATGCCGGCACACGCCCTCACCGTGAACAACCTGCGCGTGCAATCGCTGCGTAACCCGTCGCCCATCGACACGCAGACGCCCAACTTCTCGTGGCAGCTGAAGTCGGACGAACGGGGCGTAAGGCAGACATCCTACCGGATTGTCATCACCTCCGACCCCGAGGGCGACGACATCGTGTGGGACTCGGGCATCGTCGAACGCGAGACGTCGGTGAACGTGCCAGCCACGGGGGCGTCGCTACTGCCTGCACAGCGCTACTACTGGACCGTCGCCGTCCGCGACAACAAGGGCCACGAAGCCCAATCGACGGAGACGGCATGGTTCGACACGGGCCTGATGGCCGACGGCTGGAGCGGCGCCATGTGGATTAAAGCCAGCGACCTGAAAGCCGGCGAGACGGACGACGAGATGGCCGACTACACCGTTGAGGGAAAGGTGCGCATCGAGCGCACGGCTGCCGGACTGTGCTTCGCCGGACAGGGCAACGACAACTTCTACTTCTGGCAGCTGAACACCGAGGGCGACTATCCCCGCCTACGCCCTCACGTCTGGACAAACGGCTCGCCGGCCTGCCTCGACAACATCAACCTGACTGGAAAGGTCGAACTGAACAACACGGACGAGTTCCTACTCCGCATCGAGGTCACCGGCGCCTCGCGCGCACGTACCTTTATAAATGGCACGCTCGTGGACGAACGCAGCGGCAACTTCCGGTTCGGCAAAATCGGCATGCGCGAGGATCATGGCGAACGCGACTCACGGGCCGAAATAGGCGTCTATGACGACATCCTCGTCAGCCGCGCTGACGGCACCGTGCTCTTCGCCGAGGACTTCTCGACCACGAACAGCTTCACGGCCGGGACGGTGACGGACGGCAAGCTGCGCATCGTGGGCTCGACATCGTCGTCCGTCTATGCCTGGCAGAAGACCGAGACGAACGAGCACGTCCACTACAGCATCGACTTCGACATGCTGCTCGTGAAGGCATCCGCCGCCCTTATCTTCGCCCACACCGCCTCGAACACGTACCACATGTGGCAAATCAACTGCCACGACAACGCCAACCCGGCCGTCAGGCACCACACCTACATCGGCGGAGGGCTGACATGGAACGACGCCACCTTCACCCAGTTCAAGAAAAGCGACCTCCTCGGGCATACGCACCACTATCGCATCGAGGTGGAGAACAGCGTCATCCGCACCTCTATCGACGGGCAGCTGGTTGACACCTTCGCCGACAACACGGGGACGGCCGTGAAGGGCGACATCGGCATGCGCGTGGATCCCAACACGGGCGAAGAGGCTTACTACGACAACATCGTCGTCACGGAATACGACGAGCAGGGGGGCACCAGCGTCACCCTGTCGGAGGACTTCGAGGGGCTGTCGTCGGATTACTTCTTCGACGCCAGCATCGAGGTGATGGACGGAAGCCGCATGTGTCATGTGAAATCGACCGCCGGCGAGAAGAAGGTGATGCAGTCGCAGCAGGCGGGCATGCCCATGTTCCGCAAGACCTTCAGCGTGACGAAGAAGGTGGCCTCGGCCAGGCTGTTCACCTCCGCGCTGGGCGTCTATGACCTCTTCGTCAACGGTGAGCGCGTAGGCCATCGCCAGCCCGACGGCACCATCCGCTACGAGGAGCTGAAACCCGGCTGGACGGACTACAGGGAACGGGTGTTCTACTCGGCCCACGACGTCACCGCCCTCCTTGTCGAGGGGGATAACGCCCTCGGAGCCGTCGTCACCACCGGCTGGTGGGCCGGAGCGGTCATGCACGGCATCTACGGCTCGCCCTCGCTGGGATTCCTGGCAAAGCTCGTCATCACCTACGACGACGGCTCGCAGGACATCGTCGTCAGCGACCTCTCGTGGCACTCGTCGAAAAAAGGTGCCCTGAAGCTGGGCGACATCTACGACGGGGAGATCTACGACGCACGCCTTGCCGACGACTGGACAACGGCGGCCTACGACGACAGCCAGTGGTGTGGCGTGGCCGAGAACAAGGACTTCGGCGGACGCGTCGAGGCCTTCACGGGCGGTTATGTCCTCACCCTGCCGGACGGCGTACAGCCGGTCAGGACGGCCACGGTGTACGAAGGCAGCAAGGCTACGGGCACCGACTTCGGCGAGGCGAACGTCGTCGCCACCTCGGAGGGGACAGCTCCCGTCAGCGTCAAGAAAGGACAGGCCGTGGTCTTTGACTTCGGACAGAACATCGTCGGCTGGGTCTGCTTCAACGTGAAGGGCCAGGCGGGGTGCAGACTGAAGATGCGCTTCGTCGAAATGCTGAACGACAACGGCTCGCGCAGCCGCGGCAACGACGGGCCGGGAGGTACACCCTATCTGGCCAACCTGCGCTCGGCCAAGGCATCGCTCTACTATACGCTGCGCGGCGACGGCGAGGGCGAGACGTACCACCCCTCCACATCGTTCTTCGGCTTCCGCTATTGCGAAGTCACACCGTCAGATGATGTGGAGATTCTCTTCATCGAAGCTCAGCCCATCAGCTCGTCCACCGACGACGGGGGAAGGGTGGAGATGAGCCATCCGCTTGTCAACCGGCTGTTCTCGAACATCGTCTGGGGCCAGCGCGGCAACCTGCTCAGCGTGCCCACCGACTGCCCGCAACGCGACGAACGGCTGGGATGGACGGCCGACACGCAGATCTTCTCCCGCACAGGCATGTACAACGCCTTCATGGAATCGTTCTACCGCAAGTGGATGCAGGACATGCGCGACGGACAGCGCAGCGACGGTGCCTACCCCAGCGTGGCGCCGCACAACTGGGTGGGCTTCGGCGAAGCCGCCTGGGCGGATGCGGGCATCGTGGTGCCCTGGAACATCTACCTGATGTACGGCGACAAAGAGGCCATCCGCGAGAACTATGCCTCCATGGAGAAATACATGGGCTGGCTCGCCACGCAGACGGGCGACGGCTATAAATACCAGGGCGCTGGGCTGGCCTACGGCGACTGGCTCGCCTTCGCCTCGACCGAAACACGCTATGTGGCCGTTGCCTACTATGCCTACGACGCCCAGCTGATGGCGAAGATGTCGCGTGTGCTGAGCGAACGCGAGGGGGATGCCTACGACCGCCGCGCTGCCCACTACGAGCAGCTCTACGAACAGATCAAGGAGGAGTTCCACACCCGCTACCTCACGCCATCGCCTAAGCAGACGTCGCAGACAGCCTATCTGCTCGCCCTGCAGTTCAACCTGCTGGCGGACGAGGAGGAGGAAGCCAAGATCGTGTCGCGTCTGCGCAATGCCATACGCAGCAACAACTACACGCTCAGCACGGGGTTTGTCGGCACCGGCATCATCAACCAGACGCTCTCGCGCTTCGGCCTGACGGACCTCGCCTACGACCTGCTGCTGCAGCGCCGCTGCCCGTCGTGGCTCTACAGCGTGGACCAGGGGGCCACAACCATCTGGGAACGATGGAACTCGTACACCACCCAGAGCGGCTTCGGCGACCCGGGCATGAACTCCTTCAACCACTATGCCTACGGCGCCGTCGGCGAATGGATGTACCGCTACGTGCTCGGCATCGAAGCCGACGAGCAGCAGCCGGGCTTCAAGCACATCATCCTGCAGCCGCAGCCCGACAAGCGCACCACGCTGCCTTCAGGGCAGGAACTCATCACCCATGCTCAGGGCAGCTACCAGTCCTACTATGGCGGCATACGCTCTGCATGGTCATGGACGGGAACGGATAATCTGGACTATGAGTGCACCGTACCGGCCAACACGTCGGCCACGCTCTATCTGCCCATCGCCTCATCGGCCGGGGGTGAGCATGCGCTGGTGTCAGAGAGCGGAAGGCCCATCGAAGAGGCTGACGGCGTGAGCGACATTCGCTATGCCGACGGCATGATGATCTGCACGCTCGGCTCTGGCAGCTATCATTTCAGCACCTCTTCGTCCGGTGACGGCATCACGGGCTCCGCAACAACTGACGAAACGGGACGTCCCCTGTTTGACATTCAGGGACGTCCCGTCCAAAGCGGCGCTCGCACGGCCAAGGCCTTACAGCCTGGCCTCTACGTGACAGAAGGACAAAAATACGTTGTCAAGAAATAGGGCTTTTCCCGCTTCGGTCTAGATGTCCTTTTCGCTAATTCTGATACATAAAAAAGGTGGCCTGCTTTTCTTTTTACGTAGGCCACCTTTTAAATATACGACAGATTCAAAACACTAAGCGCTAGAGGGGAGTATTGCCGGAGGAATTGCCATCCCCTCCTCCGAATGGCAAGAAGGGATTGCTGCGGAAGGGACCGCCATTTCCACCGCCCAAGCCGAGGTTATTACCCTCGCCCGACACGGAACTGACGTTACACAGGGGACTTAGTCCGACGTTCTCAACATATATACACGGGGGCTGATAGGTCTTTTTTTCTTTCGTTGTGATGTCCATAGCTAAACAGCTGTTATTTCGTTAGCACTTTCCGTCCTTTTGCGATGTAGATGCCCTGTCCGTCGGGCAGAGCGTCGAAGCGCCGACCGCCCAGGTCGTACCAGGTCTCTCCCGAGGCCTCCTGAAAGAGGAGTGAATCAAAGCCCTTCCCTTCAGAGGAGACTATAGGAGAGGCCATGCCCGTGGCGTCGCCTTCGTCGCCGAAATGGAGAATGGTGTGGCGCACAGGTGCTGTTGATTCCGGGCCGCCTACAGTGATGCCGTCGCCGAGCTGGAAGAATGCCCGGCACGAGCCCGTTGTCACAGCCGTATTCGGATAATACAGCTTATCGGCAGCGCCGAGGAACAGCTTGGTTCTGTCCTCGCCCGTGACAACGTAGGGTGAGTAGAACCCGACGAACGAGACGCTTTTGTCGGCGCTTGTCGGCGCTGCCGGCATCGACCCATCAAGGGTAACGTTCTCGAAGAGCGGGTTTACGATGTCGTAGGCATCGGGATTGTCGTCGTAGCCCTGAGGCTTATCCCACCGGATGAGGAAGGGCACTCCGGCCGTGATGCTGGCGGTGGTTTTGAAGTTGAGATACAGCGTACCGTCCTCAAGTCCCGTCACGTGGCTGTAGCTGCCATCTTCCGTGTCCAGTACTTTCATCGTAGCGCCAGCCAAAGGCGATGCTGCCCACTGAGCGGCATCCAGCGAGAAGGGAAGGCACAATGTGTTCCACGCCCCGTCCTTGTAGAGGGTCCGGTCCACAAGAGCCACATCGCTCGTCTTGCCGTCCCATATTGTCAGCGTCTCCGTGTTGTCGGCATTCTCGGCGAGACTGACACCAGAGGAAATGTCGATAAGGTATGGTTCGGAATTTGAACCCACAGAGCGATTGTTCTTGAATGTGATGGCCGTGGAAGGATTGTACGTAAGTGTGCTGCCACTCGTATAAACCTTGAAGTACAACTGTTGTTTCGCTCCCGTTTTATTGCCATAGACAGTCAGGTAGGCAAGATTTGGATTTGTACCAGATCCAACAGTCTCCTTTCCTCGAATGGTCTCTTCGCAATACACGGCAACAACGGCATCGGTGACGGCCTGGCCGTATTGTACTACCTTCGCCGTAATCGTCATGTTTCCCTGATAGCGTCGGAAACTGACTTTGGGAAACGGATCATTATTCTGCGCCTGAAGGCTGGCACTCCCCAAGATGAGGAGTGCCAGCAGGCTGCAGAATCTAAGGACTGATTTCATTTAACTGTTTTCTGTCCGTTGATGATATAAACACCCTTCTCCAGTGTACGAATGGACGATTTGTCATCACCGATCTTGCGTCCTTGCAGATCGTAAACGGATTCGTCGCCATTGGCTTGGATAGCTGTGTTAATGCCCGTTATGTTCCCAAGGTCGAAGACAACAGGATCTTTGGGCGTACCATAGATGGCATCAGTCTCGTAGGTGATGGTGAACGGTACATCCATCACTTCACCCTCTACGACCACCTTGAAGGTCAGCTCGCATGCCTTATCGCCAGGGATGGTGAGGTAGGCGAGGCCTGCCTCGTCGGTCATCGATGCCGTGCGGCATTCTTCACCGTCGAACACACCCACTTCAATGTTGCTCACAGGCAGCTCGTCGTCAACCACCATTACTGTCATAATGGCATTGTTGGGATAGCGACGGAAATTGACGGGTGCGAAGGTGTTGTAGGTCTGGGCCTGTCCAGGACCTCTGAGCGCAGGTGAAGGCTGAGCGCCTGGGATGCTGGCAATCGGATAGCTGAACCACTGGGGCTCATCCTCATCGCTCGGATTCGCCACATAATCGCTGTACAGCTGATAGCCCTGGCCGGGTTCCATGATCTGCAATGAGCCAGACCATTCGTACTTATCCCAGTAGGCGAAACCACGCTGTGCTCTCATGAGGTCTTCATCAACCTTCTTCATGCCTCCGAGGGCATCGCCGATCGATGCAATCTGACGGCCATAGTAGGCAATCCAGTTCCAACCTGTGTACACAGGAACAGGCGAAGTGACGCTGGTACCTACGACGCGCAACTTGCGGTCGGCCTTCATCTGGACAGCATACATCTCTTCATTAGGCAGAATGCCCGTCAAATCGCCACCCCACGAGCCGTTCTCGTGACTGATATAGTCTTGCTGGCTCTTTACGGTCAGTACATCGTCAGCGATATTCTTGAACAGCCCAGGCACTGTCATATCGTCAGCTTTGACGTTGAATGATATCCAGTTCCAGCCGGCTAACAGCTCTATCTGCTGTTCGATCAGGTTCTGAACGTTAAACTTGACAGGCTCAGCGTAGGAACCCTGCAAGACTGATGATGAGAACGTGAATACACCCTCGGTCAGCCATTCATTTCCAGGAATCACCACGGGATAGGTTGTACCTGTGGAAGCGTCGTAAGCACGGAAGGTGACCTCGGCATCGTTGTCGCTTTCTTCGCCGCTACCATAGATGTCCATCGTGACATAGTAGCCGCCGTAGCGCTCGTTGTATTGCGGATGAGCCACGCCGCGGCACTCCTCGCCGATGAAGGCACCCAGGATGTCGTCGGCATCCTCACTGGCAACACCGCTGAAATAAACCTGTCCGATGATGTTCATCGATGTCTCGAAGTCATTGGCGTTAACAGCCCATTCAGGCACGTTGCCCGTCACCCTGACGTTCAGTGTGAGCGGTGTGTCGATGTCGTCATTACCCTTCAGATAGACCGTCACTTCGTGGCGACCCAGAGGAGCAGAAGGCAGAACGGTCAACTCGACCTTCGTCTCAGACAGCGGATTCGTCTCGCCGCTCTCCACGCTGGCATCGAGCCATGCGGGCATGCCGCTCAGCGTCCACATCTGCTGCTGTCCGCCCTTGTTCTCCACAGTGGCGGTCACGGTGCTTGACGTACCCTGCAACAGCTCTACGTTCAGACTGTTCTCTGCCCATACGAGCTGGTTCTTGTTGACGTATGCCGACCATACAGCCGGAGCTGAATAGTTGCCGTTCTCGTCGCGGACGTCGCGAACGGTGAAGTTCAGCGTGCAGCCCTCTATCTTAGCGGGTTCTTCGTCAATGGTGATGACAATCTTCTCATTGCTGGCCACGAAGGTGAAGGGAACGTTGGTTTCCGTCTTCTTTGCGTGCAGGGCAGGAGCCTCGTTCGTAAAGGTCAGCGAGCCACTTGAGACTTCGGCAACCATGTTGCTTCCTTCAGCAAAATCGGCATTGGTGGTCACCGTCTCGACCTGGCCGTAATTGTCGAGCTGCTTGGTCTCGAAGGGATAGTAGGCTACGAGGCCGTCTTCCTTACCCGTGAGACGCAGCGTGCGGTTCGAGAGCAACTTATCGGCATTGAGCGTTGCATTCCATACACGCAGCTCATCCACCTGTCCGGTGAAGGGGCTGTCGTAGGTGTACTCGCCATGTTCCGACACCGTCTTGCGGTGTGTACCCATCATCAGGAGGTTGGTGGCGATGCTACCCACGTTAGCAGCGTTGGTGGTCAGTCGGCGTACGCCATCTACATAGACGGCAGCTGCACCCTGACGCAGCACATTCAGTGCGATGTGGTGCCAGGCGTTGTCTGCCAGGTTACCACTGGTCGTAGCCAGGCTGTTCTGTGCATCCGTGGCGAGGTAAGCACCTCTTCCGGTAAGCTGCAGTTCGCCGTCGGCGTTGAGCCACAGGCCGACTTCGCCCATCTGCAACAGCCAGGCGGCTCCCGTCTGCTTGTCGCCACGCATCCAGAATTCCAGTGCGTAGTCGTCCTCCCTGTAAGAGGGCAGCGCAGAAGCATCCACCTTCAGGTATTGACCATTAGCGAGGGTCACACCCTTATTTACATTATTCATATACCACGTCTCGTCGCTCATGACCATGTGGCGGTTACGGGAATAGTCGCGAATGGTCTTGCCTTCGCCTTCGTCCATCTTCCAGTAGCCGATGAGGTGGCGTGTAGCGGGATTCTTGGTGCGGCTACGCTGCATCAGAGCCTCGGCCATGTTGTGAGCCTCGTCCCAGAGCAGCAGCTCGTGCATCGCTCCAGAGAATTTCTTACCCACCACCAGCGGGCCATCGCCTTCGTATGCTACGATGGGTTGTGCATTGAAGAGCATGATTTCACTGGCATCCTTGGCTACGTAGGCATTCAGCTTGCCGCCCGCGAAGCTCAGCGACAGGAACACCCATGCATTCGTGGGAATGGCATTCTCAGAGGTATAGGGCTCGGAACCGAGTTTTACAACCAGATGGTTTTCGGCATCGGTGCCCACAGACATCTGGGCAGTACCCTTTCCGTGGCTGAGCAGAGTGCCAGCGCCACCGCCCCCGAGTCTTACCCACATATCGATGGAGAAGTCCTTGCCGGCCAGCATGATGTCGGCCTCCGTCTTAGCCGTAACATCGGCGTTCTGCAGACTCAGGGCGGTCTCGTGTTCCAGCTCGGCACCATTCAGCACACCCGTCACCTTAAAGTTCTGGGCCTGTGTCAGCTCGCCCTTCAAGATGATTTCGTTGAAGGTTACGCTCAGTTCGTCGCCAGGCGAGAGAACGCCGTCGGCGGGTTCAGGCTGACCCAGCGGGCGCGGACGCTGCATGTCCTTCACCAGGCTGAGCTCCTCGCTTGAGCGATATACTAAATCGCCGCCGTTCTTGGCAACGGAGAGCACGCGGAACAGGTAGTCGCCGTCGGAGAACTGATTCATGTCAAGCGTATAGCTGACATCAGCGGTGTTGGGCAGCTTTTCGTTATTATCACCCAAATCCGCGTCATTGACAACATATTCGTGCAGCAAGGTCCAGTCGGTGCTTCCCTGCTTCTTGTACTGCACCTGGAACCTCTTCTGGTTGGTGTAGTTGCGGTCGAAGTTCTTGAAGGTCAGTCTCAGGTCAGTACCTGTCTGGGTGTTCATGATGTTGTTGCTCAAGGCCAAATCGACAGCTGATGCTGACGGCACGAAATGAGCATTGATCTCGACGACATCGAATATCTCGTCTGGTTGGGAGTCTGAGGCAAACGCGATGGCGATTTTCTCGTAGTCGAGCACACCGGTATTGGTCTGGCGCAGCTGCAGAGCCTTGGTCAGCGTCTGGTTTCCGGGCACCTTGATGAGGCGTCCTTCGCCCGTCAGAGGCATACCGTCAATGGTGAGCTGCGCTCCGCCCGGGTTGGTCTCGTCAAGCAGCATAAGGCGGTAGGTCACGTCGGCGCCAATCTCGGAAGCATTCGACAGCTGGAGGACGTAGTTGGCAGCCTCGCCGCTGGGAATATTGTTGACTGTGGGTACATCCACCGTAATTTTGGGCACCTCAATCTGCATGGTGGCCTCCATGATGATGGGATGATTGCCCTTGTCGTCCTTATAGTACTTCGTGCGTACCTCGCCCTCATAGGGATCACTGGTTTGTCCGCCACGAGTACGGAAGATGGGACTGAAGACACCTAACGTATAGACATCGACTGAGAGTGCATCGTAATCGCCGTCTTCCGACAAGGTGAAGGAGAACGAGCTCACATCGGTGCTCTCTGTCTCATGCACTTCATGACGTCCGCCTGTAGCCTCTGCTTCGATTTCGACCTGGAAGCCTAAGCCCTTGATTTCGAAACCGAATTCGTCACCTACTACAGCGCCGGCAGCCACCGACCATTCCCACGTACTTGTATGCGTCTTCTCCGTGGTGATCGAATAGCTTACGTCGGCTCCCGAGTCGAACGAGTAGTTCAAGGGATTGTCGCCTCGGTTTTCAAAGGCCAGCACCTTCTCCTCTTCGTTGAACTCGAGGTACTTGATCCAGTTGGATATCTGGGTGTTCACCCAGCAGACGGAGTCAACGTCGACTACTTTCTGAGTTAAGTCCATATTTGCCGGAGGGAACTGCTTGTAAGTACCCTGTTTTCCGTAATCTTCGTCATCCTCTGTGAGAAGGGTCAGATAGACAGTTCTGTTTTTGGTGTTCTTATAATTATCAATCTCGTCCTGGCTATCTACATGTGTGAGGAACTGGTTGCGCATAGCCACCCAGTTAGGCAGAAGCGTCTCCTCAATATAGGTCTCCGAGTAGTTGAACGCGGTTCCGAACCTCAAGCCGGTGGTCATAATGTCCTTCAGGCCGAGCTTCACTCCGCCGCCTTCATTACGCTGGAAGTTCAGCATGCGTGCTTTGCCGAAGATGACGTTGGTCGCGTTGCCGATGAACACGTCGCCCATGCCCTTGGTGGCGATGGTTGTCTCGATGCTTGTGGTCGTGCTGTTCGTCTTCGAGTTCTCGCCCTCCGATTCCTGCTTGACGCCTACTTTCAGGTCGTTCTTGGAATCTGCGGTTGTAATCGTACCCACGGCAGGTGTACCGGTGATGATACCTTCCTTATAACCGAACCTGAAGGTGTTGCTTGCCGAGAAGCTCTCGGAGAACGTATCTCCCTTTGTCGTTGACTTGGTGGTCGAGGAACCTGTCGTCCATTCAGCCGAAGACTCCGACCCTGGAGGATCACGCAGAATCATGAGCAACTGGTCGGGACCGGCGGTCACGAAGTTGCTTCCCGTAGGCATTTCGCCCAGGATGATGCCCTTCAAGCCGTTACCGCTCCAATCCGAGGTGTTTCCGTCAATCACGAAGCTCATGTTGATGGTGCGGGTGTAAGGTTCGGAAATGTTGGGCAGACCGGCACTCCAGGTGTAGGTGCCCTTACCTTCGTCGTCAAGTTGCATCTGGTTGCTCTGCAGCTCTACGACTTCACCAGCCTTGACAGTCTTGCCGTCAACTTCGCCCCCTTCTGCATAGACGCTCTGTCCGTCGGAAAGGGCGTTGTCGATGGTCACCACAATGCCCGACATGGGAACACGCGAGGTGACAGGGGTCTCTCCATCCATGTTGGTGTATTCCTCATAACCGCTCAGCAGGAAGGTGTAGGGGTCGTCCTTTACGAACACGGCACCGCCGTAGTTATACGTGACGGCTCCCGTCTGCGCGTTCACCGAATAGATGTCGTTAATCTCGATGTCGCCCAGATTATCCGTAATCTTGTAATGGTCAATGCCGAAGTGGCCGTCGTCACTACCCTTTTGGACAACAGAGAACGACGGAGCGCTATGATAAACCTGGCGCAGCATATAGACGTATTCATATTCCAGCAAGTCGCCTTTCTCGTTGCGCGTTGAGTCGGTCAGTACGCGCTGCGGATTGCTCAGGTCGATGGTGGGATTCGCACCGAGTTTGATGGAGGGCTGCGCCACCACCGTCATGCTCTCCACCTTATACTGCAGCGGGGGCAACATCGCCGAGAACTCACCCGTGGCAGAGTCGGTTTCGATATAAATCTTCCGGCAGAAGTCGGCATCCTTACCGCGTTTGGAGGTGCTTTTGATGGCTGCCGTGGCCGAGGGCACAGTCACCTCCTTCGTGTTGGTGTCGAGGCTGCTGGTCGTCTCAGTCACGGTTTTCACCACGTTCATGCGGTATTTCTCGTTCACCGGCGACAGAACCAGTTTCACTACGCCGATGTTGTTCTCACTGAGACCGAAGCCCACGGGTTTTTCGCCCTCGATGCTGCCACCCACCACGCGGCCGGTGAAGTTGGCCAGCGTTTCGTCGATGAACTCCAGACCATTTATCTCCTCCTCGAAGGGGTGGGTCAGGCCCAAACCGTTAGGATCGTCGGGATAACGTCCGGCAGCGGCGAAGGTGTGGCCGTTCTGCCTGATTTCCAGGTAGTGGTCGCCGATGGGCACGCTGACGGTGAATTCGCCCTCAGCGTTGGTGGTGATGGGTTCGCCGTTCTTGGCGCACATCTGTCCATCGACATAGATGTAGCAGCCCTCAACGGGATAGTCGGTGCCGGCATAGCGCACTTTTCCGCTCACGGGGAAGGATGACACATCCTCGAAGTCAACACCGCTGTGCACCAGCGACGAGGCGCTGACGTAGCGTGAGAGGTAGGTGGGCGAGAACTTATGGATGCCGTACGACGGGATGACTGTATAGTTGGTTCCCTCGCCGCTGAAGGGCACGCCGCGAACCACATAGTTGCCCTGTGCATCGGTGAGGCTCATCAGGCTCAGCTGCTCTTCTGAAGGCACGTCTTCGCTGCTTTGTGCAGGCACATTAGCTTTGGCGTGGTGGCCGTTGCTGGTGTTGTTGCTCTTCGAGAAGTCATAGACGATGCTCTGTACGCCCATGTTCTCATCCATGGGGTAATAGACGGCCAGGCCTTCCTCAATACCGCCCATGGGATGGTTGTAGTTCTTGCCAATCTCTGTCTTCGTGAGGGCGCGCTTGAAGAAACGGAACTCGTCGAGATTGCCGCCGAACATCGAACTTTCGCTCAATCCCCACGTGTTTCCCAGTGACAGGCCAAGTTGGTCGGTTATCACGGGTATTACACAATTGGTGAGGGAATCAGAAACTATGTGGTCTGCATCGGTAGTAACATAGAAAAAGAGTTTCTTTTCGGATTTTTTATATACGCAACTAACATGACTCCACTTCTTGGCTGGGATGGTTGCACTGGTGTATTTATTATTAAAGTTATCACCTCCATTAGCACCTAACTTGTAGTTCTTAGCCGTGGAATTATATTCTAACTTTAAGGAGAAACAATTCTGGATGTCAAGCAGGAAGTATTTTCCTTCGTTGGTGTTCATCTGGTCGTTGTCGGGGTTCACATAGGCCTGGATGGTGAAGTCGCCGGCCATGAGTTTCTTCATCTCATTGTTGGTGGTGGTGCAACGGAAGCCTGCACCCGCACCACTTAACTGCAACGAACGCATGTGGTTGAAGGTCTCGCCGTTCTCGTTGTTCTGACGCAGCGTGACCTTCACGTCGCTCACGGCTGTACCGGTGCCGTAGGTGATACGGCCGCTGACGACGCCCGACGACATGGCGAAGCCTGTGTCGGTGGCAGACACGGCGGAACTGCCGCCATTGCCGCATGAGGTATAACAGGTGATGCGATACTCATAGAACACGCCGGGCAGGGGAGTCTTATCCTCCCAGGTCAGGAAGGTCTTGTCGCTGTCGAGGGTGGTCAGCTTCTGCCAGGCCTCCTCGTTGTCTTCCTGGCTCAACACGCGGCGCTCAATGACATAGGTCGGCTTAGAGTTTTCCAGGGGTTTCACGTTCCACTTCAGCAGCACCGTTCCCTGATATTCACCCTTCGAACATTCGATGTTCTCAAACGAAGTACCTGAATTGACGGCTAAGTCCTTTACGGTGGCGCTGTTCAGCTCCTTGCCGTCAATCTGACCTACCACGCGGTAGGTGTGCGGGCTGCAGACATCGAGGTCTTCTTCGGAATAGGCCGAGTAGTTGGTGCGCTTAGTGGCTTTATTATTGTCGCGATGCTCCCATGAGAACGAGGTCTGGTTTTCAGTAGGAGTAATAGTGGTGACCTTCTCGTCGTCGATATACACGTCAAACTTGTTGTTCATGTTGACCGAGGAAGGATAGCCTATCGATGTCCACGTGAGCGTTACTTTGGTAGCTTCACTCTTGCCCTTCAGGCTGTTCACGGGCACGCTGCGCGTGGTGTTTACGGATACGGAAGCTTCAGCATCTGAGTACGTCTTGGTGACATCTCGCGGTGCGGGGATATAATAGACTTTATATGTGACATCCTGCTCGTTAGGAAAGCCGGTATCAACAAAGGAGGTCTTATTATAAGCGAGCGCAGTGTTCGTAAGTTTGGTATTGCCGCGATAGACCACCCATTTGTAGTTGGTATAGTTGCCGGGAACAGTATTAATGCCCCAGGTGAGGGTGACGTTCTTATTCTTCTGGCTGAACACCGCCTTCAGGTTCTTGGCCTTCATCACAGGGTAGATATTCACGCCATTATTAACAGATCTGGAGTCTGAAGGCTCAGCATAATCGGACTCAAGCCTGTAACTCACGGTGTGATTGCCCACGGTGGTAGCCTGGGCTTTTTCGGAATAATTACTACCATCTACACTGTATTTCATCGTGCCTTTGTTGCCGGAAGCTGCAGCTTGCACCAGATCCAGAGCCTGACCCGTGTAAACGAGATTCTTGTGGAAGGTGGGGTCGTTCGTTATACTCAGCTTCTGCTTAGTGAAACTCAGGTTAATATAGATGAAATCACCGCCGGCTTCCTCATTCATGTCAGCCGCGCCGGTATATTTGCTATTATACCATTGCACGGAGGTGCTAGAGTAGTTGCCGCTCGTGGAAATACCGTTGATTACACGTTTCTGTCCACCATTAGAGCTTAAACCGGCACGGTCGTGCGTGATGTACATATATATATACTCGCCGCTAGCTTCCTCATTCAGGTCACCACCAAAGCCGCTGTTGGTTTTCACCTTGGTGTAGTGCCTTCCACCATAATCGAATGAATCCATTTTGGAGGTACAGACAAGGATATCGGTGACGTATCCCGTCTCAGGATCGGCTGTTGTACTCGTTTTGTAGAGTAAGTAAATATACCAACCCCCGGAGCCATCGTTCAGGTCTTTGGCCAGTTTTATCCACCCTTGGCTGGTGTATTGATTCAAGGTGGCGTCATTTTTCGATGAAGAACCAAAAACCATGACATCGGTAACATAGCCGTCGGCTTTCACACCCATCACAGTCGTGATGAGCAGTGCAAGGAGGATTGTCAGGCGTTTCCACCTACAAACGTTGCGACTCAGCGGCCAAAATTCCAGCCGCCGACGCGAAGTGATTTTTTCCCTTTCCATAATTAATTGAAGTAGTTGAAAATAACAAATAAGGTAAATTGTTTAATAACTGGATTCTATACGCTTTTATAGTTTTACGCCACAAAAATACTCATTTTTTTGTTTTTTTTCTTTTTTTTTGAGAAAATAAAGTTAAAAAATGCTTTTTTTTATGGAATTATCACATTCTCTCATTTCTTCCGCCTTCGCATGGTGGCGACAAAGGGTGATTTCCAACAAAACCCAAAAATCGCATAATAATTGTCTCTTTGTCACCTTGTCTCTTTGTCTCTTTTTGGCATTTAGCTGAACGAAATCTTGCTCTTTGTCACCCCATGTCGCAGACGGCACGGAAGTAACCGACGCTCTCGGCGATGCCGAGGAAGGGGTCTTTCATGTCCTTCTCGTACTCGAGGCTGCACGAGCCGGTGTAGCCTATCCGGCGCAAGGTCTTCACGAAGCGGGGGAAGTCAATCTTACCGCGTCCGAGCTCGATGGCGTGGCCCTCGCGGGTGTTGCCCGTGACATCCTTCAGATGGATGTCGAACACGCGACTGGCATAGCGTTTGAGGTCGCGGATGGGGTCGGCACCGAAGCGCAGGTCGTGGCCGATGTCGAGACACATGCCGATGCGGGGGTCGAGGTCCTTGACGTTGTTCCAGATGTCCGTGGCGTCGGGATAGAGCTTCATGTCGGGCCCATGCAGATGGATGGCGGTGCGGAAGTCGTACTCCTGCACCTTCTTCTCCACATAGGGCAGCAGCTCGTAGTTGGGCACGCTGACAATCAGCTTCACACCCACACGCCGGGCATAGGCAAAGGCACGGTCAACCTCGGCCTCGCTCTTCATGTAGATGGGGCCCACGGCATAGCCGGTGACATCGGCTTCGGCCAGCTTGGCGTGGAAGGCGCGGATCTGCTCGTCGGTGCTGTCCAGCGGGAGGTGGAAGTCCTTGATGCAGAGCCAGTGGACGTCAAGCCGCTTCATGGTGCGAAGGGTGGTGTCGAGGTCGAAGTTGACAAACGTGTAGCCCGCCATGCCGAGATGGAAGGGGTTCGTGCGGGGCTCGGGCTTCATGCCATCACTCTTTGGTGCGGCTTCGGGGGTGATGCTCCATGCCGCGGCAGGCATGGCCATCAACGCAGCGCCGGCTGCGCTGGTCTTCAGAAAATCACGACGATTCATTATATTATTATTAGGGGTTAGGGGTTAGGGGTTAGGGGTTAGGAATTATCAATTGTCAATTATTAATTTTCAATTGTGCCGAAGGCACCCGTCGAGGGCTTCGCGGAGGAAGGGCGTGTTGAGATGCTGGCCGATGAAGACGAGCTTCTGCATGCGGTCGCCGTACTGTTCGTCCCAGTCGCGCTGAAGCGTGGCATCTACCTCGAGCTGACGGCGCAGCTCGTCCTCGGGCATCGTGGCAAACCACTGACCGATATCCTTCAGCGAGAACTGACGTCCGGCCTGCTCGAAGAGGTAGCAGGTGTCGGGCTCGTCGTGGAACCAGCACATGCCCTTGGCGCGGATGACCTCGCGAGGCCATAGCTTGGCGATGAAGGCGTCGAACTTCGACAGGTCGAAGGGGGCACGGCTATAATAGACCCACGTGGAGATGCCGTATTCCTCTGCCTCGCCTTCATCATCGTGGTGATGATGATGGTGGTGGTGGTGATGCTCGTCGTCGTCATCGTCGTGGTGATGATGATGGTGGTCGTCATCGTCGTCGTCATCGTCGTCGTCAGGAGCGGGGGCACCTTCCTCGACCTTCTGAATCCATGTGGCAGAGGTGGCCACGTTTTCGTAGTCGAAGGCGTGGGTGTTGATGAGCTTGTCCAGATCGACGTCGGCATAGTCGCAACAGATGATCTCGGCCTTAGGCTGCAGGGCGCGGATGATGCTCATGATGCGTCCCAGTTCCTCTTTCGTTACCTCAGAAGCCTTGTTGAGCAAAATCTTGTCGCAGAACTCGATTTGCTGGATGAGCAGATTCTCGATGTCGTCCTCCTCCAGGTCCTTCTTCCGGAGATTGTCGCCGCACGCGAATTCGCTCTGCATGCGCATGGCATCGACGACGGTGACGATGCAGTCGAGGCGCGGGATGCCCTTCACCACATACTCGTAGCCCATCGAGGGGATGGAGCAGATGGTACGGGCAATGGGCTCGGGCTCGCAGATACCGCTGGCCTCGATGACGATGTAGTCGAAGCGCTGCATCTTCATGATGTCGCCCAGCTGCTCGATGAGATCCATCTTCAGCGTACAACAGATGCAGCCGTTCTGAAGGGCAACGAGGCTCTCCTCCTTCTGCCCCACGACGCCACCCTTTTGGATAAGGTCAGCATCGATGTTCACTTCACCTATATCATTGACAATAACCGCAAAACGGATTCCACGCTTGTTCGAGAGGATTCGATTGACGAGGGTTGTCTTTCCGCTGCCTAAATAACCCGTAAGCAGCAGGACGGGCGTTTCTTTCATCATATGACTGGTTTATGGTTTAGTTGGATTTCATTCTTCGTTTTCTCGCCATGCCAAAGCTAAAGCGAGCTTTGCTTTGGTCATTTGACTTCGTCTTATCTTGTCGCGACTCTGCAAAATGAGCAAGCTCTTTTGCTCTCGCTGCTCCAAGATTTGGCTTAACGAAAACGTTCGGCTTGTAGCCGAGGTTTAGTTCCGGCTGCGCCGGAGGTTTAATGGTGAATAATGAATGGTCAATTATCATTTTTCAATTTTCAATTATCAATTATCAATTGCGCGAAGGCGCAAAGCGCGAATGCCGGGGCACGATTTGCGGCCCGCGAGCATAGCCGGCAGAGAGCGTGGTTCCACCACCACCTTCCCGCGGGCGGAGGAGGCGTGAAGCAGACGCAGTTCGCCCTTTTCCCTGACGACGATGCCCAGATGTGAGACGTCCAGCCCTTCCACCGTCGTGAGAAGTGCCACCACGTCGCCTTCCCGAAGCCGTTCAAAAAGCGATGTTTTCTCCTTAGGGATATAACGGACGGGATAGCCGGCGTAGCGCTGCTCCACCTCGCGGATGAGGGCCACAGCGTCAGGATTTCCCTTGAGCGCGGGGTAGCTGTCGGGATGCGTGCTCATGAACGAGAGCGTCACCTGCTGCAGGGGATAGCGGACATCGTCCGCCGCTGGCAGACACTCGAACCATTCGGAGTTATCTTGGGCGAAGTCGGTGAAATAATGCAGGCGCGAGGCATAGCCGCTGAGCACCCCGCCCCGATAGCGCAGCTGCGTCAGCCAGCGGCAGAAGGTGGCATAGTCCGTCGCATCATCCATAACAGTCAATGTAAGAGCCAGCACCTGGTCCACGAACGTCGTACAATCCACTTCCCGCGTATTCACGACAAGCGCTTCGTCGGGAGCGTTCACTTCGAGTGTTCCACCCACGTATGGCCGTCCCAGGAACTCACGCCCGATGTCTGCCACCAACGTCCTCGCATCCTCGGCCGTATGGGCATACTTCCGCAGAAGCTGCTCCACGAACAAGCTGTCCGTCGGCACGGCATGCAAAACCGTTGTCAACAAGAGGACAAGGAGTTTCA
Source organism: Bacteroidaceae bacterium (assembly GCA_024697785.1). Classification (GTDB taxonomy): domain Bacteria; phylum Bacteroidota; class Bacteroidia; order Bacteroidales; family Bacteroidaceae; genus UBA1189. The sequence goes on along the minus strand of JAILEU010000008.1, from coordinate 13,071 downwards.
TTGGGTTAGGGGGGAAAATTAATTGACAATTGATAATTGATCATTTTCAATTGCGCGACTGCGCATTAGGGTTTTGTGGCGGAATAGAACGACTTAGGAGCAGGGAGGTCGAATGTGAGCAGCTCGTGCGTCACAGGATGCTGCAGCGAGAGGCGATAGTTGTGGAGCATCAGTCGCGAAGCCGGGCTGGTCGTTGCTCCGTACTTGCGGTCGCCCGCCACGGGGCATCCGATCTCGGCTAACTGCACGCGAATCTGATTCTTCCGTCCGGTGAACAGATGAACGTCGAGCAGCGAATGATGTCCGTTCGTCTGCATCAAGGCATAGCGCGTCACAGCCAGTTTGGCTTCAGGGGGAATCTTATTGCCATGGACCACATGGACGCGATAGGCGCTGTCCTCCAGCAGATAGTGACGCAGCTCGTCGTGATCGGGCTCCGGCGTGCCCTCAACAACTGCATAGTAGCTGCGCTCGCGCACAAACGTGTCCCACTGGTAGCGCAGCGTGCGCTGGACGTTGCCGTCCTTCGCAAAGACAAGGATGCCCGACGTGTACTGGTCTAACCGATGGCAGACGAACGCCGTCAGGCGCGGGTCTTTCTGCTTCATATAGTCCGTCAGCAGGCTCCACGCCGTACGCTCTTCCCCACCCTCACGGCCTACGGAGAGCATTCCCGAGGGTTTCTCGATGGCAATCAGGTAGTCGTCCTCGTAGAGGATGTGGACGCGGTTGTCCCTCACGACGGCAAAGGGACGGGTGAAGTTGACGGAAACCCTGTCGGCGGGCGTCAGCGGCATGTCGAACTGCGTCACCGTCGTCCCGTTCACCTGCACGTGATAGTGGGCAAGCATGGACTTCACGTCGCTGCGGCTCTTCGGCGCCAGCACCTCCAAAAGGAAGGGAAGCAGCGTCATCGCCTCTGTGGGACAATAGTCAAACACCACAGGCTGACCTTTTTTTCCATATCGTTGTTTCTTGTTCATATCTTATTTAGGGGGATTTTTCGTTTAACGTTTAACGGTTAAAGGTAAAGGGTTAAGGGCTATGATTTAATGTTTAACGAGCCGGCGCACGAGAGTTTTCGGAATCTCCGGAATCTCCGGAATTTCCAGAATTTCCGGAATTTCCGGAATCACCGGAGTTTCCGGAGTTTTCCAGTTCCTCCGACGGGAGCGACGTTCCCAGCGTATCCGCTGGGGTGACAGGAGGCGTTGCCGGCACGCGGGGACGGAAGAGGCCGTCGAAATCGCGGTTGAACATCAGGCCTATGCCCTGTGTGGTGAGCGCCGTGCGCGAGAAGTAGCGGTCGTTGGTCTTGTTGTAACCCTTCAACCAGAGATTTGAGCCTGGCAGGAGCAGATAGCGTATGTCGAAGTCGCCGATGAAACTGCTGGCATACATGGGGTTGTCGCGATAGCCGAAGTTGCCGTTGATGAGCAGGCGGTTGTTGAGCAGACGTCCTTCGAGCACCCCCTGCACCTCCATGTTGCCGGCCATAATCTCCTCGTCGGATGTGCCCAGCAGGTTGTCTGACTTGATGCTGCTCGACAGACTCCAGTTTTCGCTGGGCAGCAGGTTCGAAATGAGCGAGTTCAGCTGGCTGGAGATGGTGGAATTCAACAGCGACTGCATGGCCGACATGCCGCCCAGGGTGCCCTGCGTGCTGGCCTGCGAATAGTCGTAGGTGTAGAAGCGGCTCAGGGCGAGCAGATAGATGAACTGGAGGTTGGTCTGCTCGTCGGTGGCGGTGTAGGTGCGCAGGAGTGTCTTCTGCTCCTCGGTGCCCTGCGGCAGCTCGATGCCGAACGTGAGCTGCGGGGCATTGGGCGTGCCGCCGATGCCCAGCAGACAGTTGACACGCACGCTGCCCATCGACGATGCATCGGCACTAAGGTCGCTCAGCGCCACGCTGTTGATGGAGTGCGACGCCGTGATGCCGAGCCGCGCATCGACCGGGTCGCCGTCGAAGATGATGTTCGAGCCATCGACAATCTCGAAGCGCTTGCGCACTAGGTCCTGCAAGCTGAGCGTATATTCGCCTCGCGAGAAGGTGTAGGTACCATAGAGACCAATGTCCTCGTTTCTCATTTCGATGTTGAGGACACCCGAGCCCTGTGCCGTGACGGCATCGCCGGTGGTGGCATCCGTCACCAGCCTCAGTTCGGCGTTGGGGGTGATGTCGGCCCTGACGTTGATGTTGACATCCGGCTGCTGCACGGGCGTCCGTCGGCCCGTGGCCGTCCTGTCCGTCCGGCGACGGAGGGTGGTGGTCATCGTTGTCGCGGCCTCTGCCCGCAGCTGTTCCATACGCTCACGCCCCGCCGCCACCTGGTCGCGGTCGCGGAAGGTGATGAAGTCGGTTTCTGCGGCTGCATCGCCGCCCAGGCTCAGGGCAAAGAACGAGCCGGGACGCGTCTGGGCATTCACATCGATGTTCAGCTGGTTAGCGGCCTCCGAGCCCTGAATCTGCACCCGTCCGTCGGCATAGATGGTTGTCCACACAGGGTCGGCACCCGTGTTCGGAAGGTTCAGCCCCTGTATGGTGTTCGTATTGATGGTCAGGTCGTACGCCCATTTCTGCAGATGACTGTGAGTGACGGAGCCGTTGAGCACCGCCGTATGGGGTTCAAGCCCCGAGGCATACGCCGAGCGATGCGTCTGGCCGGGGGTGTAGAAGGCATCCTTCACCAGGATATTGTCGAAGCGGATGGCGCCGGGGGTAAAGCGGATATGGTCGTTGAAGGCATACCTCACGCCCGTCGGCACAATGGTGAACGAGGCGTTCTCGGCAAGCAGGTCGCCCTCGAGGTCGAGCGCGTCAAACTTGCCATGGATACGCAGCGAGCCCTTTCCCCTGCCCTTCACGTCGTTCATGACGTCCGCCAGCAGGGTGCCGAGGAAACGGATGTCCGTACTGTCGGCGCGGATGGTCAGGTCTAACGCGTTGTCGGCTATCGACGCTATGCCCGCGATGTTGGTTGATGGGCTGGTGAGGTCGAACACGATGCCGCGGTCGTCATAGCCGGCCACCACGCTGGCGTCGCCCATCGGCGCCTGGCAGAAGGTGAGGTCCGCAATGGTGAGGTCGGCTTCCACACGGGGCGTTTTCGTCAGCAGCCCCGCCACATCGGCAGCACCCGACACCACGCCGCCGAAGGAGATGCCCTCAAGCTTGGCCATCGAGACAAACGGAGCAATGTCTATCCCGTTCAGCCGCACGGAGATGCTGTCATTTGAGGAGTTCAGGAGTTCAGGAGTTGCAAGGAGTTCAGATGATACCTCTGCATGCAGGCTTTCGTCAGCAGCACCATTGTCTGAACTCCTGAACTCCTGAACTCCTGAACTCCTACCATTGTCTGAACTCTTATGCGCCACCACCCGGCCGTCAACCGTCAGGTACTGTGGCCCGTTCATCAGCCTGAAGCCGGAAATGGCGTAGGCATCTGATCCCACAGTAGCCGTGAAGGGCGCAAGCGTCCACGTCTCGCCGGTGATGACAGCCGACGAGGGCCGTCCCGTGAGCCTCGTCAACAGACGTCCCTTGTCGTCTTTCTCAAAAGCGGCATGGGCATGCAGGTTGCCCTCGAAAAGCCCTCTCTCTGAGTTGCCCCATTCGGCGTCGAGCTCGATGCCGTCGCCCTGCAGCACGGCCTGGGCATCAGCCATCAGGTACGCACCCTCTTTCTCCACCTTCTCGCCCCCGAAGCTCACCAGCAGCGACGAACGATTCTCGTTTGTCACGCTCAACGTCACGCCCCGAAGGGTGTTCTCGCCGTAGCGCAGGTGGGGCACATCGGCGTTCAGCTTCAGCACCTCGCGGTCTTCGTAGAGCGTTCCGCCCAGCTTGATGGGATAGGCAGCCCTGACGGGAATGCCGAACAGCTCGTTCAGCGGCGAGAGGTCGCTGACCGTCGTCTCGAACGTCAGCAGGTTGGCTGCGCCCTCGCCAGCCGCCTTGTCGGCCTTCCGCCCCGCTTTCGCCCACGACGGGGGCATCGTCGAGAGCAGCGTCGGCACGTATTCGGCCAGCAGGTTATAGAGACTTCCGCCCAGGTTCCCGAGCGTGAAGTAGCCCGAGGCACGCATCTGCATGAAGTCCGAGTCGATGGTATAGCGTTTCTGCGCCCCGTTGGGGTATGAGCCGGCATGGAAGCGTCTCACCATCCACGTGTGCTCGGCGTCGTCCAGCCGCAGGCTGTCCACCGACAGCTCGCCGCGGAGGTCGTCGAACGTCCTCGCGGTCAGATGACCGCCCGCGTGGAAGGAGAAACGGGTGCCCTCGTGCATCTCTGTCAGGTGCAGGGCGTGCAGGTTCAGCCTCGACACGTCGGCGCGCAGGTCGAGCGTGTTCACGCCGTCCGTCATGCCCCCCGCGGCTGTCAGCCGAGTACGTATGTTCGGGTCGTCAACGGCCAGCTGCGCCGTCGCCGTCCCGCCGTCCCATGTTCCCTGGGCGGTGATGGGGCTATAGGTGTAGTTCTTGTAGTCTATGCTCGTTATCTGGCCGTCCGCCTCTGCCGTCAGCAGTTTCTGCCAGGCACCGTCCGTCTTTCCCTTCAGGGCAAGCGAGGCCGTGAGACTGCCCACGTCGCTCTGCCGGAGGGCGTGGCCGAGGTTCAGGCTGCGGGTATCAATGTTGGCCGTGACGGCGGTTCCCTTCACTCCCCATCTGACGTCAGCCTCGCCGACGTCGGCCTTCAGGGCGAGGTCGCCTGCCGACAGCGCAGGTTTGCCGTCACCCCCCAGCTGCAAGGCTGCCGAGCCGGTCAGCGATGCGGCTCCTACGCGCCCCGCCAGCTCGCGGGCTATGGATGCCGACGACAAGCCCGTCTGGCTGTCCACCGCCGCGAGAAGGTTCTCAAGGCTCGTCCAGCCCGCCTTCGTCACCGTGAGCCGGTGTATCCGTGCGTCCACATACGGGTTAGGGGTTAGGGGTGAGGGGTGAGAGCTTTTTTTAATCTGCCTGAGGTCGCCGCTGCCCTGCAGCAGGACGTCCACGTCACGTTTGTTCATTCTCAGCATGAGGCGTTCGACATCGAAACGTCCTTCCGCGTCGGCCTTCAGCGTCGTGCTCAGCGTCAGCTTCGACGCGTTACCGCCGAGCGCAGGCACGAAGGCTGCAAGGTCACTTGCCGCGAGGGTCGAGGTCGGCACCACAGCCCTCACCTTCACGCCCTCGGCATAGTCGGCAAAGAGCGAATCGACCCGCAGATCCGACTGCGGCATCCGTGCTGACAGCCCCGCCACGGTGGCTCCCTCGCGGTTGGCCACTAAGCGCAGCATCAGGTTGTCCAGCGCAAAGCCACTCTGTTCCCTCAGCGACAGCTGGCGGAGGATGACGCTGAGTGTGTCCGCCGACAGGGCCTTCACCGACAGGTGGGCATTAAAGTCCGTCACATCCACGTGCGACGGGTTGAACTGCCCGTCCGTCTGCGGCTCAGAGAGGACGTCATAGCGCAACCTTGCCCCGCGGACAATCAGCGAATGGATGCGCAGGTCGGGCATCGTCGGCTTGTTTGCCGTCGTGTCCGTCCGGGCGAAGGCATCGACGAGGAACTGGCAGTTCAACTCGCCGCCAACGCTGTCAGCATGCACGGCGATGTAAGGGCGGAAAAGACGTATGTTGCGCACCACCACTTGCTTCCGTTTGATCAGCGGACGCCAGTCGATCTTCACGGCCAGGCGCTCAGCCGTCAGCAGAGCCGCGCCATCGCGGTCATCCACGCGGATGCTGTCGAGGACGATGTCGCCCGGCAGCCGCCAATGCAGGCCGCCCAGCACCACGTGCGAACCGATCTGTTCCTCCAGCGCGTCGGATATCACGGCTGCCGTACGCCGCTGTATCCAAGGCGAATTGAGCAGGAAAAACAGCAAGAGAATCACAACGCCAAGCGCTATGAACACCCCACGAATGCGACGACTCACCTTGCTCACAATTCCTACCTTATTAAATAATGCGACAAAGATAGGGTGAGCCGAGCGAAAATGCAAATTTATTTGCAATTTTCCGAGCCGCCGCCAATATAAAAGCTCCGAAGGCCAAGGAAGGATAAACAATTATTCTTGTCTGGCAACAGTCTTTCTTCTCTGTGCCCTACTCGTTTCTCCCAATTTTTTCAACAATAAACTTCCACGAAGAATCCTTGTCGTCAAGGTCTATTTCAATGTCTGGCTGAAGGCAGGTTTCATCGACCGCCGACCTATCCGGACGTACAAAGTACTTGCATGAAATGCTGCCCCAAACGGGTCACTTGCCTGTAATAGCATTCCATTAGAACAAGGATTACAACAATTACTTCTTTCCGTTCCATAAAACTAATGCTATTATAGTATTCAAGTAGAACAAGGGTATCTGTTTGTTGACAGACTGCAGAAGTAGAATTGCCAGAGTAAGACTCCGTTTTTCCAGCGTTTGACAATATTTATAAACAGGGGCGCTGTTTATATAAACACGGGCGCTGTTTATATAAACGCGGGCCGTGTTTATAAACCGTTGCCTATTTGCAGGATTTTTTCTTAGCTAATGACAAAAGGAATGCAAAACTCCCTTATTTTGGGGTTGGGGATTGCGGAATTACAACACTCGAAGAACCCTGTTCAGACCTCGGAGTTCATAAGGTCATCAATTCAAAAAAAAGTTGATATTTATCTACACCTCTACACCAACCATGTTTACAACTTGAAGATAAGCCGTTTACGTGGTGTAGATAGCCAAAAATTACTACACCATCTACACCTTACTACACCTCCGTTATTATAAAATTAGTCAAATGGGGAAAAGTAAAATAATCATATTTCACGCGAAAACAAACGAAAATTGCGCAGAAAAACAAAAGTCAATATTTTTATAGAACATTGTTTGCTGTTTTACAATGGTTAACACATAAAATAGACTTAGGTACATCAAAAAGCATACCAAAACAGAGGAAAAAAGTAGAGAAAAATGGGGATTTTGCTCCAAAAAAGAACGTAAAAACGGAGAAAAAAAGGCAGGTGGGGCTGTGCTCCATCGTACGGCTGTGCTTCAGACGTCTCGCTATCCTTCCTCCGCTTCGGCATACGAAAAATACCTTATTATAAAAAAAGGGCTGAATGATTTTCGATGTTCGTTTTTTTTAGTTAATTTTGCAGCGTTTTACGGAAGAATAATTGTAATTCTATATCCAATCAACTATGCCAGAAGTAATTAAATTACGAAAAGGCCTTGACATCAAGCTGAAGGGCGCAGCCCCTACGGCGGAGTGTGTGCTGTTGAAGCAGGCGGCAAGCTATGCGCTTGTGCCCGACGACTTCACCGGCATCACGCCGAAGGTGGTGGTGGCAGCCGGACAGACGGTCAAGGCAGGCGATGCCCTGTTTGTGGACAAGTGGCATCCCGCGCTGAAATTCGCCAGCCCTGTGTCGGGCGTGGTGACAGCAGTAAACCGCGGCGCCCGACGGAAGGTGCTCAGCATCGTCGTCGAGCCCGACGGTAAGGGCGACTCGGTGGCATTCGGCGTGAAGAGCGTTCACAGCCTGACACCGGAGCAGGTGAAGACGGCTCTCTTGGAGAGCGGCCTGATGGCCTTCGTCCGCCAGCGCCCCTACGACATCGTGGCTAACCCCGACCAGACGCCGAAGGCCATCTTCGTCAGCGCCTTCGACTCGGCACCCTTGGCGCCCGACTTCGAGGTGGTGCTGAAGGGCCACGAGGCGGAATGGCAGGCGGGCCTGAGCGCCCTGGCCAAGCTGGCGCCGACGTTCCTCGGCATCAGCCCGAAACAGACAGCCAAGGCCGTGACCGACGCACAGAACGTCAACATCACAGCCTTCGCCGGACGGCACCCCGCAGGCAACGTGGGCGTGCAGATCAACCACACGCGGCCCGTCAACAAGGGCGAGGTGGTGTGGACGGTGGCTGCACAGGACGTCATCCTGATGGGCCATCTGTTCAACAAGGGCACCGTGTCGTTCGAACGCACCATAGCGCTGGCAGGCACAGGGCTGACGAAGCCCACCTACGCCCGCGTGACGCTGGGTGCACGGATGGCTGACGTCCTGGGCGACAACATCAAGATTGACCGCCACTACCGCATCGTGGGCGGTAACGTGCTGACAGGCCGTCCCGTCAAGAAGACCGAGTGGCTGCCGGCATTCGCCAACATGGTAACCGTCATCCCCGAGGGCGACGACACCAACGAGCTGCTGGGATGGATAGCCCCGCGCTTCAATCACTTCAGCGTGAGCCGCTCGTTCCTCAGCTTCCTGACGCCGAAGCGTGCCTACGACATCGACGCCCGCGTGAAGGGCGGCGAGAGGCACATGATTGCCTCGGGCGAGTACGACAAGGTCTTCCCCATGGACATCTACCCCGAATACCTCATCAAGGCCATCATCACGGGCGACGTGGACAAGATGGAGGCGATGGGCATCTACGAGGTGGCGCCCGAGGACTTTGCCCTGTGTGAGTTTGTAGATTCGTCAAAACTGGAGCTGCAGCGCATCGTCCGCGAAGGACTGAACAAGCTGCGTGCCGAAATGGAATAGAGCACTATGGGACTGAAACAATTCAACTATAACCTGCGGCGCTTTGTCAACCAGATAAAGCCCAACGTCGAGAAGGGGGGCAAGTTCCACGCCTTCCGCTCGCTGTTCGAAGGCTTCGAGACCTTCCTCTTCGTGCCCAACGAGACGAGCAAATCGGGCGTGAACATCCACGACTCGTTCGACTCGAAGCGACTGATGATCCTCGTCGTCATCGCCCTCGTGCCCGCCATGCTGTTCGGTATGTACAACATCGGCTACCAGAACATGGCCCTCGGCGCCTCCCTTGGTGTTGCCGCCAAGTACACCGGCTTCTGGGCCACGTTTACCTATGGCCTGCTGGCCTACCTGCCCAACTTCATCCTGGCCTACGTCACGGGCCTTGCCATCGAGTTCACCGTGGCCCAATGGAAGGGTGAGGAGATTCACGAGGGCTTCCTCGTGACGGGATTCATCATCCCCCTCATCATCCCCATCACCACGCCCTGGTGGATAGTGATACTGGCTACGGCGTTTGCCGTCATCTTCGCGAAGGAAATCTTCGGCGGCACGGGCATGAACATCTTCAACGTGGCCCTCATCACGCGTGCCTTCATCTTCTTTGCCTACCCCAGCGTCATCTCGGGCGACTCGGTGTGGGTGCTTGACCACACCATCTTCGGCCTCGGCTGCAACCTGCCTGACGGCGCCACCTGCGCCACCCCGCTGGGCGCCGCAGCCGTCACAGGCGCCACAGCCTTCGACTGGAACATGGTATGGGGCCTCATCCCGGGCTCGGTGGGCGAGACCAGCATCATCGCCATCGCCCTCGGCGCCCTGCTGCTCATCGGCATGGGCATCTCGTCGTGGAAGACCACGCTCAGCGTCTTTGCCGGCGGTGCCCTGATGGCCTTCATCTTCAACAAGACGGGCGACTCGCAGAACGCCGTCGCCATGATGCCTTGGTATCAGCACCTCGTGCTGGGCGGCTTCGCCTTCGGCGCCGTCTTCATGGCCACCGACCCCGTGACCTCGGCTCGCACCGAGACGGGTAAGTGGATCTACGGCTTCCTCATCGGCGTCATGGCCATCGTCATCCGCGTCGCTAACCCCGGTTATCCTGAAGGCATGATGCTCGCCATCCTGCTCATGAACCTCTTCGCTCCCCTCATCGACTACTGCGTCTATCAGACCAACATCAGCCGGAGAGCAAAACGTATTGCCAAAAAATAATCAACAATCCTATCGAACAAAGTCATGAATACAAACAAGAATTCATATACCTTTATCTATGCTTCGATAGTGGTGATTATCGTAGCATTCCTGCTGGCCTTCGTGTCGAGCGCGCTCCACAGCCGCCAGCAGCGTAACATCGACCTCGACAAGATGAAGCAGGTGCTGGCGTCGCTGAACGTCACGGGCGTCAAGGATGCCGAGGCCACTTACAAGCAGTACATCGTCAGCGAGCAGCTGCTGGCTGAGAACGGTACCGTCGTGACGTCCACCAAGCCCTACCAGATGGGCGCTTCGGGCGACAACGGCTGCGCCTTCAAGTGCAGCACGGCCGACATCCTCACCCAGCGCCCCGTCTATGTGGCCAGCGTTGACGGACAGACCAAGTACGTCTTCCCGCTCTACGGCAACGGCCTCTGGGGACCCATCTGGGGCTACGTCTCTCTGAATGCCGACAAGCAGACGGTCTATGGCGTCTATTTCTCGCACGACAGCGAGACGCCGGGTCTCGGCGCCGAGATTACGAACCACGAGAAGTTCCAGCTGCCCTTCGGCGGCAAGCACGTCATGAAGGACGGACGCGTCGCCCTCAGCGTTGTCAAGAACGGTAACGTCAAGGATGCCGAGTTTGAGGTCAACGGCCTCAGCGGAGCCACCTTCACGTCGAAGGGCGTCAGCGACATGCTGCAGAAAGACCTTCAGGCCTACGCCGCATTCCTGAGCGCCGGAACAGAGTCTAACCCATAAAGAAAAGGAGGAAACAGCATTATGTCACTTTTTTCAAAACAGAATAAAGAGGTCTTCACGGCTCCTCTTGGCAAGAACAATCCCGTCACCGTGCAGGTGCTGGGCATCTGTTCCGCATTGGCCGTTACGGCCCAGCTGAAGCCTGCCATCGTCATGGGACTCTCCGTCACCATCATCGTGGCGCTGTCGAACCTGGTCATCTCGCTGCTGCGCAAGACCATCCCCAACCGCGTACGCATCATCATCCAGCTGGTGGTGGTGGCCGCACTCGTCACCATCGTCAGCGAAGTGCTGAAGGCCTTCGCCTACGACGTCAGCGTGCAGCTCAGCGTCTATATCGGTCTTATCATCACGAACTGCATCCTGATGGGACGTCTCGAAGCCTTTGCCATGAGCAACGGCCCGTGGGAGAGCCTCCTCGACGGACTGGGCAACGGCCTCGGCTATGCCAAGATTCTCGTCATCGTCGCCTTCATCCGCGAACTGCTCGGCTCGGGATGCCTCTTCGGCTATCAGGTCATCCCCCAGTGGTGCTACAACCACGGCTACCTCAACAACGGCCTCATGCTGATGCCGCCTATGGCGCTCATCATCGTGGGCTGTATCATCTGGTGGCAGCGGGCTCACAACAAGGATTTGCAAGAACAATAATAGTCACATCTCCGTTTAAGAAAACAGAATTATGGAACATTTCTTTAGTCTATTCGTCCGCTCGATATTCGTGGACAACATGATTTTCGCGTTCTTCCTCGGTATGTGCTCTTACCTTGCCGTGTCGAAGAACGTCAAGACGGCCCTTGGCCTCGGCGTCGCCGTTACCTTTGTCGAGCTCATCACGCTCCCCGTCAACTACCTGTTGCAGACCAAGGTTCTCGGCCCCGACTGCCTCGTGCCCGGCGTTGACCTCTCGTTCCTCTCGTTCATCCTGTTCATTGCCGTCATCGCCGGCATCGTGCAGCTGGTGGAGATGGTCGTCGAGAAGTTCAGCCCCTCGCTCTACAACTCGCTGGGCATCTTCCTGCCCCTCATCGCCGTCAACTGCGCCATCATGGGTGCCTCGCTCTTCATGCAGCAGCGCATCGGCCTTGACCCCACCAACACACAGGCCATCACCAACTTCGGCGACTCCATCGCCTATGCCCTCGGCAGCGGACTCGGATGGGGACTCGCCATCGTCTGCCTCGCAGCTATCCGCGAGAAGATGGCCTACAGCGACGTACCCAAGCCGCTGAAGGGACTCGGCATTACGTTTATCACCGTCGGACTCATGGCCATGGCCTTCATGTGCTTCTCCGGCCTCACCATTTAAAATAAGGAGGAACATACCACTATGATGAAATTAATTCTTACGAGCGTAATCGTATTCCTCGTTATCATTCTTCTTCTGGTCGCCATCCTGCTTGTCGCCAAGCGCTACCTCGTAGCCTCGGGCCCCGTCAAACTCGTCATCAACGGCGACAACGAGATGGAAGTCGAGAGCGGCGGCACGCTGCTCAACACCCTCGCCGTCAACGGCGTACACCTCCCCTCCGCTTGCGGCGGAAAGGGCTCGTGCGGACAATGCAAGTGCCAGGTCGTCGAGGGTGGCGGCGAAATCCTCCCCTCCGAAGTCAGCCACTTCAGCCGCAAGCAGCAGCAGGACCACTGGCGTCTCGGCTGCCAGGTCAAGGTCAAGGGCGACCTCGGCATCAAGGTGCCCGAGAGCGTCATGGGCGTCAAGGAATGGGAGTGCGAAGTCATCAGCAACAAGAACGTCGCAACGTTCATCAAGGAGTTCATCGTCCAGCTGCCCCCAGGCGAGCACATGGACTTCCTCCCCGGCTCTTATGCGCAAATCCGCATCCCCAAGTACTCGATGGACTACGACAAGGACATCGACAAGAGCCTCATCGGCGACGAATACCTGCCCGCATGGGAGAAGTTCGGCCTTTTCACCCTCAAGTGCAAGAACGACGAGGAGACCATCCGCGCCTACTCCATGGCCAACTACCCCGCTGAGGGCGACCGCATCATGCTCACCGTGCGTATCGCTACACCTCCCTTCAAGCCCAAACCACAGACGGGCTTCATGGACGTCATGCCCGGTATTGCATCGAGCTACATCTTCTCTCTCAAGCCTGGCGACAAGGTCATCATGAGCGGCCCTTACGGCGAGTTCCACCCGAACTTCACCAGCGGACGAGAGATGATATGGGTCGGCGGTGGCGCAGGTATGGCTCCGCTGCGTGCTCAGATCATGCACATGACGCGCACACTCCACACCACGGACCGCGAGATGCACTACTTCTACGGCGCCCGCGCCCTGAACGAAGTGTTCTATCTCGACGACTTCCTCGCCATCGAGAAGGAGTTCCCGAACTTCCACTTCCATCTGGCCCTCGACCGTCCCGATCCCGCTGCCGACGCAGCAGGCATCAAGTACACCCCGGGCTTCGTGGCTCCTGTCATGGGCGACACCTACCTGAAGCAGCACGAGGCACCCGAGGACATCGAGTACTACCTCTGCGGTCCTCCCATGATGGCCAAGACGGTCCTCGACCTCCTCGACAGCCTCGGCGTCGATCCCAGCATGATCAGTTTCGACAACTT
>JAILEU010000001.1 GCA_024697785.1 Bacteroidaceae bacterium | reverse complement strand
GGGGCGACGCAGGGCCTCGTGCAGTCTTCCACCGTCGGGTCCATCGAAAGTTTTTTCGCAGTCCAGGTGGAAAGGAAATACTCTTTCACGACCCCGCCTTCGATGACAGGGGTCTCCTCAGTTGCGACCCCCTCGCTGTCGAAGAAACGGGAGCCGGGCCTTCCGGCGGACCTCGGTCTGTCGAGGATGGTCACGTTGTCGCCGAGCACCTTCTTCCCGAGCGTAGAGGCCAGGAAAGAGTTTTTCTGCTGGAGGGCGAAACCGCCGAGGGCGTTGAGAATGGGGGTGACCAGTTTGGATGCACATTCGGTGTCCACGACGACGGCCATGCGGCCTCCGCCGCAGGGGAGGGGGCCTATCGCTTCCGCAGCCTTTCCGACCGCCTTTTCGGCGCATCCGTCGAAGTCGACGTCTTCAAGACGCGGCGAAGCATCCCACCAGACGGCGTTATAGCGGGCTCCGGAAGGGTCCTGGACCGTTATGTCGGAGGCTATCTCGAAGGAGGTCTCCGTGTGACGGCAGTGGGTTCCGAGGGAATCTATGACTAGGGTGTCGAAGATGCTGTCGGAGTATTCCTCCTCTTCGGAGACTATCTTGAAATCCTTCTCAAGCGACGCCCTGCGGCTTCGGAGGGCGGACCTTGCGGCGATCTCCAGCCTCTTTTCGGGAGTCATGCCTTCATAGGCGGGGTCGTAAAGACCGGCTTCGAGGCCGGTGACGGCATCTTTTGCCGTCCTGCCGGGCTCCGGAAGCGAGCGCATGGGGTCCGGAGCGAGAAGCTTAAGGGTCCCGAGCGCCTTGAGGACAAAGTCTTCAAGGGCTTCACGGTCGAGCCTGTTGATGGAGAAAGTTCCGAAGCGGCCGCCGGCGAAAAGGGCCAGCTGGAGGCTGCGGTCGAGAGAATGGGTTACCCTGTCGAGCTCGCCGTCCCTCATGGCGACAAGGTCCAGGAGGCTCTTGTTGAGGGTGAGCCTTACGCTGTCCGCCCCGTTGGAAAGGGCGAAGGAGAGGGCATTCTCCACGAGCAGTATTTCTTCCTGCGTAATCATTCTCCTCCGACAGTAAGTGAACCTATGAGAACGGTGGGGATCCCGCAGGAGACCGGAGCGCTCTGCTCCTTGCCGCAGGTCCAGGCGCTGCCGTCGATGAGCAGGTCGTTGCCGACTCCACGGATGTCGGCGAGAGCCGCCGGGCCGTTCCCTATTATATTAATATCCTTGATCGGCGATGTCAGGCGGCCGTTTTCGATGAGAAAACCGCTTTTGACGTAGAAGGTAAAATCGCCTTCGCCGATTTTTACCTGGCCGTTGGAAAAATTGTCAACATAGATGCCCTGACGGACTTCGGCGATAAGGCTCGCCGGGTCTGCGCTCCCGCTTTCCATGTAGGTCGAGCGCATACGGGGTATGGGCATATAACGGAAGGACTCCCTCCGGCCGTTGCCGGTCGGGGCGACGCCGAAGTGGCGGGCGCTCACGCGGTCGTGGAGGAAGGAGCGGAGGACTCCGTCTTCGACCATCACCGTCCTCTGCCCTGGTACCCCTTCGTCGTCGAAATTGAGTGAGCCGCGGTCGAAGGGGATGGTCCCGTCATCGACTATGGTGATGCCGGAAGGACAGACCTGACGGCCGATCTTTCCTGTGAATATCGACTGCCCCTTGCGGGCGAAATCGGCCTCGAAGGCGTGTCCCATGGCCTCGTGGAGAAGGATGCCAGAGGCTCCTGCGCCCATTACGACGCTCATTTTCCCGCCTTTGGGGCGCCTCGCATCGAAGCGCTCGTCGATGCCCTTGACGGCACCTTCAATCATCTCCGCGACCAGCTCTTCCGAGAACATCTCCGTCCCCATCCTGCGGCTGCGGGAGAAGGTCGTGTTTTCTATTTTGTCTCCCTGAGCGAAAATGGCGGTCACGGCGACGGTGGCCATGGGCCTCGTGTCGCAGGCCGTCTCGCCAAGGGAGTTGTACATCAGGATGTCGCTCCTCTCGAGGGTGAGCGAGACCATCACCTTAACAGCCCTCTGCTCGCGGGCGAAAATGCCTTTTTCTATACGCCCCATAAAGGCGGTAAGACCTTCCGCGTCCTCGCTGAGGATAGGATACCTGTCGGGAGAGGCGGGCGGAAGGGGAGCGCTGTAGCTTAGCACCGGACCGGCCTGGCCGTCGGCGATCGCCGAGGCCGCCCTCGCCGCCGAGAGCATGTCAGGGAAGGAAGTGGTCTCCGAGTAGGCGTATCCTGTCCTGTCGCCCTTGAGGACACGGATGCCGACGCCGAAATCGACGTGGCGGCCTCCGGAGCTAACCTGGCCGTCTCGGAGAAGAAGAGTCAGATAGGAGGTGTTCTCAAAGTAGAGGTCCGAGTAGTCGCCGCCGCGGGAGAGCCCCTCGGCGACAAGGCGGCCGAGCGTCTCTTCCGTGACACCGAAAAGTTCGTAGTATGAGCTCCGGGGAATTACCATAGCTCGCTGGAAGTCTCCTGCTCCCGGATGTGCTCGTATAGGGCCGGCTCCTTGATGGAGACGGCGCTCCTGGTGCCTTCGGCGACGATTTTGAAGGGCGGATCGGAGTTGTCCGCGAGGATCCACCTGTCGCATTCGGGCACATAGACGTTGAAGAAGTACTTCAGGCCGGTGTAGTAGCGCCGACGCACCGTCTCTTCCGGGATGAAATGCCCTCCGGCGTCAACTCTCGCCCTGATCCTCGCTATCGCGAGCTCGGGGGAGGAGAGCCACATATAGAAGACGGTCACGAAGTAGCCCTGGGCCCTTGCGGCCTTTACCATTTTGACGAGCGAACGGGTCGCGAGGGTCGTCTCGATGGAAAAATCCATCCTTTTGGCAAACAGGTACTTGGTCTTCAGAAGCATGTACCGGCTGGCCTGCACCGGGACACTCTCCGGGTTGAAGGGTGCGAGGCTCTTGGCGAACTCGTCCGAGTTGACGAATTCGCTGCAGTCGAAGATGCCGGGGAGTCCGTTGTAAGAGGCTGTCGTCTTACCGGACCCGTTGCATCCCGCCAGTATGTACATCTGAGGCATAGTCTATTTGCTCACTCCGTAGCCGAAGAGGGCGAAATCGCCCTTGCAGGGGTCTCCGGGGAATATTTCCTTGAATGCGTCGGTGATTTCGTGAACGGTCGCGACGTCGCTCTGGCGACGGGCCGTGAGCCCTATCGCGAGCGCTTCCTCGTGGACGTGGACATCGAGCGGGATGAGGAGCTCCGCGGGGGAGCTGTCCTTCCATATTCCGAGATCCACCTTGCCGTCGTCGCGGACGAACCAGCGGCGCATCATATTGATTTTCTTGTTAGGGGCGCGGAGATCAGGCTTCTGGCCGAAGATACGGCACCTGACCTCCTCCACGGAAAGACTCTCCAGCGAGGGAGAACCCTCGTAGAAGTCTTTCAGACGGGCGCATATCTGCGCGACTTCGGACCATTTCACGGTCCTGTGGATGCTTACAGGGTCCGAGCGCCAGGAGCCCCTCATCACATAGTCGTAGGGCTTCCAGCCCATCTCGTCGAAAAGGCGGGTGCAGTCGCGAACTATCATTGCGCGGCGTCCCCAGGCGAAGTGGGCTGCGAAAATGCCTGCGGTCTCGACGTCCTGTAAAGACGCTTCGCCCCGGCGGTACAGTTCAGTAAACCGCCGGGGGAATGCTATCGGGTCTTCACGGAACCAGACCGGGTCGTTGTATTTCTCGGCCCAGCCGACAAGCTGCTCTATGAGGGCCTCCGTCATATTATGCGGTCGCGGCTTCGAGCTTGCGGAGCATCGAGAACATCACGACGCCGGAGATGACGCAGAGGGCCATAAGGACGGTCCAGTTGACCCAGAGAGGGACATTGTTCCACATCATCGAAGGGATGCTGGAGAGGTAGTTGCCGATTGCGGTCGCGGCGAACCAGAGGCCCATCATGAGACCCTTGTACTTCGGAGGGGCTACCTTGGAGACGAACGAGATGCCCATAGGGCTGAGCAGGAGTTCGGCGAAGGTAAGCACCAGGTAGGTCGAAATGAGGTAGGTAGGTACCACGGGATCCGGCGAGACGCCGCCGACGGCGACAAGCTCGGACGGAGCCGGCTGGCCCTTGGATGCGAAGAGCATTATAAGGTAGCCGAGAGCGGCCACGAACATGCCGAGCCCGATCTTCTTCGGGGCCGACGGCTCCTTGTCTTTGGAGGCAAGGGCCGCGAAAATGGCCATCGAGACCGGAGTCAGGGCGACCACGAAGAACGGGTTGAACTGCTGGAACTGCTGGGGGAGGATGCTGATGGAATCGTCCATGCCGCGGTAAAGCAGGTAGGCTCCGCACCAGAGTGCGGCGGTGATGCCTCCGTTGATTATCTTGCCCTGAGTCCCCTCAGACTGGAATATGCCGAAGAGGGTATAGACGGAAACCGCGATGAGCGCAAGTGCCCAGATGTTGAACCCTATCTTGAGCGGGCCGGCCACCGTCGCCTGCGTGTAGTCGCGGGCGAAATAGGTCAGGGATGAGCCGTTCTGGTGGAAGGCCATCCAGAAGAAGATGACGACGGCGAAGACGAAGATGAGGGCCACGATGCGGTCCTTGGTCTGCTTCGGGGTGAGCTCTTCGTAGCCTGCGGCGCCCTTGGCGGCCTGCTTGGCGTTGACGTCGGCGTGCTTGAACCAGCTGCGGCAGCCGAGATAGATGGCTATCGAGAGGATGAGCGAGACGCAGGCGACGGCAAAACCGAGGTTGTAGGCCGTGGAGAGGTGGTTGATGTAGTACTGGCTGAAGGCGGTGAGGTCCATCGAAGCGATCTGGCTTCCCGGCATCGCGGCCTTGAGGCTCTCGAGAAGGGAAGGATCGGCGAGGGTGCCACCGAGGTACTGGTGGGCGAGGGCGGGGATGTCGGCCTTGTAGATGAGGCCGGCGCTCCTGAGATGGCTGTTGGTGAGGGCGGTCGCCGCCGTGGGGGCGAACATAGCGCCGATGTTGATGGCCATGTAGAAGAGGCTGAAGGCGCTGTCGCGCTTGGCGGAGTATTTCGGGTCGTCGTAGAGGTTGCCGACGAGCACCTGCAGGTTGCCTTTGAAGAGGCCCGTGCCCACGGAGATGAGGAACAGGGCGCCCAGCATCAGCGCTAGGCCGAGGCCGTTGGCAGCCGTCGGGATGGAGAGGCAGACGTAGCCGGCAAACATGATGCAGATGCCGGTAACGACGCATTTGCCGTAGCCGATCTTGTCGGCCAGGATGCCGCCCACGACGGGCATGAAATAGACGAGCGCCAGGAAGATGGCGTAGATCTGACTGGCCGTAGCCCCGGGGAAGCCGAACTTGGCCTGGAGGAACAGCATGAAGATGGCTAACATGGTGTAGTAGCCGAAACGTTCGCCTGTGTTGGCGAGGGCAAGGGCGTAAAGTCCTTTCGGTTGTCCTTTGAACATGGTTGTTGAGTGTTAAGTACTTTTCTTGGGGCGCAAATGTATCAAAAAAGTAGCGAACCACCAACAAATGCGCCAAAAAAATGGTTCCACCTGCGGTTTTTTCCCGTCAGGACGGCCGTTTTGGCCGTGCGGCGTGTCAGATTGTTTGTGTAAAAACAAATTCCACGCCCGTGAAAGGGAAGTTTCACGGGCGTGAAACTCCAGATCCATGGGCGTGGAATTGGTCCCCGCGGCCGGACGGCGCCTGCCGCCGAGGCGACGGGACGATTTTAATGGTTGAGCTTGAGGCCGAGGGCCTTGAAGCACTTGACGATCTTCTCCTGGGCGCGGTCAACCTGTTCCTTGGTGTGGGTGGCCATGAGCGAGAAGCGCAGCAGCGTCTCGTCGGCGCCGCAGGCGGGCGGAATGACGGAGTTCACATAGACGCCTTCCTCGAGCAGCATGTGGGTGAGGGCGAACGTCTTCTCGTAGTCGCGCACGTAGATCGGGATGATCGGCGTCTCGGTGGCACCAATCTCGAAGCCGAGGTCGTGGAAGTTCTTCAGGGCGTAGTTGGTGACTTCCCAGAGGTGCTCGATGCGCTCGGGTTCCGACTGCATGATGTGCAGGGCGGCGCGGGCGGCGGCGGTCGCTCCGGGCGTGGCCGAGGCGCTGAAGATGTACGAGCGGCTGCTGTGGCGCAGCCAGTTCATCGTGTCCGAGTCGGTGGCGATGAAACCGCCGATGGAAGCCAGCGACTTGCTGAAGGTGCCCATGATGACGTCCACCTTGTCCGTCAGGCCGAAGTGGTCGCACGTGCCGCGGCCCTGACGGCCCAGCACGCCCAGGCCGTGAGCCTCGTCAACCATCACGTTGGCCTGGTACTTCTCGGCCAGGCGGCAGATCTCGGGCAGGTTGGCGATGTCGCCTTCCATGCTGAACACGCCGTCCATGACAATCAGCTTGACAGCCTCTTCGGGCAGACGCGAGAGGACTTTCTCGAGGTCCTCCATGTCGTTGTGCTTATACTTGCGGGCGGTGGAGAATGAGAGACGCCGTCCGTCGACGATGCTGGCGTGGTCGCGCTCGTCGCAGATGATGTAGTCGTCCTTGCCAGTGAGGCAGGATATGGTGCCGAGGTTTGCCTGGAAACCGGTACTATAGATGATGGCCTCGTCCTTGCCGACAAACTCGGCCAGCTCCTTCTCGAGCTCCAGGTGGATGTCGAGCGTGCCGTTGAGGAAGCGGCTGCCGGCGCAGCCCGTGCCATACTTGCGGGTAGCCTCCACGGCGGCCTCGATGACGCGCGGGTCGCCCGTCAGACCCAGATAGGAGTTCGAACCGAACATCAGGACGTTGTGTCCCTCCATGTTTACTTCGGTGTCTTGCTTACCCTCGATGTAGTGGAAGTACGGATAGATGCCAAGCTCCATCATTCGCTGGGGCTCGCGGTACTTCTTCATTTTTTCACGCAGTAAATTCATGACAGTTGGTTGTTTTCATTTAGCCCGCAAAGGTACATCTTTTGTGCGTTTATGCCGCCTTTTCTGCCAATTTTCTTTCATAATTGACGTTTTTTTTCTCTTCTTCGGCGTGTTTGACGCTGTTGTGTGCAAAAAAGAAGAGCACTTCGGGCTTGCTGAGAGTTCATGGCAAACCGGAGGAAAGAAAAAAATCGGGCTGACGGGTTGGAAAGCTCAAAAAAACAACGTAACTTTGCGGACTGCTTCATGAAAAGTCTGAATTGTAATAAAATTGTAATAAATATGAGAAACATGAAAACAAGAATTCTTTCTTTTGTCAGCTGGTGTGTGCTGCTGTGCGGCATGGTCTTTATGACTGGTTGTAATCCCGAGTCGTTGAGCGTCCACGATGTGGAGGGCGAATACGACGGCAAGATCGAGACCGAGATAGACGGCGTTCCCCAGGGCGTTGTCACCAACAAGGCGCACGCCGTCGTCACCAGCCCCGACAACCTGAAGCTGCGTGTGCAGTTCGAAGACATCCGTGTCGTCAGTTACCAGCTGGGCAGCTTTGCCGTCGATTGCGGCGTGCAGTACGACGAGAAGGCCGGCGCCTTCAATCTCTACGGCGAGCCGAACGTGGTGTTTGAGAACTACGGCAAGCTGCCCGTCAAGGTGAGCGGCACAGCTACGGGGGGCATCATCACCCTCGGACTCGACATCTCTGCCCCGCTGAACCTGAAAATGACGTACACGGGATTCCTGAAGAAGTAATGTAGAAAGCTTCGCCTGTATGGCGCTTCGCTTGAAGAACGCCTCGCTTGTAGAGCTCTCCGCTTGTAGGGCGCTTCGCTTTTTAGAACGCTTCGCTTGAAGGAAAAAGGACGGCAACGAGGCCGTCCTTTTCTCATTTCACCCTGATGATGGAGAGCGAGTTGGCGGGAGCCAGATAGCGGCCGTCGGCGCCGATGGCGAAGGGGGCAGTCTGCGGAACTACCTTCTCGGGTTCGTCCTTGGTGTTCTCGTCGAGGGCGTCACCCTTCAGCAGGGTCAGACGGCCTTTGGACAGGTCGTAGCGGCTGCCGCTGGCCAGGGAGATGTTCACGGGAGCGTCAGTTTCGCCGAAATTGACCACCTTCACGATGAGCTCGCCGCTCTTTTCGTCCACCTCGGCGTTGGCGTAGAGGATGTCGGGCACCTCGACGTTGAAGTCGTGCACGCGCTCGCCGTCGATGTATGTGCTGATGTGTTCGCCGCGCACTTCCACCTTGAGCGTGTACCAGCGGTTGTCGTCGATGTGGCCGCGGGCGCTGGCGGGCTGCGTCTTGCCGCTGTTGAAGATGTCCTCGACGGCGTGCTGCGTGTTGCCCCAGCCGGCGACGTTGAACCAGCGGTAGTTCCGTTTGCCCGTGTGGTCGAAGACGAGCAGGAATCCCTCATCGCCGCCCGTCTTACGGGCCTGCACGGTGACGTCATAGTCACGAGCCTGCATCTCTGTGGGGCAGATGGCCACACAATGTTCGGCGATGGCCGTCTGGCGGATGACGCCGTCCTTGTCGCGGATGTCCGAAGTCCACGTGCCGGCTGTGATGTCCCAGTCCTTGATGTCGATGGCGGGCCATTGCGAGCTGGTGGGCGGCACCTGCTTGTAGAGCGTACGCCCGTCGGGCGTGGTGACGTGCAGTCCCTTGTACTCCACCGTCGTGTTCCAGGCGCCGAGGCCCACGCGGAAGCGGTCGGGCTTGGGCTGCTTGGTCTGCGTCAGGGTAGTCTTGACGGTATGCGAGCCGACGTTCTTCGCCATCAGCTCCTGCACGTAGTAGCTGGGGCTGGCCCAGCTCTGGGCGGCGTCAAAGCGGATCATGTCGGGCATCCAATGGCGGTCGTGGACGTTGACAAAGATGGGCGCGTAGCTGGCCATGGCCACCACGTCGCCGTTGTTCTCCATGCCCATCATGAAGACCGCCTCGCCCAGGGCAGCCTTGAGGTTACCCTCGCCGCAGTCGCTCGTGACGGCATACTCGCCGCAGTAGATTTTGGGCCCCTGGCGGTCGTATCTGTCGTAGTGGTGGAATTTGCTGGCAAACCAGCTGGGACTGCGGTAGTAGTGCTCGTCGAGCAGGTCCACGGGGTTGTCGTTGCGCCAGGTGGGGTAGTCCGTGCCCCAGCTCTCGACGTTGCCGATGAGCTGCACGTAGGGATACTTGGCTTTGATGGCTTTGTAGAACTGGGCGTAGCGCTCGGCATAGTGGTCGCTCTGTTCGTTCGGGTTCACCTGGTAGTTTTCGTTGCCCACCTCGATGAGGCGGAGGTTGAACGGCTTCTTGTGGCCGTTTTCGATGCGTTTGCGTCCCCAGGCGGTCGAGGCGTCGCCGTTGGCATACTCGATGGCGTCGAGCGCGTTCTGGATGTATTCGTCAATCTGGTCGTAAGGCTGGTTGCCACCGTGCCAGATGCCCACGTTGACGACGTAGAGCGGTTCGGCGCCCAGGTCCTCGGCCAGCTGCAGGTATTCGTGATAGCCCATGCCGTCCGTGCAGAGGTAGCCCCAGTTGGCATTCATGTGTCCGGGCCGTTCCTCCACGGGGCCGACGGTACGTTTCCATTCGTAGGCCGTCTCGCGGCTCATGCCCTCCACGAAGCAGCCGCCGGGGAAGCGCATGAACTTGGGCCTGAGCTCAGCCAGTTTCTCGGCCAGGTCCCTGCGGCAGCCGTTCGGACGGTTCTTGTAGGTGGGCGGAAAGAGGCTCATCATGTCCAGGCAGACCGTGCCGGGCTTGTTGAGGAGGAAGTGGAACTCCGCTTCGTCGGCGTCGGCCTTGCCCTTGAACGTCACCTTGTAGCGTTTCCACTGGGGCGTGATGGTCTTCGAGAACGTCTTCTGCGCCTTCCATTCCCCCTCGGCCTTCAGTCCTGTGGTAAAGCTGAGCTTCGCCTTGGCGTCGGCCTTGGCCCAGAAGGTGAGGGTGTATTTGTCGCCCTTTGTGGCCTTGATGCCCCAGAAGCCCGTGTTGCTGACGCCAGCGGGGCTGGCCTTGGTGGTGCTGCTGCCCGCCGTGAGGCGCAGGGCGCGTGTCTGGGCGCTGTTCATCAGTCCTTCGGTCATCACCTTCATCTCGGCGCCGCCCTCGGCGCTCCAATGGGGAATGAGGTTGGGGTTGGCCGGTCGGCCGAAGCGCTCGCCCCGTCCGTTGTCGAAGCGGCGGTTGCGCACGCCCTGGTCCATCTCCTCGAACGAGCGGTTCTGGATGAGCTCGGCGTAGAGGCCGCCTTCGCCGGCGTGGTTGATCTCTTCGTAGAAGAGACCGTAGAGCGAGGGACTGATGTCCACCCCCTTCTCGGCGGGGGCGATGGTGAGCGAGGCGGTTTGCGCCTGGGCTGCCGTCAGCGTCAGAGCTGCGGCAAAAGCAAGGGATAACGTTTTTTTCATAGTCGAGTGGGATGAAATGAAGGGCAAAGATAGGACATCCTTGCCGAATTCGCAAATAATGGGACGTTTTTTTCAGAATTTGAGATAAAAGTCCTTCAGCAAAGCCTTGAATTCCAGGGTTGGCAGGCCAGGCGAGGACTCGATGGTTAGGGTGGAGGGGGCTGGGAATTCTGGAAATTCTGGATTTTCTGGGTTTTCTGGATTAACTGGGATAGCTGGATGGGTGGTGGAGAACTCCAATAGGACGCGCTTCGGGGGCTTGTCGGGGAGGGTGCGGACGTGGGTCTCGCGGGTGAGGCGCAGGCCGCGTGTGGCGCAGGCGGCCGTCATGTCGCGGCGGCGCTCGAAAGGGAGAATGACGGAGAGGGTGCCCGAGGGGCTGAGCAGCGACGAGGCGCTGAGGGCGAGGTCGTCAAGGGTGAGCGTGTCGCTGTGGCGGGCTGTGGAGCGCGAAGCGTCAGGGCTTCGTAGGGCGTTCTCGAAATAGGGCGGGTTGCATAGGATGGCGTCAAAAAGCGCTCCGTCCTTTTCGTCATGCAGGAGGGCGCTCTCTCTGAAATCAGCCTGCCGAACGACAATGCGACGGGCAAAAGGGGAGGCGCCGACGTTCTCCTGTGCCTGGCGGACGGCGTCGGGGTCGATGTCGATGGCGAGGATGCGGGCGTCGGGGTTGCGTTGGGCGGCCATCAGGGCGATGAGGCCTGTGCCGGTGCCTACGTCGAGGATGTGGGCTGGCTTGTGGGGCTGTCGGCGGGTTGACTTCACGTCCGCCCACGCCCCGAGGAGGGCGCCGTCGGTGCCCACCTTCATGGCGCAGCGCTCCTGCCGGATGGTGAATTGCTTGAACGTGAAGTGGCTGGCGGACATGGCGCGCGGGTCGGGCCGGCCTCAGACGCGGAAGCCGATGATTTCGCGCACGTCGCGGATGGTCTTGGCGGCGCTTGCGCGGGCCTTCTCGGCGCCTTCGAGGGCGATTCGGTCGAGGCGCTCGGTGTCGGAGCTGAAGTCGAGGATGCGCTCGCGGATGGGGGCGAGGGTGTTGATGAGGTCCTCGGCCAGCTGCTTCTTCAGGTCGCCGTAGCGGAGCGTCATGTCGTTCCATTTCTCGTCGAAGTAGTCGTAGGTCTCCTTGCTTGAGACGACGCTGAGCAGCGTGAAGAGGTTCTGGATGACCTCGGGCTTCTCGCTGTTGGGTGCCTGCGGTCCGGCGTCGGTGACGGCGCGCATCACCTTCTTGCGGATGGACGAAGGTTCCTCGCAGAGGTAGATGCAGTTACCCTCGCTCTTGCCCATCTTGCCCGAGCCGTCGAGGCCGGGAATCTTGATGCCCTGTCCGGCGAGGCTGAACGACTGGGGGATGGGGAAGTAGTCGTTGCCGTATTTGTTGTTGAAGCGTCCTGCGTAGAGCCGGGCCATCTCCATGTTCTGCTCCTGGTCCTTGCCCACGGGCACCTTGTTGGCGCGGTGGATGAGGATGTCGGCCGCCATCAGGGTGGGGTAGGTGAGCAGGCCGGCGTTGACGTTGTCCGGCTGCTTGCGGGCTTTGTCCTTGAACGAGGTCACGCGCTCCAGCTCGCCCAGATAGGCGTTCATATTTAAATAAAGGTAAAGCTCGAGCACCTCTTTCACGTCGCTCTGCACGTAGATGGTGCTTTTCTGCGGGTCGATGCCGCAGGCGAGGTATTCGGCCAGGATGGTGCGCGTGCTGCGGCGGATGTCCTCGGGCTTGGGATGGGTGGTCAGCGAGTGCCAGTCGGCGATGAAGAAGAAGCATTTGTACTGTTCCTGCAGGCGCACGAAGCTGGTGACGGCGCCGTAGTAGTTGCCGATGTGGAGGTTGCCCGTGGGGCGGATGCCGCTTAATACTGTTTCCATTTGTTGTTCTCTGTTCTTTGGAATCGACGTGATTAAAAAAGTCAACAGGTCAACAAGCTATGAACAGACCGCATGGTCTCGTGCTGACCTGTTGACTTGTTGACCTGTTGACTCTTGCGTGGGTGGGCGAAGAGGGATTCGAACCCCCGACCCTCTGCTTGTAAGGCAGATGCTCTGAACCAGCTGAGCTAAGCGTCCTTCGAGTATTCCGCGTTAAGTTGTTGACGCTTCAACCGCGTTTGCTTCTCGAAAGCGGGTGCAAAAGTACTGTGTTTTGCGGAAACTGCCAAATATTTTTGAATGTTTTTTTCAAAAAGATGACTTTTCTTTCTTTTTTAGCGGCCGAAGAGAGGGCGCGGAAGCAGCGGAGAGGCGGCTATAGAAGCTATAGAGGCTATAGATAATATAGATACTATAGAGGCTATAGATAATATAGATACTATAGAAGCCAAACTCTTAAACCCCTTAAACTCTTAAACTCTTAAACCCGCGGGCGCGGAGAAAGCTAATAGCCAACAGCTAATAGCCAACAGCTAATGGCCAACAGCTAACGGCCAAAAGCTAATAGCCAAAAGCCAATAGCCAACAGCTAATAGCTAATAGCCAAAAGCCAATAGCCAACAGCTAATAGCCAACAGCCAATAGCCAACAGCTAATAGCCGCGCGCAGCTTACAGCCAAGTGTTGTACAAGGTGCCGTCCTCATTACAGATTATGTATGTGCCGCTGTCAGTGAAAGTGATGAATGCGGGTTTATAGCTTATAGACTTCAGCTTATTCTCCAGATTCGTAGGTATATTACTATAGAATATGCCGCTTTCGCATACGCAGCAGAGCCCGAGATTAGTGATGGAAGCCTGTTTTATCTGGCCATACTTTTCGTGGGCTTTCAACATATTTTCGTGGTCAGTGTTATTGGAGGCAAAGAAGTGCTTGTTGGTAACGATGACGAAGCTGCCATTCTCACATATTGACACGCTGAAGAACTCCTCGTTGTTATTATGAAATTCGTGTAGTTTGTCACTCATCGCTGTCGGCACATTGCCATACCAGCCATTATAATCCCATACTATGCAATAGTATCCGGAGTTTGTCATGGTGACGGACTTGATTTTCTCGCCGTTGTCCAATTCCTTGATTTTATTGCTGAAGTTTGTGCCGATGGATGTCCACGACGCCCCGTTATTCTTATACACAAATATTCCGGAGCCTGTCTCTGTGAGGGCTCCCAGACGGCATTGCTGTTTCTCTTTTATCTGATCGTTGATGTATTTGAGAGCCTTGGCATTGTCGGTGTAAGAGCGGGATGTTCCACTCATGGCGAAGCTGCTGGCTGAGGATGCGGCATCCTGGGTGATATTCACCCGCTTTGTGACGTCTCCGGATTTGATGGAGAACCAGTCGGTGCGTTCGGAGCCGGTGTCGTTGGCATCTATATCCACGGTAATCTGGTTGCCGCTGGTGGTGAGGTGTCCCCAGGAGCGAGTCCCGATATTTATCTCCCACTCACTTGGTCCAGACACCGTGACGGTCTTGGAGCCGCCGCTTCCCGGGAATGACAGTTCAGAGGGGGTTACATTCAAAGTGGCGGTAGAGGTAGTTCTGCTTCTGCTCCCGCCTGACGAACTTGTCGCGGACGAGGATGTGCCGGCAGTTGAGGATGTGCTTACAGCGCCCTCCTGCTTGATATTCACCCTGACTTCCAACGACCCGCTCTTCAGTTTGAAGTAGTCTGTTCGCGCATCGGAACTGGTGTTAGGCTTGACAGTGAGAATCAGCCTGTTTCCGTCGCGTTGCAGTTTTGACCAGGAATATACGTTGATGGATATAGACCAGTTTTTTTCTGAACTCACGACAAAGGTCTGGGTGCCGCCGCTGGCCGGGACGGTCACGGAATTGGGCACGACGAAGAAAGCCTTGTTGTCCTTGCACTTCTTTATCCATGAGTCGAGGCTCTCATACGACGGTTTGTCCGGGCATGATTTAGCCGCCATGAAAGACTTCATGGCCATGTCGTATTGTTGTTGCTCATAGAGAGTCTTGCCTCTCTCGAAGTTCTCTTCATAGCATCCTTGCCCGAATATATACACAGCCAGAAGCAGAACAGTAAGGGTACAGATTGTCCGTTTCATGATTTGGTCGTTATTAGGTATTTGCTTTATTGTTCTTTCCAGATTATTCTTGCCTGGGCTACGAGTTCCCCGTCGGGGCGTTTTCCGCTGCCCACATTCTTACGGAACTCCAGGTGGTATTCGCCGTCGGCATTCTTACAGAGCAACTGCAGCGGGTCCGTTACGAAAGCCTCGGTCTTGTAAGCGATATCGAAGCGGCTTATCTGGTGTGTTTCGAAAGTCTGGACGGGGAAGATGTCCAGGATGTGCTCGATATACTTGACGCTGTTGACATGTCCGTTGATGTCGATGTCGCTATATTTAGGGTCGAGGGGTATGGTATCTGGTTGCTGGTCGGGGGTAAGTGGGCTTACGGCCTTGAACCTCTCTATAGGGCATGGCTTCTCTTCGGCCGAAAGCACATAACGGAGTATGTCTCCGTCGTGCAGAGTGAGCAGATTGGCCGGGCGCCGGGTGCTGGTGTCTATCATTGCCCAAACGCTGCGTGCGTAGCCATATACATGTCCGTTGTCGGCATTGCGGATGAGGAAATTACGTTCGGTGAACAGTTTCATTACGCTCTCCACCCAAGTCTCTATCTCCACATGCTCATATTGTCGGGGCATATCGTAGAGCTCTATGCACATACGCGACAGCACCCAGGTGTAATGAACCTCGTTGAGCTGGTCTATACCCCAGCCGCGGTCGTGGGAGTGGTTGCCGGCTGCGTTGAGCAGGTGGTTGCCGAGCACGCTGAGGAACAGACGGCCGGTGAAATCCACATAAAATGGTTCTACGGTGAAGCAGTATGTCGAGACTTTTTCCATATCAGATCTTTGCTACTTAAGAGAATTGTTATTTGCTTTCCTTGTCACGCCCCTTCTCTCGCTCTTCGAGATATTCATCGAGCTGCTCGCGGGTGTCGCGAGTGATGCAGATGCGTCCGGAGCGGGCAAACTGACGCACCGCGCCCATCTGATTCAGGTCTTCGAAGAGGCCGAGGATATCTTCGGTTGTTCCGGTCTTTTCCACGGCGGTGTATGTGGGGTTCACCTCCACGATGCGCGCCCCATGGTGACGCAGGATGCGACACACCTCCTGGTTCTTCAGCATTGTGGAGGTGGATATTTTCAGAAGGGAAGACTCCAGCATGAATATATCCTCGTCTCTGTAGTAGCGCGCCTGCAGGACATCGATACGTTTCTCGATCTGTTTCTTCAGCATCATCACCATCTCTTCGGTGCAATAGCATGTGATGGTGTATTTATGTACTCCGGGGGTGGAGGAGGCGCATACGTTGAGACTCTCGATATTTACCTGGCGGCGGGTGAACACAGCTGTTATCTGGTTGAGCACACCGGCGATATTCTCTGAATAAACGAGTATGGTATATAGTGACGGCATTTGCAGTTGGCTGTTAGTATTTCACTTCCGGCGGGCATGAGTCCGGCCGGTTATTCTTCTCTCTCTCTGATGCTGATTACTTCTTGAGCTCCAGCATCATATCGTTGATACTCTGTCCCGGGGGCGTCATCGGCAGCACATCATCGTCCTCGAGGATGGCGCATTCCAGGATGTAAGGCCCTTTGGTGGCCAGCATCTTACCCACGGCAGCGGCGAGGTCCTTGCGGTCGGTGACGGCAGCATAGGGGATGCCGTAGCCTTGGGCGATGAGCTCGTAGCAGGGGTTCATCATCCGCGTGAAGGACTTGCGCTTATGCCAGAACATATCCTGCCACTGACGTACATTCCCCAGGTAGTTGTTGTTCATCAGAATCATCTTCACCGGAGCCTGATGTTCCATTATTGTGCCGAGTTCCTCTATGCACATCTGAAAACCGCCGTCACCCATGAAGCACACCACGGTGCGGCCGGGGGCTCCGAATGTGGCACCGATGGCAGCGGGCATTCCGAAGCCCATGGTGCCGAGACCGCCGCTGGTGCAGATACTGCGGTGCTTGGGATAGCGGAAATAGCGGGTGGCGAAGAGCTGGTTCTGGCCGACATCTGTTACCAGGACTGCATCTCCCTGTGTGGCTTCTGCCACTGCGTTGACCACCTCTCCCATGAGCAGCGGCCCCGCGGTCGGATGAATGGCAGGCTCAATCACTTTTGCGCGTTCCTTCTCGTCAAGCGGTTTGAAGGAGTCGCGCCACTCCCCGTGGTCACCTTTCTTCAGCAGGGCGGTGATGGCCGGCAGAGACTCTTTGCAGTCGCCCACAATGGGGATGTCAGCCTTCACGTTTTTGTTTATCTCACTCATGTCGATATCAAGATGAATCACCTTCGCCTGCTTCGCGTAAGTCTTCAGACTGCCTGTGACGCGATCGCTGAAGCGCATCCCGATGGCAATAAGCACGTCGCATTCCTGCTCTTTCAGGTTCACAGCATAATTGCCATGCATTCCAAGCATACCGACATTCAGGGGGTGGGTGCTTGGCAGCGCACTGAGGCCGAGCATGGTGCGGCCAGCGGGGATATCGGCCTTCTCGAGGAATGTGAGCAGCTCTTCCTGAGCATTGCCGAGCTCCACACCCTGGCCCACGAGCGCCAGCGGTTTTATGGCGTTATTTATCAGATCGGCAGCTTCCTGAATGGCCGTAAGGTCCAGTTTGGGATAGGGCTGGTATGAGCGTACGAAATCAACCTTCTGCGGCTGGTAGTCCACCAGCTCTGTCTGCGCATTCTTCGGGAAGTCCAAAACCACAGGACCGGGCCGTCCGCTGCGGGCGATATAGAAAGCGCGGCTCACAGCCCATGCGATATCTTCTGCATGGCGAATCTGATAGCTCCATTTGCATATAGGCTGAGCCACACCAACCAGGTCAACCTCCTGGAAGAAGTCTGTTCCGAGGGCGGATATAGGCACCTGCCCGGCAATCACCACTATGGGCGTAGAGTCGAGCATGGCGTCGGCCACTCCGGTCAGGGTGTTTGTGGCCCCGGGCCCGCTGGTGACGATGCATACCCCCACTTCGCCTGAGACGCGGGCATAGCCCTCGGCGGCATGCGTAGCTCCCTGCTCATGGCGCACCAGGATATGGTCGAAGGCTTTTTTCTCGCCCCGGGTATAATCATAAAGCGCATCATAAACCGGCATTATGGAGCCGCCGGGATATCCGAATATAGTCTTTACGCCTTCTGCACTCAGCGAGCGCATCAGTGCTTCCGAACCTGTAATTTGTTGTTCCATTTACTTCTCCTTACGAAAATTGCGACAAAGATAGGGAATAATTACTGTTAAATAGCTAAAATCCTCAAAAAAAATTAGTTATAGAGAGATTCGGCCTCGCGACCGCTCCGCACCAGCCCAACTGGCTCCAGTGGCTCTTGCAGTGCTAACCCCGCTTAGGACAGCCAGCCCCTGCAGCCCCAGATGTTACTCTGCAGTTCCGCCTACATTGACTTCGGTGTCTCGCTTGACCATACCGGCATCGCCGCCGCCGAAGACGTTGCCCTTGATGTCGGCGCCGTTGAGGATGTTGACGATTGTCCACATCACCGAACCGAAGCTTTCGGCATCCAGGCTTTCCATACCGCGGCTGGCACCGAATACGTTGCCGCCATAGGCGCTGTCGTAGTCGGACGGTGCTCCGATGATGCTGGAGACGTTGACTGTACACATCGACTGCCATCCCACGCCGTGAGTGGCGTCACCCTTCTTGTAAGCCAGGTCGGTACGTGCTGGCGGTATGGTGGGAGGACCAACCGAAGCTAATGAGCCGCCGCCATAGACGTTACGATAGACGGTGCCGCCCTTGACGTTAACCTCCGTGAAGCGCGTCACCGAACCTGCCGAGGTGCTGTAGTCCTGCTCGTTGACGGTTCCGCTACCATACTTCAAGCCCTCATCATCGGTATCGCCATCGCCATCAAAGTCGAACTTATACTTACTGATACCCGAACCGGCACCATAGACGTTGCCTCGGTGCAACCACTGATCGGCATTGACATCCTCAGTATGCAGCAGCGTCTTGTTCTCAGCGGTATATGGCAGTCCGATGGTACCGCTATAGACGTTCACCTTGGTATCGCGACGCACGTGACCATCCTGACCACCACCATAGACAGAGGCGTAGATGGTGGGACCGACGAGTGTCCAATTGGCTTTGTCCGCATTGGAGAGTGCGCTGTAGGCATCAGGAGTAATCAGGTCGCCGGCGGCGTAGGGTTCATAGGGCGTTGTGCAACGGTATCCACCGATGGTGACATCCGTCTCGTTGACATAACCCGAGAAGAAGGCGGGGCAGTCGAGATAATGGTTATCCTCCAGGATATTCGGTGCCGCCTCACCGGCACTGCCTCCGAAGACATTACCGTAGGGCAGGTTGTTCTTCATACTGTTAGCCGGATTAGACGAATCGACATAACCCACGGTGCCGTTGAAGACTTTCACTGTGGTCTTACCACTGTTGAGGAAGGCTTGGCTATCATCACTGACATTATCCCACAGGTTGCCCGTGAGCGTCTCACCATAGCCGGCAGTATAGTAGTCGTCGGCACCGCTGGCATAGTTACCCTTACCCACGGAACCCATGTTACCACCACCATAGACATTGCGCAAGACGCGGCCGTTGTTCATCGTTACATAGGTATTGCCGAACACCTTACCGGCGATGAGGCTGTAGATGTCGTCTGTGTATGTACCAGAGCCGACAAGCCTATTCAGCGTCACCTGATAAGTACCCTTACCCTTGCCGGCGCCGTAGAGCGAGTGTCCGATGAGACCGTTGTTCAGCGTGACGTGTGTATCCTCATAGACGAATCCGTTCTCACCGCTGCCGTGCACAGAGCCCGTGATACAAGGAATGGTGAAGTCGGTCGTGATATTGGGGATAGCGCTCTCTTCAGGTACCGACGAATAGTTGATGTTCACCTCGCTCTCACCCACGTAGGCCAAGTGCATGGTGGCATAGCGGTCGCCAGCCTCACCACGCGCACTACCGTAGATATCACCGCCGTCGAGGGTGTGTGTACCGATATGACCGCCTGTGATGTTGACAGTAGCCTTACCCGTATTCTCTGCAAACACGAACTTATACGGCCAGCTGAGACCGAAGCTATTATCCAGATCAGTATGCTTGGTGGTAGAAGTTGCCGTGGCTAACGTATCGGCAGCATTGCTAATCGTACCTACCGAACCCATCGAGCCGCCGCCATAGACACTGTGGCCCACATGTCCGCCCAGGATATTAACCTCCGTATTCTTGGCCACCATACCCGACTTGGGGTTATGGAGTTCAACACCGCCGGACGTATAGGTATCGGTACCGCAACCGCCGCCATAGACATTGCCACGGGTGGTCAGAGCCAAAGCATTGATGGCGTTGTCGCTGAAGCTGTACCAGCGGTCGTTCGTATCAGTAATACCGATGGTGCCGCTATAGACAGTGATGGCCGTGCTGCCCTCATTGTGACCATTCTCGCCACCACCATAGACAGAGCCTGCGATATGCGGCGAAGCGAGGTTGGTCGAGCCGCTGGTACCAATGGTGACATTGGAGTTCTCTACCCAAGCCAGCTTGTCGTAGGGGTCGATGGCGGGGTCACCTTCTGGTGCTGCAATATCGCCTCGTGACGAGCCGAAGACCATACCGTTGTCACGGCCGTTGATACCAATGTTACCACCCGTGATGCTGATATTGGTTGCTCCTCCTCCGGCGGTCCATCCGTAAGGTATGTCCTTAGGAATATAGGAAGGATCAACGCCGTCGGCCACCGTGAAGGTGCCCACCGATGCGAGAGCTCCGCCACCATATACATTATGGTAGATGTTACCACCCGTGATGCTGACGTTGGTATTGCCCTTGACCACACCGGCTAAGGTGTGTCCCAGAAGACCCTTACCACCACCAAAGACATTACCCATGGTGATGCCGCCGAAGAGCACGTAGCCGTCGTCCTGGCGCACCTTGTTCAGACCAATAGTACCATTGACGATGCTGACATTGGTATTGCCATCGACAGCCGCCATCTTACCACCGCCATAGACGGAAGCCAGAACATCGGGCGCATGGTCGGCATTGCCAATCGTCACCCACGTGTTGCCATGAACGTCGCCACCGTGGCCCTGGTCTTCTTCAACGAAGTGGTCTTCAGTACCCATACCGCCGCCATAGACGCTACCGAAGGTGTACTGCGGATAACCACTTGCGTTCTTAATTGCCGTACCGATGGTGCCACCAGTAATGATAATCTCGGTGCTCTTAGTGGCATCACCCATCTGGTGACCAGCCACGGCACCGAACTCACCGCCGCCGAAGACACTACTCTTGATGGTACCGCCCGTGATGGTCAGCT
>JAILEU010000193.1 GCA_024697785.1 Bacteroidaceae bacterium | reverse complement strand
GGCGCAGAATCTCGACTTGTTCGACTTCACACTATCAGAGGAAGACATGACAGCCATCCAGCAACTCGACAAGGCACAGCCACTCATCATGCCGAGCCACCACAACCCAGAGATTACCAAGTGGTTTATGTCGCTGTTACCCAGAAAGTAAAAGTATGAAAAGATTGATTTCTGTATTATGCTCGGTTGTGGCTGCCGTTTCTGTTATGTCTCAGAACGTAGGCGACGAGGGCCCCACGCTCACGCCGAACCGTATCGGACTGGTCTATGAGGATGCCATCAGCGAGAACGTCGCCGGACGGGTGAACATCCACCGTGTCAATTATCAGGTGGAGGGAATCGGTGTGGTGGCCAACGTCTATACGCCGGCTGGCTACGACCCCAAGAAGAGCTATGCCGCCGTGGTGGTGGCTCATCCCAACGGGGGCAGCAAGGATCAGGTGGCGGGGCTCTATGCTCAGCGGCTGTCCGAGGCAGGTTTCGTAACCATCGCTTTCGATGCACGCTATCAGGGTGAGAGCGGCGGTGAGCCTCGCCGTACCGACAAGCCCGCAAATCGCATAGGCGACATCATGGGAGCCATCGACTTCATCCAGCAGTACCCGGGTGTGGACAAAGACCGCATCGGAGCCTTCGGCATCTGTGGCGGTGGTGGCTATACGTTTGCTACGGCACAGGTGGACAAGCGCATCAAGGCCGTCGGTACGCTGAGCCTGTTCAATACGGGCGACGTTCGCCGCAATGGCTATATGCGCACGCAGATGAACACCGTCAAGGAACGGCAGCGCGAGGCATCGCTGGCCCGACAGAAAGAGGCAGCAGGAGCCGAGCCGGAGATGGCGGGATTCATGAACTGGACGCCGGAAGAGGCCCGTCAGATCAAAGTGGATCTCTACCGCGACGGCTACTTCTACTACGGCGTGACGCACAAGAGTCCCAATGCCCCCGGCACCTACCTGAAGAGTTCGCTGATGGACATGATGGCGTGGGATGCCACCGACCATGCCGACCTCGTCGACCAGCCGCTGCTTATCATCGCAGGCGAGAAGGCCGACAGCCGCTACATGTCGGAGGAAGCCTTCGCCAAGGCCAGCGGCACTGCCGACAAGGAACTGTTCATCGTGCCCGGTGCCACACATATCCGCACCTATTTCGTCCCGGAGTACGTGGAGCAGATCGCGGCGAAGATTCAGCAGTTTTTCACGCTGAAACTATAAGGGAAAAGACGTTTCGGCAAAAAGTGAAAGAAAAGCCGCAAAAGTTATTAAATGACTTTGCGGCTTTTGTCGTACCTTTGCGGCATCAAACAAAGTATCAGTAAGATGAAGAAACTATTATTCACCCTGTGTCTCCTGCTGATGGCAGGTGGTGCAACAAAAGCTCAAAGCAATATGGAAACTCAGAAAGTAGTATTTGTCAACAAACAGTTAGGAACGCGGATGGCAGGACTGCTGCGGCTGCCCGCAGGTTTTAATCTCAGCGAGAACTACCCGGCAGTGGTGGTGACGGGGCCGATGCTGTCGGTGAAGGAACAGGCGCAGTCGGTGTATGCCGAGCGGCTGACGGCGGCGGGCTACGTGACGCTGGTGTTCGACGGCACGTACTTCGGCGAGAGCGAGGGCATGCCGCGCCAGCAGGAACTGCCCAACGTGAAAGAGAGCGACATCGAGGCAGCGGTGGATTTCCTCGTCAGCCTGCCCTACGTCGATAGCGGGCACATCGGCGGACTGGGCATCTGCGGCTCCGGCTCGTATATGTCGGTGGCTGGTGTGAAGGAGCCCCGTCTGAAGGCCATCACCGCCATCGTGCCCGCCATTGCCGACATCTCGAAATCGGCCATGGCCGGATTCTTCCGTCCCGAGGACGAGGTGAAGGCTGCTAAGGCTGCATACGAGAAGGGCGATGGAGGGCTGATGTACCTGAACTTCATGCCTCGTGCGTTCGACGAGGGCGCGGCGTATTACTACAGTTCGCGCGGTACCCATCCCCGCTGGTCGAACCAGGTGGTGGCGTGGAGCCAGCTGGAACTGGTGAAGTATAACGTGGTGAACATCATGCGCGACATGACGAAGCCCTATCTCGTCATCACGGGCGAGAACGCCTGGAGCCGCCAAGCCTCGACCGAGGTGTTCGATGCCGTGCCGCACAGCAACAAGGAGATGCACGTCATCCCCGAGGCCAGCCATTTCGACATGTACGACCTGGCCCCGTTCGTCAGCGAGGCACTCGAGTTTATCGTTCCGTTCTTTAAGAAAAATCTGTAAATATGAAGAAAGTAATCTCAACAATGGCAGCCATGCTGCTGGCCGTGGCCGGACTGAGTGCCTGCACGGTGAAAGCAAAACAAGTGAGTAACGAAACAAGTGAAACTGAAACAACAATGAATGAAGTTATGAGTCTAAAAGGAAAGAAGACGCTGGTGGCCTACTTCTCGTGGAGTGGCAACACGAAGGAGGCGGCGCAGTACATCGCACAGAAGGTGGGTGCCGACGAGTTTGAAATCATTCGTGAGAAGCCGTACCCCACGGAGTACACACCCTGCACTGAGGATGCCAAGGCGGAGAAGGATGCCGGCGAGCGGCCTGCCATTAAGGGAAAGGTTGAAAATATGGCGCAGTATGACGTGGTGTTCGTCTGCGTGCCCGTTTGGTGGTACACGGCTCCGATGCCCGTCTATACGTTCCTGGAGCAGTACGACCTGAAGGGCAAGACGGTCATCCCGTTCTGTACGGCCTACAGCGGTCCGTCATCGACGCTAAAGGACATCGTAAAGGCTACGCCCGAGAGCGACCACCGCGACGGCATCTGCATCGTGACCAAGGAGATGGGCGGCAAGGACATGGCCTCGAAGCACGGGAGGATTGACAAATGGTTGAACGAAATAGGATTCTAAGGCGATATGAAGAAATCGATGATTCTTGGCGCAGTGGCTGTAGCAGCCGTCGCCATCGTGGCCTGCACAGGGCAGCAGAAGCAGGAGCCGCAGGGCTTGGTGATAGAGAAACAGGGCGTATTCTCGTCCGGCGGACGGGTGACGGA
>JAILEU010000191.1 GCA_024697785.1 Bacteroidaceae bacterium | reverse complement strand
CAACCCCGACGGCACCTTCACCGCCCGCGGACGCGACGTCATCCGTCAGACCCCCTTCGGACGCATGGGCGAGCCCGAGGAGCTCTGCGGCACTATCCACTACCTGATGTCCGACGCCTCGCGTTTCGTCACCGGCACCATCGCCAAGGTCGATGGCGGCTTCGACATCTACACGCTCTGACGCTCCCGCGGTTCTTTATGTAGTTTTTTCGAAAAAAACGCCAACACCTACCTAAGCCCTTGTAACGTGTTATTCTATAACACGCTAGGCTAGGTAGGTGTTGGGTAGGTGTTAGGTAGGTGTTTGACAAACACCTACCTAGGATAAAGCTCAGTATCATAGTTGGTTATGAGATTTTAGGTAGGTGTTGGCACTTTTTTGCGAAATTCCTTGATAAAAGTAGGGATGTGAGGAATATATAAGATATAGTAGTATAAAAAGGTTGGCATAGATGGGCGGCAGACAGAGGAGGGAAGTGTGGAAGGGACGCTGCAGAAGATGAGCTGATAAACCGCGAATACTACCCCAGAATATAAGAAAATGACAAAAAAATTGAAACGATGGAGTTACAATATGTTCTGCTCAAATGTAACCATATCAACAATCCGACAGGTATTTATTTTTTTTTAGCTCCAACAAATCCTGGTCGCCTGTTACCAAGTAATGTGCACGAGCTTCAATGGCCAATGCAAGCAAGTAGTCATCTGCGGCATCTCGGCAAAGACGAACTTGCTGGGTTGGTTTAAACGCCTCTCCGATAATCTGCATAAAATCAATAAGGGATTCGACCTCTTTTGCAGGAAAGTATCTTTCAAACTTGGGCCGAGATGTAACTTCGCGAATCTCATCCAGCAGATCATTACATATTATCAATTGAATGTGCTCGTCACTCAACAGGTCAACAAGGCAAGACAGCCTTCTGCCTATCAGAAAGCTAATCCAGCAATTTGTATCGACAATGACACGGAGTTTACGCTTTCTTGGCATAACGCTCCTGTCTTACGGCTTTTACTTCAGCCATTATGTCTTCCTCGGATAATTCATCTGTACGGAAAGTGTCGAGGAAGCGAGTCAACTCGACTCGCGTATTCTGGCGCATCAATGCTTTTCCTATTCTCAACTGAGAGCGGACAGGCATTTGCTGAAGTAACAGCAGCATCTGGTCGTAGCTGATATCAATGGTAGCATTCATATTTACTTCTGTTTATTTCTGTCGGCAAAAGTACAAATAGGAATTTGAAAAAACAAATAAAAATGGAACAAAAGAGCAGCAACATAGTGGACATCCGATACGAGCAGACGGGAGAGGCCACAGCCGTCAACGCGCTGGGCATGCGTGAAATGCAACAGCAAAATCCGTTGAGTTGAACTCTGCATGCTTAGGATCAAACTCTACCAAAAGGCGGAACTGCCTTCGCCTCACGGCGCAGGCAGTTCCTTAAAAAAAACTAACTATTATGAAAAACTATTTTTGTTTCTTTTAAGCGGCGGCGGTAGCAGCCTTGGCGGTCTTCTTCATCGTGAGGCGGGCAATGGGTGCTGCCAGGAAGATGGAGGAGCAGGTGCCGAACAGCACACCGAGGATCATGGCGAAGGCAAAGCTCTTGATGGTGTCGCCACCGATGAAGAGGATGCAGAGCAACACGATGAGGGTGCTGACGGAGGTGTTGATGGTACGGGCCAGGGTGCTGTTGAGCGACTCGTTGAAGAGCTGGCTCAGCTCGCGCTTGGGATAGAGCTTGCGGTTCTCGCGGATACGGTCGAAGATGACCACCTTATCGTTGATGGAGTAACCGATAGCGGTCAGGATGGCGCCGATGAAGGTCTGGTCGAGCTCCATGGAGAAGGGCAGCACGCCGTGCAGGAGGGCATACATGCCGAGGATCATGATGGTATCGACCACGAGGGCGGTGATGGCGCCGACGCTATAGGCGACGTTGCGGAAGCGGAGCAGGATGTAGAGGAAGATGGCGATGAGGGCCAGGATGACGGAGATGATGGCTCCGCGTGTGATGTCGCTGGCGATGCTGGGGCCGACCTTCTGGCTGCTGATGATGGAGCCGCCGGCGCGGTTCTCATGATCGATGAAGGTGTTGAAGGTGAGGTCCTGGCTGAGGAGCTTGCCTCCCTTCAGGGCATCGAAGAGGAACTGCTCAATCTGGGTGTCAATGTCGTCGTCGTTATCCTCGATGCGGTAGTTGGTGCTGATGCGGACGGTCTTGCCGTCGGTGCCGAGGGCGATGACGCTCAGGTTGGCGCCGCCGACCTTGTCCTGCAGGAGGGTGTTGACCTGTTCGGGCTGGACGGGCTGCTCGAACTGCACGGTGAAGTTACGTCCGCCGGTGAAGTCGATGCTGCGGTCGAAGCCACGCAGGCCGTAGGCTACGGCAAACACCACGATGAGGGTGCCGAACACGATGAAAGAGGTCTTCTTGGCGCCCATGAAGTTGATGTGGGTGTTCTCGGGCATGACCTTCTTGGCAAACGGAGTGGTGAACGTGAGGTTCGTGAACTTGTCCTTATTGAGGAAGTGCTCGTACACCAGACGGGTGAGGAACACGGCTGTGAAGAACGAGCAGACGATGCCGATCATCAACGTGGTGGCGAAGCCGCGGATGGGGCCTGTGCCGAAGACGAAGAGGATGATACCGGTGATGATGGAGGTGAAGTTGGAGTCGAAGATGGCCGAGAAGGCGTTCTTGTAACCATCCTTGAGGGCGGCCTTGACCTGCTTGCCGGCGCGCAGCTCTTCCTTGGCGCGCTCGTAGATAAGCACGTTGGCGTCGACGGCCATACCGAGGGTGAGCACCATACCGGCGATACCGGACATCGTCAGGGCTGCCTGGAAGGAGCTGAGGATGCCGAGGGTGAAGAAGAGGTTGAGCAGCAGGGCGCTGTCGGCAATCAGGCCGGGGATCCAGCCGTACATGGCGCACATGTAGAAGATAAGGATGATGAAGGCGATGATGAACGACCAGATGCCGCGCTGGATGGACTCGGCACCCAGCGAAGGACCGACGACGTCTTCCTGGACAATCTTGGCGGGGGCGGGCATCTTACCAGAGTTGAGCACGTTAGCAAGGTCGCGGGTCTGCTCGGGGGTGAAGTTACCGGTGATGATGGAGTTGCCGTTGGTGATTTCGACCTGGACGTTGGGTGCGCTATAGACGCGTTCGTCGA
The DNA here is from genome assembly GCA_024697785.1 of Bacteroidaceae bacterium. Lineage (GTDB taxonomy): Bacteria > Bacteroidota > Bacteroidia > Bacteroidales > Bacteroidaceae > UBA1189. The sequence continues at coordinate 23,425 of JAILEU010000191.1, read as the reverse complement.
GGATGATGGCGACGGCGCGGCCGATGTTGTTCTTCGTGATCTGTCCCCAGCGGCGGCTGCCCTCGGTGTTCATGCTCATGCTGACGGCGGGACGGCCGTTCTGGTCGTAGTCGTCACGGGCGTTGACGATGACGTCGCCTTCCAGCGGAGCGCGTCCGTTGCGCTCGGTGGACTTGATGCCGTAGAGTTCATAGATCTGTCCCTTCTCGTCCATGGCGCTGACGCCCCACTTTAGACGGAGGTCCTTCGGGAGGACGCTCTGCACCTCCTTGCGGGCCAGGAGCTCGTCGATGGCGTCCATGTCCTTATGCTGAGCCAGGCCGATGACGGCGCCGTTGTTGCCGTTGTAAACCTGCAGCATGCTGAGCAGCGGGTGCTCGCGCTTCATCTGCTCGTCGCTGACGGCGTCGGTCTTGGTCTCCTTCTCTTCGCCCGTGAGGGTTGAGAGGTCGAGGTCGGCGTCGGAGCTCTTCTCAGTGGCCTCGACAGCCTCGGCAGCCTTCTCGGTGGCCTCAGCGGTCTCGGCGGTCTCGGTAGCCGTGCCGTTCTCGTAGGCGAGGGCGTCGCGCAGACGGGCGTCGGCAGCCACGAGGGACTGATAGACCTCGGCGGCGGTATAGGTCTCCCAGAACTCGAGGTTCGCACTTCCCTGCAGGAGGTTGCGGACGCGTTCGGGCTCCTTCACGCCGGGGAGCTCAATCATGATGCGGCCCATGGAGCCTTCGAGCTTCTGGATGTTGGGCTGGGCGACGCCAAAGCGGTCGATACGGGTGCGGAGCACGTTGAACGAGTTGTCGATGGCAGCCTGCACCTCGGCACGCAGCACGGACTCGACGTCCTTGTCGGAGCTCTTCGTATTGATTTTATCCTTCAGCTGCTGGGTGGCGAAAATCTCGGCCAGCGAGCCTTCGGGGTTGATGCGCTTGTACTCTTTGATGAACAGAGTGATGAAGTCGTCGTTGCTGGTGACGGCCTGCTTGGTAGCCGTGGCCAGGGCGCTCTTGAACTTCTCGTCCTGCTTGTGGTCGGCCAGGGCGTCCACTACGTCGGGGACAGAGACCTCAAGAATAACGTTCATACCGCCTTTCAGGTCCAGACCGAGGCCGATGCCGTTCTCGCGGCAGGTCTTGTAGTCGAAAAGACCCAGATAGACTTTCTCGTTCATGATGGAATCGATATAAGCCGATTCGCCTCCTGCATAGTTGGCCGCCTTTTTCTCGTGATGGCGTGCCACAAACGTGAAGGAAAGGTAGAACACACACACCAGTGTGAGCAATACCGCAATGATCCTTACAAATCCTTTGTTTTGCATTTTAACTGATATTTTTAATTTATTACTTTATTTCCTTATTTATTTTTCAGAATCGGGGCGCAAAGATAGTACATTTTTTGCCAATTCAACCATTTAAGTTGAAAAAATCGACGTTTGGGGCGTTTTTTTGTCTGATTCCACCCCAAAAACTGGTAAAAAAAGCCACATTACGGGCTGTCAGCACGTGTTTTGTGCTCAGAAGGCGCGTGTCACTTCGTGTCCTCTTTCCGATAGACAAACGATGAGAAGATGGGGTAGTGGTCGGACTGTTTGATGGAGCGGTCCACTTTGCAGCGGTAGGGCTTCAGGTTGGGCGAGGCCAGGATGTGGTCGATGCGGAAAAACATCTTGTTGCGGTTGTAGCTGAAGCCGAAGCCGTTGCCGCTCAGCGTATGGGCGTCCTTCAGCAGCCGCGACAGGCGATAGTGGCTGTAGCTGATGGGCGTGTCGTTGAAGTCTCCGCAGACGATGACCGTGCGCGGGCTGTCGTCGTTGCCGAGCGCCTCCTCAATGTCCTTGGCCAGCTTGTCGGCCTGCATGGAGCGTTTGGCATTGGCGTCGCGAAGCTTCTTCAGCAGCCCCTTGGTGCCCGAGGTGGGGATGTTTTCCTTCGGATGGCTGAGGATTTCCTCCCAGAAGTTCTTGTCGGTATCGTTCAGGCCGAAGCTCTGCAGATGGCAGTTGAAGAGGGTGATGGTATCGCCGTTCACATCCAGCGTGAAGCGTGTGTAGCCGTTCCCCGAGTCGGGAAAGCCGACATTACTGATTGACAGAATGGGGTATCGGGAGATGCAGGTGATGTCGCGGGCCTCGCTTGTGCCCCCGTGGGGCATGCGGTACGAGCGGTAGGGGTAGGCCTTCATCCACTCGGCCTTCTGGTCGTAGCGCTTGAGGTTGTATTCGCTGGCCTCCTGCAGGCAGATGATGTCGGCGCGGCTGCGGGACAGGTATTGGAGGATGGGGTCGTCTGGCTTGTCGGTGATGCTGAGCACGTTGTACGAGAGCACCTTCAGCGCCCCCTTCGGCGCACGGATGTCGGAGATGTTGAGGGGGCACATGGTATAGACCTGCGAGCCGCAGACAATCAACGTCAGCGCCGACAGCCAGCCGTAGCGCTTGTGGAAAAGCAGCCAGAACAGCAGGAAGAACACCACGGCGCCCAGCACGATGGGGAAGGCCATGCCCGCCAGCGAGACGACGGGCAGCTTCTCGGTGGGTATCTGCTGGCTGAAGGCACACAGCAGAAACGCGCCGCAGACAGCGATGTTGACCGCCAGCAGCGGGTATGCCCACAGCTTGGTGTACCACTTCATCTTCTTCTTTTTCTCCCTTTTCATCGGCTGTTTTGTCTGGTGATGCTATCGGTTTGAAGCCTCGAAGAGCTTCCTCTTTTCCTCGGCCGTCAGTCCGGCGTAGCCCGACTTCTTGATCTTCTCCAGGATGCGGTCTATCTCGTCCGACTGCTGTTTCTTCGTCTGGTTGTAGGCATAGTCAGCCGCATGGTCGTTCACGGGACTCTCTGACGCCTTCTTCTTCCTCTTTTTTCCCGATGAAATGGGCTTTTTTGCTCTTTTCTGCTTGTGCACTTTTATGTTCGTGCGGTAGGCGGCGGGGTGGAAGATGCCGCCTACGAAGTCGATGATGCTGTTGACCCAAGCCGTGATGTCGTAGCCCTTCTTCAGTCCTGCCGCGAACCACCATCCCGCCAGCGCGCCGCCCAGGTGGGCGATGTGTCCGCCGGCATTTGTAGAGGCGATGAGCAGCATGTCAATCAGTACCGTGATGACGGCCAGCCACTTCATGGAGATGGAGCCGATGAGCATCAGCCTCAGCGGATAGTTGGGCTCCTTGACTGCCGTCGCCACGACGATGGCCAGGATGGACGCCGAGGCCCCCACCAGCAGCGAGCTGCTTAGCTGGGGCGCAAACAGGGGGAAGACGTTGTAGGCCACCACATAGAGCACGCCGCCCATCAGGCCGCCCACCACATACAGCCCCCGCAGGTGGCGCGCCGAGAAGAAGTAGAGCGCTATTTGTCCGAACCAGTAGAGCCACAGCATGTTGAAGACGAGGTGCCACACGCTGGCGTGCATGAACATATAGGTTATCAACGTCCAGGGGCGCAAGGCCAGCTGGGGCAGCGAGGCCGGCAGATCGAGGAAGTGCAGCCACGGCGAGTCGTCCACGCCGAACAGCTTCAGCACCACCTGTGCCAACGCAAACAGCACGAACAGCACCACGTTGATGCCGATCACCCGCGTCACTATTCCGCCTTGGCGGAACACACGCTTCACCTCATCGATAAGTCCAGCCATTGGTGTCCTTGTTATGTCGGCGCCAGTAGAGAATCAGCATCAGTCCGAAGACCATGCCGCCAAGGTGAGCAAAGTGGGCCACGTTGCCGTAGCTGAAGATGCCCTCCAGCAGCTCTATCACCGTGTAGCCGATGACCATCCACTTGGCCTTGATGGGCACGGGGATGGGGATGATGAAGAGCGGCATGTTGGGGAACATCATGCCGAAGGCCAGCAAGAGGCCATAGACGGCTCCCGACGCGCCCACCACCGGCACAGGGGGGATGACGCCCGCCAGCTGCAGCAGCTCCTGCGTCAGGCCGGCACCCACGCCGCAGACCATATAATAGAAAAGGAATCGCTTCGAACCCCACACGTTTTCCAGGATGCGTCCGAACATCCACAGGGCGAACATGTTGAAAAACAGATGGTCGATGCCGGCATGGGCAAACATATAGGTGAACAGCTGCCACAGACGGAAGTAGGGCGTACCCACATAGTGCAGCGATATCCACCCCTGTAGGGGGAAGTGGAGGGCTGAGGCTGGCAGTATCTGCTGGGCCACGAAAACAAGGCAGTTAATGATGAGCAGATTCTTTACTACGGGCGGGAAATTCTTCATATCGGTTCATTTTCTCGGCAAAAGTACGCAATAATTCTCAAGAAATAGCTACTTTTGCAGTCAATTTAAGAAAATATAATAATAAAACCTAACCAAATATGATTGACGAAATCCTTTCTCTCCGCGTCCGTGACGCCGTGAAGGCGCTCTATCAGGCGGATGTTCCTGCCGCCGCCACCCAGCTGCAGAAGACCAAAAAAGAGTTCGAGGGCCACTTCACCCTCGTCACCTTCCCCCTGCTGCGCCTCTCTCACAAGAGTCCCGAGCAGACCGCGCAGGAGCTCGGCGCCTGGCTGCAGGAAAACGAACCTATGATCTGTCGCTACAACGTCATCAAGGGCTACCTCAACCTCACCATCTCGCCCTCGTTCTGGACGGGGCTGCTGGCCGACATCGACGCCGACCCCGCCTTCGGCATCTGCAAGGCCGACGACCAGTCGCCGCTGGTGATGATTGAATACTCGTCGCCCAACACCAATAAGCCGCTCCACCTGGGCCACGTCCGCAACAACCTGCTGGGCTATGCCCTGGCCAACATCATGGCTGCCTGCGGCAACCGCGTCGTCAAGACGAACATCGTCAACGACCGCGGCATCCACATCTGCAAGTCCATGCTGGCGTGGCTGAAGTACGGCAAAGGCGAGACGCCCGAGTCGTCCGGCAAGAAGGGCGACCACCTCGTCGGCGACTATTACGTGGCCTTCGACAAGCACTTCCGTGCCGAGGTGAAGGAGATTCTCGCCAACGACCCTGAGGTGCAGGCCATTACCGACCCCGACCCCGACCGTCAGGCCGAGCTGCGCAAGGCAGCCGCCGAAGCCAAGAGCCCCCTGCTTTGCGAGGCGCACGAGATGCTGGTCCGCTGGGAGCAGGGCGACCCCGAGGTGCGCGCCCTCTGGGAGAAGATGAACGGCTGGGTCTATGCCGGCTTCGACGAGACCTACCGCAAGATGGGCGTCAGCTTCGACAAGATCTACTACGAATCGCAGACCTACCTCGAAGGCAAGGAAAAGGTGCTCGAGGGACTGCAGAAAGGCATCTTCTACCAGCGTGAGGACGGCTCCGTGTGGGCCGACCTCCGTCCCGAAGGGCTCGACGAGAAGCTGCTGCTCCGCAAGGACGGCACGAGCGTCTATATGACGCAGGACATCGGTACCGCCAAGCTCCGCTTCCGCGACTATCCCATCAACAAGATGATCTACGTCGTCGGCAACGAGCAGAACTACCACTTCCAGGTGCTCTCCATCCTGCTCGACAAGCTCGGCTTCGAGTGGGGCAAGGACCTCGTCCACTTCTCCTACGGCATGGTTGAGCTGCCCGAGGGCAAGATGAAGAGCCGCGAGGGTACCGTCGTCGATGCCGACGACCTCATCGAGCAGATGATCGGTACGGCGCGCGACATCTCGCGCGAGCTGGGCAAGCAGGACGGCCTTAGCGCCGACGAGTCCGAGGACATCGCCCGCATCGTCGGCCTCGGCGCCCTCAAGTACTTCATCCTCAAGGTCGATGCCCGCAAGAACATGCTCTTCAATCCCAAGGAGAGCATCGACTTCAACGGCAACACAGGCCCCTTCATCCAGTACACCTACGCCCGCATCCGCTCCATCCTGCGCCGTGCCGACGCCGAGGGCATCGCCCACACCCTGCCGCAGGGCTTGGCCTACGAGCCCGCCGAGAAGGAGCAGGAGCTCATCCAGCAGCTCTCCGACTTCCCCGCCGTCGTCCGTCAGGCCGGAGCCGACTACAGCCCCTCCGACATCGCCAACTACGTCTATGAGCTGGTCAAGGCCTTCAACCAGTTCTATCACGACTTCAGCATCCTGAATGCCGACTCCGTCGAATCCAAGACCTTCCGCGTCGTGCTCGCAGCCAACGTCGCCAAGGTCGTCCGCCTCGGCATGGGCCTCTTAGGCATCGAGGTGCCGGAGAGAATGTAGTTTTTATTTACGATTTGACGATTTACTATTTACGATTTATTTACGATTTTACGATTTACGATTGATTTTTCGATTTGGAAATTTTACGATTTCACGTTACCTCGCTCCTAAAATAACTAAATATGATGATCTGCAATCACTCGATGGCGCCCCGAAGGGGCAACAAGCATACAGCCCAGGGCAACGCCCTGGGTAGAAGCAGCAAGGATAACTTTCGCCCTGAAAGGGCAAAAGCCTTCAATAACAATGCTTTTGCCCTTTTAGGGCGAGGGATGATGTGTGTCCGAATATACCCAGGGCGTTGCCCTGGGCTATAAGCTGTTGGCCTTTCAGACCGTTTGTCGAGTGATTGCAGATAATCATATATACGATTTTTTTTCGATTTGGTGATTTTACGATATTACGTTACCCCGCTACTAAAATAACCAAATAATCCAATCGTAAATCAATCGTAAATCGTAAATTGTCAAATAGTAAATTATATTGGTTTTGTAAATTATCTCGGTTTGGCAAAGCAGAAGTTTTATGTGGTCTGGAACGGCCTGCAGACGGGCATCTTCACGTCGTGGAAGGAGTGCGAACGGCAGGTAAAGGGAGTGGAAGGGGCTAAATACAAGTCCTTCGACACTCGCGAGGAGGCCGAACGCGCCTATGCTTCGTCGCCTTACGAATACATGAACAGAACGGGCAAGACGGCAGGCAAAAACGCCAGCAAGAAACATGCTCCTGAGGCTGTGCTGAACTCGTCCGCCATTGCTGCCGATGCCGCCTGTAGCGGCAACCCGGGCCCGATGGAGTATCGGGGCGTCTATATCCCTACGGGGCAGCAGCTGTTCCACTTCGGTCCTGTCCACGGCACGAACAACATCGGCGAGTTCCTCGCCATCGTCCACGCCATGGCCCTCATCAAGCGCGAGGGCTGGCAGATGGCTGTCTATAGCGACTCGCGTAACGCCATCAAATGGGTCACGGAGGGAACATGCAAAACCCGTCTGGCCGTCGATGAACAGACGCGCCCCCTCTTCGCCCTCATCGCCCGCGCCGAGGCGTGGCTCGCCGCCAACCCCGCCGCCACCCGTCCCCGCCTCTACAAATGGGATACGGACAACTGGGGCGAAATCCCCGCCGACTTCGGCAGAAAGAAATGAGGGCTTACTTAGTGAAGAGTTAAGAATTAATAGTTAAGAAAAATGGTTTGATTATGAAACAGTTGAGTTGCTTGCTTCTCCTGCTGACGATGTTGGTATGCAGTTGTACGCCACACGAACACGACTTCACCGTACGTGAAGGCCGTTCTGTCACGTTGAAGGGCGATTATCACGATTTCTCCCTCACAGGTGAGGCCTTCCTCGCTCCTGGCGCCTCGGGCGCCATCCTCTTCCATACCGACCGTGAGGGCAGGAAAGGCTACGAGGTGGCTCTCCGGGGCGGCCCCATCGACGGCACGCTCAAGACCGGCTCGCTCACCAGCGTCCGCAACCTCTACCGCTCGCTGGCGGCCGACAGCACATGGTTCCCCTTCGATGTCTCCGTCGTCGGCAAGACCATTCGCGTCGCCATTTGTGGCGTGGACGTGGTCTGCTATACCGAGCCCGAAGCCCCCTACCGCATCGCCGCATTTGCCGACAGGCTGCTGGGACACGGACAGATTGCCTTCCGCTGTACTGAAGGCACCATCCAGCTGCGCGACGTCCGCGTAACCGAAGGCTCACAGACCGATGCCGACCCTTCGCAGCGTGCCAGCTCTCCCGCTTTTGGATCCGTCCTGCAAATTCCCGAACAGCACGACCGCATCATCCGCCTGCAGCAGCAGCTCTTCCCCGTCATCGACTATCATGTCCACCTCAAGGGCGGCCTCACCAAAGAGCAGGCTCACGCCATGTCCATGGCCTACGGCATCAACTACGGCGTGGCGCCCAATGCCGGCGAGGGAGGCGTGGGACGCATGCTCGCCAACGACAACGAGGTCTATGAATACTATGAAGAGGTGAAGGACCTGCCCTTCCTCTGTGGCGTGCAGGGCGAGGGACGCCGCTGGACTACCACCTTCTCACCCGAGGCCCTCGGCGTATTCGACTACCTCTTCACCGACGCCATGACCATCCGCGACCAGGCCGGACGCATCGTCCGCCTCTACCATCCCGAGGAGGTCATCCGCGACGGGCTCTCCGACGAGGAGTACATGGACGTCATCGTCTCGCAGACCGTCAAGATTCTCACCAACGAGCCGGCCGACATCTACGCCAACCCCACCTACCTGCCCGACGACATGCAGCCCCGCTACGACGCCCTCTGGACCGACGAGCGTGTGGGCCGCGTGCTCGACGTGCTGGAGCGCTTCCACATCGCCCTCGAAATCAACCCCCGTTACCGCATCCCCAGCATGAAGATCATCCGCATGGCGAAGGAGCGCGGGCTGAAGTTCACCTTCGGCACGAACAACGTCGATGCCGACTTCGGACGCCTCGAATACGCCCTCGACGCCATCGAACAATGCGGCCTGACGGCCGACGACATCTGGTTCCCCTCCATGAGCATCCGCTCCACCCGCCATGCCGTCCGCTACGAATGACCCCGTCCCTTCCGCACGTCTTAAGGAACAGCGCCAATAAGGGACTGGGCTGCGTGCGTAGCCCCTTGGACTGCGGCAATTGCCCTTGACAATGAACCCTGAATCATGAACCTTGAATCTTAATTGCTGCGGAACCAAGGTGGAAAGGCGTGTGAGACAGATGCCAGTCCCTTGTCACACGCGAAATCGCGAGCAGCGGGAACTGATACATCGTATCAAAAAAAGTAATTTGTGCCGGAGAGACTATTCTTCGAACCTGACCGTTACCGAGCCGCGCAGTACGCGGTTTTCGTTGCGCTCCACGAGCCCCTTTTCGTAGTACTCTTCCGGATAGTCTATACCATTTATAATCTTTTGAAAATAGTCACACTTTATAGGTATCTCAATAGAAAAAGTGATTTCATCGTAACATTCTTTGGGTGCTGTGGTAAAGAATAACATGTAAGGAATAAGAGATAGGGCTGTTTCTTCTTTAAAGTAGTTGCTGAATAGAACTTCGTCATGAAAGCCATAATAGTTTTGAACGACATCAAAATTGGGATAGTTTACCCTTATTTTTTGTTCATCAGACAAATCTACTTTCATGTATTCTCCAAGATTGCCCCCTGGTTCTATGCCGAAGAGAATCTTGTCAGCTGTTAGGGAAGCACCTTGCTTGATTCCTGCATACACATATTTTTGGACATTCTTCGGTTTCTCTTTCTCTACATATCCCCTTTTTTCCTGCAAAAAATCCCAATATGCCTTTGTTTTCTCACCTTCCACATAGAATCTGTGTCCATTTTTCGTCAACTGAAGAGAAAATGCCAAATAGAAGTTGTCATAATTAGGAACATGGAACACGCTGTCTCCTTCGCAGTCGGAATATATGTCTTTTCCACTTTTCCAATTGTTTCTTAGAATGACCGTATCGCCCGCTTCAATCTTCAGCTCGTTAATGTAGTTATCTGCTGCTTCAATTGTAGCCTGCCACCAAGGTTCAACCTCATCCGAGGAATTACAAGAGACAACTCCGCACAAGGCTGATAAAAAGCAACAGCATGTTAATATTTTTTTCTTCATACCCAATTTTTATTGTGTCAAAATTCTTGAGAATCCTGTAACCTCTGTTCGGGTGGATTTGCGATCCCTCACCATTAGCTCTGTCCTTTAGCTGGGGATTGCAACCGATGGAGCAGCGAGCGCAGAGTCAAACTTGTTTGAACTATGCAGAGTCGCGAAAGAGGAAGACAAAGTCAAATCCCCTTCTCATCGCAGTCGGATTACAAATCCGCCTGAACGGGTCCTCTAATTATTCACACGGCTCTACCTTACAAAAGAAATTATAATAGAACCTATCATGGTATACTTTTGGCGGTATATACAAAGATTCATATTCTATTATTCTGAATTCTATTGTATCACCTGCCATTACATCGGACTTATGTAGATCTTTTTTCATTATTCTCACCAGTTGTCCTTCAAGTGGCTGATCTTCAGACACTCCCTTGGGGGCTTTAAGGATTCGCGCACAAAGAGAATCTGTAGGAACCATTTCAATGACCCTCGCAGAGTAGCAACCGTCAATTCCTTTAACTACCAAAGAATCGTCTGGCGAGTTAAGATTCAAAGACTGGGAATTTCCCGTATCAAGGGCGTTGTTGCAGGAAACCAGTCCAGCAACCAAGAAAATCACGCAAAGCGGAAGTGTCCGCCTCATGTTCTTAAATAATGTTTTCTTTTTCATTTTGTTTCGATTTAAAGTTGATACTATATTTCTATTCATTACGGATTCATTTCTATTTCATATTTCAGGTGAATTAGCAATCTCTCACCATCAGCTCTGTCCTTTGGCTGGGGATTACAATTCCCCTTTTCATCGCAGCCGGATTGCAAATCCGCCTGAACGGATAAACATGTTAATTAGGTTTATCGCTGCAAAGATATATGAAAAAAAATTGATACAGCAAAAAAATGGCGTCCCATTTCTGCAACGCATGAAAAAAAGCGTCCCATAAAATGGGACGCTCATGAAACGCAAAAGATTATCAGTTATTTACATCTTCTATAGGGAGAAGCAGTTTTTCGATTATTTCGGCAGGAAACTTCTGACGAAGACGCATTTTCTGGGTCCTGAAGGTTGAATCCTCGGTTTTTTGGATGGTTCGTATGTCTTTGTCGTCAAGCCCCAGCATACGGCTGATGATGTAATGCAGCTCCCGTTTGTTAAGCGATGGAACTGCAAGGCGGAGCATCATCATCAGTTCAACAAAGGACTGGTCAAGGGCATCCGCAAAACGCTTGCGGATGCGGTCTGCGTCCTCACCTCCGGAAACAACGCTAAGTTTCTCGATTTCCTCCATTACCTCCGGGTCGAGCAGCTGACGGCCCAGACGGAAGAGGCGAACATAAGTCTCGGGATCCGTAAGTGTTTTGGCGCTGACCGCAGCACTCTCCTTTTCTTCCTCTGAGGGGACGGTCAGGTTCATCAGGGCAACGTTGTTCTGGCGTATGGCCTGCTGGAGGGCAAGGGTCTTCCGGTTGTTGCGGTTGCGATGAAGGAGAAAAAGTGTGAGCAGGCTGAGGCATAGTACGACAAAGACGGCAATTCCGCCGAACAGCAGGCGGCGATGCTGCTCCTCCAACCGTTGCTGCTCCAGCTCCACACGATGGTCGTTCATCACTTGACGGATGGCCTGCTGGTTGCTGATGGCATAGAGGGTGTCGATGTAGTGATCGTGTTGCTGGATATAGAATTCGATGGAGTCAGAACGTCCTACCTTAGGAGCAAGTGCGGCCATCTGCAAGTAGCTATAGGCGAAAGAGGCCAAATCTATTTGGCAAGAAAGGGTACGATTGAAATAATACCATGCTGAATCAAGTTGTCCTTGATTCTGAAATATTTCAGCTTTTAGACAATAAGCGCCTGCTAATGTTTTTTTATTATATGTGTAGTTGATGTGTTGATTAAGATATTCATGAGCCTTCCAATAGTCTTTATAGTCATAGGTTTCTATTTTCGCCATTTCAAAGAGGGCTCCGTTAAAAACATTATCAAGCGCATAGGGATTATTAAGCGTTTTCATAAGGTAACCCTTTGCTTCGTCATCCTTTTCCATATATAAGAAGGATTGCGCAAGTTTTAAATCTAAGAACGCGACGGTTGAGCTATCAGCAAGACGTGATAGATTTTGTTTTGAACATTTGAATTCGTTGATGGCTTCGTTTTTCATGTGACGGCTCAAGTAGTGCAGCCCCAGATTCTGTTCCGCGAGGGCGTAGTAGCGGATGAGGGTGTCGGGGAAGAGGCTTTTGGCCTTGAGGAAAGCGTCCGCACCGTTTACGTCGTCATTCATGTCGCTATAGACGCAGCCGAGAGTGTACCAGGCCATAGCGGCGTGATAGTCGGGGCGTCGGGGCGTGCCGTAGTAGGCGGTGGCGATGCGGGCGAGGCTGTCGGACGTCAAGGGGACGTCGCACTTGTAGTCTATCTGCGTCCGCAGCCAGGCGTAATGGGCGGCCTCCCCCGTCCCCTCCTGAAGGATAGCCTCCCCCTTACCCCTCCTGAAGGAGGGGAGACCAGCGGGACGGGCTCCCTTCCCTTTAGGGAGGGGGTGGGGGTAGGCTATGCTGTCCAGCACGGCGCGGGCGGCGTGGGGGTCGGACTCCATGAGGGCTTCGGCACGGATGAGGGAAGCGCGGACGGCCTTTTCGTCGCTCCGCCTGAAGGAGGGGTGACCGGCATCGCCGCAAGAGATGAGGCTGGCGGCGAGCAGAAGCAGGGGGCAGATGATAAGGGAGCGGCGATGCATGGCTTTCTTACAGTCCGTTGAGCTTGGCTTTGGCGCTGCCGAAGCGGAAGTTGATGTCTATCTGGGCGGGGATGTGGCGGGCGTCGTCGGTCAGGTAGAGGCGGAGGATCTCTTTTTCGGGGGCATTGGCATCGCGGGGGTCGGGACCGCTCAGGGAGAAGGCGTGGGCGGTGACCATAGAGCCGGACTGCGACTTGATCTGCTGACGTCCCCAATAGATGAGCGTCTGGTTGATGACGCGCTTGCTATCGACGATGGGGAAGGTGAGGCGCTGGCCGACGGTGAGGCGGTCGAACGAGAGGCTGCGGGCGTAGTGGATGATGCTGACCATGTCGTAGATGGGCTTGGAGTCCTCGTGGTGGGAGGTGCGGACGCGGCCGTCGGGGTAGTCCTTGCGGAGGTCGGCGCGATAGCGGCCATCGGGGGTGCGGCTGTACCAGGCGCGTTCATAGACGACGTCGGAGCCCTCCTCACAATGCTTGACGAAGTAGAGGGGCATGCCGTCGGGCGAGACGGTGGCCTGGAGGGTGTCGCTGAGGTGATAAAGGGCGTCGGCGCTCTTGCTGCTGGCGGCGTAGAGGGTGGTCTCGTAGGCGCTCTGCCATTGGTAGGTGACGGCGCGGGTGGTGAGGCTGGCTGTGCCCGCCTTGATCCACACGAACTTCCAGTTGAAGTAGAGGGTATAGTTGAACTGCTCGCCATCTTGCAGCTGGGCGGCACGGACAGCGGTCAGCGGAACGAGGAGAAGGAGGAGGATAGGAAGGATTTTTTTCATGTTCGTTTTTCTTTTTGACGCGGGGAAGAAGGGGAAGTTTAAAGAATTGAAGAATTGAAGAATTAAAAAATTAGGAATTAGGAATGAAAACTGGTTTATAGGTTTAGTTCCGGCAGCGTCGGAGGTTTATTTTGCCTTTGGCAAGGTTTAGTTTGGCTACGCCGGAGGTTTATAAACCGATTTTGCCACGCAAAATCATTAAACCTTTTTTGTAAAACTAAAAAACTAAACCTTTTGCGGAGCAAAAACTAAACCATTTTTTCATTCTTCATTTTTCATTAAATAAAAAATGTTCATTTCCGCTTTTTCTGCTTGCGCTTTTGTTCTTCGCGTTGCTGGTTCTTGGACTTCTTCTCTTTCTTCTCGCTCTTGGTCTTGCGGAGGTCGGCGGGCTTCTGCTTGTCAATGGAGATGACGAGGGGGTCCCAGTCCTCGCTGTAGTCCCAGTTCTCGCGCATCTCGATGGGCTTGGAGTAGTAATAGACGGGTTCGGCCTGGCGCCGTTCGTCGTAGAGGCCGGTGTCCCAGACGCCGTTGGCGTTGAGGTCGTGGAAGGCGCGGACGTAGTAGGTGGCGGGCTTGACGAAGTAGAAGTCGGCATGGCCGTCGGTCACGACCTGCTGGCGGACGACGTTGTCGCTCTTATCGACGAGCTGCACCACCAGGCGGGCGCTGTCGGCCGTGAAGCGCTGGGCGCCCGTGACGTTAAGGACAAACGAGCTGTACTTGTCGAGGGTGTTGAACTGGATCTTGTTCTCGGACTTCTTCGACGAGAGCCCGTAGATGCCGGTGAAGGCGGCTGAGTCGGTCACGAACTTATACTCCTCCTCGGGCCGCCACTCGGCCAGCAGCTCGTAGGTCATCAGTTTGGTGCGCTGGCGGCGGAAGACGAAGGGCTCGTCAACCCATAGCGTATCGACCTTGCGCATCAGATGGAGCGACGTGTCGCGGTAGCTGTCGAGGGGTTCGCTGAAGGAGAGCGTGACGATGGCGTTGAGGTCCATCGACGAACTGCCGCCCCACTTCACGGGGAGTACGGGGTCGGGCTTCTTGACGGCCGTTGAGTCGCCGCGCTTGAGGCGTTTCTCCAGTTCCTTCTGCTCTTCCTTGCGCTTCTTGGCTTCGTCCTGCAGCTGGCGGGCGCGCGTCTTCTTGGGCACGAGGCGCAGGGTGTCGGTACGCGAGGTAAGCTGGCCGAGGGTGTCGGTGGCCATGTAGGTGAGGCGGAAGGCAAGGGTGTCCTGATAGTAGTAGAGGGTGTCGCGCATCCAGTAGGTGAGGGTGTCGCGCCCGGGGTTGGCCTCGACGATGTAGGCTGAGTCGGCGGGGAAGTTAAGGGGCTCGATGAGGGGTAGCGTGTCGCTCGGGGTGGAGAACAGCAGGGTGAACTTGTTGAGCGAGGGGCGTTCGTTCTTCACCAGATAGCGGAAGGTGGGCGTCTCGGTGAAGGCGAGCAGCACAAGGTCCTCGGGCAGGAAATGGGTGACGGGGCGGATGCGGATGGTGTCGATGGTGAGCGAGTCGATCCACGTGGTGTCGGGCTCCATGCGCACGTCGGTGGAGGGGACGACGAGCGAGTCGAGCCAGGCAATCATCTCGGACTTCTGGTCGAACAGGAAGTTCTGGTTCATGTCCTTGAGGGCGAAGGCACGGTAGCTGCCGGGGGCGATGCCGCGGATGGTGAAGCGGCCCTCGGCATCGGTACGCGACACGCGTACGAAGGGCAGGGTGGTGAAGGCGCTGTCGGCAAGGTTGTCGTGCAGGCCGACGAGGATGCCCTGCACGGGCTCGAGGTTGGAGGCGTCGAGCACCGTGCCCGACACGGCGAGGGTGTCGATGTGGTCGCCGGTGGAGAAGGCGAAGGCAAAATTGCCGAGTGGGTTGCCCTCGTTGTTATCGACGATGGCGTCGTTGAAGTCGATGGTGTAGGTGGTGTTCTCCTTCAGGGAATCCTCGATGGAAACGACGATTTTCTTACCGCTGGTCTTGATGATGGGCTGCTGCACCTGTGGGGGCGAGACGACAACCTTCTCGCTGGCTTTCTCCAACTTGATGTACTCGTCGAAGTCGAGGGTGACCTTTGCGTCCTTGACGCCCGTGGCGCCGCGGGCGGGCGAGCTGCCGAGGAAGACGGGGGGAGTCTCGTCGAACGGTCCGCCGTCGGGCGAGCCGATGCTTGCGCAGCCGATGACAAGAGCCGTCAGCGTGGCTAAAAGTGCGAAGCGTCCGTTTCGTTTCATCTCTTCTTCTTGTTCTTTTCTTTCTTCCGCAGCTCCTCGGCCTTACGGATGGCCTCGATGCGCTCTTCCTCGGCTTTCACCACCTGGTTGATGCGGTTGTAGAGGTCCTCGCCGTGGAGGTCGGCGAAGATGACGCGTCGCTGGGGGTTGAGGAGTACGTTGGCCGGCAGGCGCGTCACGCCCAGCTGGCGCAGCATGTCGAGGTTCCAGCCCTGGAAGCCGTTGCCCTGCGTCCATGTCAGCGAGTCCTCGCGCACGGCGCGGAGCCACGTCTCGCGGTCGTTGTCGAGGGATACGCCCATGATGACAAACGGCCGGCCGGCGAAGGTGTCGGCCAGGGCGCGGTACTCGGCCTGATGGCGGCGGCTCTCGGCGTTCCATGAGGCCCAGAAGGTAATCAGCATGCACGTGTCGCGATGGTGGTTGGTGTTCAGCTCCTTGCCCACCGTGTCCTTGAGGTGGTAGTTGCTGAGAACGGCGTTCGACGCGAAGGTCTTCAGGCCGTTCGTGCGGTTCTTGAGGTCGATGATGGTGACGTTGTCCTGCAGGTTACCGCTCATCTTGTTCATCAGGCCGCGAATCTCGCTCACCTGCGGTTCGGCCGTGCGGACGAAGGTCTCTTTCAGCAGAAAGACCGACACCTCGTCGTAGGGATGGCCGGTGATGAAGGTATCGACGCGATGCTGATACTGGCCTGTCGTGAGCACGGTGTCGCGCAGCATGGCGCGGAACTCGGCCAGCAGGGCGTTCTGATGGCCGCCGGCAATCGTCAGCCGTCCCTCGGCTGCCGTGTCGCCCGTAAGCGTCGTCACCGTGCCCTTTTCGGCGAACACCATCTCGCGATGTCCGTTCGGGAAGGCCACCCAGAGCGGCGTTACCGTGTCGGGCGCAAAGGTGAAGGTGAACCGTCCGTGGCGGGCCACCACCGTATCGACGCGGTCGAACCACTCGTCGTAACCATACACCAGCAGGGTGTCGCCCCCCGCGAGGGGCACGTCGCCCTTCAGGGTGAAGCGCGTCTGCCCGCTGTGGCAGCCGCACAGCAGCAGTACGGACAAAAGACCCAGCAGGTTCAGGATTCGCTGAACATGCTGAGCGCTCAGGGTATGCCGGATGCTCCGGTTTGCCTGGCGTCTCTGCGTTGTGCGGGGAGGGGTGTTCATCTCTGCTTGGTGACGGGGTGTGGTTTATCGGCTTGCTCTTTTCCGCTCGAGGGCGTCGAGGATGATTTTGCGCATGCGCATCGACTTGGGCGTTACCTCGACATATTCATCCTCCTTGATGTACTCAAGTGCCTCTTCGAGAGAGAAGATGACTGGCGGGGCGATGTGGGCTTTCTCGTCGGCGCCGCTGGCGCGCATATTGGTGAGCTGCTTGCTCTTGGTGACGTTGATGACGAGGTCGTTCTCGTGGACGTGCTCGCCCACCACCTGGCCGCCATAGACCTCCTCCTGCGGATAGATGAAGAACTTTCCGCGGTCCTGCAGATGGTCGATGGCGTAGGCGAAGGCCGTGCCCGTCTCCATGGCCACCATCGAGCCGTTGGTGCGGCGCTCGATGTCGCCCTTGTAGGGCTGGTAGTCCTTGAAGCGATGGGCCATGATGGCTTCGCCGGCCGAGGCGGTCAGCACGTTGGTGCGCAGGCCGATGATGCCGCGCGACGGTATCTCGAACTCGATGTTGATGCGGTCACCCTGCGTGTCCATCGACAGCATCTCGCCCTTGCGGCGCGTAATCATGTCGATCATCTTGCTGGCATAGACCTCGGGCACGTTGATGGTCAGCTCCTCTATGGGCTCGCAACGCTTGCCGTCGATCTCCTTGTAGATGACCTGCGGCTGGCCAACCTGCAGCTCGTAGCCTTCGCGGCGCATGGTCTCGATGAGCACGCTCAGGTGGAGCACGCCGCGGCCGAAGACCGTCCATTTGTCTTCGTCGGGACTCTTGCTGACGCGCAGGGCGAGGTTTTTCTCCAGCTCGCGGTCGAGACGCTCCTGGATGTGGCGCGAGGTGACGTACTTGCCTTCGCGGCCGAAGAAGGGCGAGTCGTTGATGGTGAAGAGCATGCTCATGGTGGGCTCGTCGATGGCGATAGGCTCGAGGGCTTCGGGCGTCTCAGCGTCGCAGATGGTGTCGCCAATCTCGAAATGCTCGAGGCCGATGATGGCGCAGATGTCGCCGCTGGAGACGCTCTCGGTGCGCTTGTGGGTCATGCCCTCGAAGGTGTGAAGTTCCTTAATTTTCGCTTTCTCCTGCGAGCCGTCGCGGTGGGCAAGGGTCACCGTCATGCCGTCCTTGAGTGTGCCGCGATGGACGCGTCCCACGGCGATGCGGCCTGTGTAGGGCGAGTAGTCGAGGCTGGTGATGAGCATCTGCGGCGTGCCCTCCAGCATGGGAGGAGCGGGGATGTGCTCGATGATCTGGTCGAGCAGATATGTGATGTTGTCCGTGGGCGTTTTCCAGTCGGGACCCATCCAGCCCTGCTTGGCCGAGCCGAAAACGACGGGGAAGTCCAGCTGTTCCTCGGTGGCGTCGAGGGCAAACATGAGGTCGAACACCATTTCGTGCACCTCGTCGGGGCGGCAGTTCGGCTTGTCCACCTTGTTTACCACCACAATGGGCTTCAGCCCTATCTGAAGCGCCTTTTGCAGCACAAAGCGTGTCTGCGGCATCGGCCCCTCGAAGGCATCCACCAGCAGCAGACAGCCGTCGGCCATGTTGAGCACGCGCTCTACCTCGCCGCCGAAGTCGCTGTGTCCCGGCGTGTCGATGATGTTGATTTTCACGCCCCGATAGACGATGGAGACGTTTTTCGACAGAATGGTTATGCCCCTTTCGCGCTCAAGGTCGTTGCTGTCAAGCACGCACTCGGCATCGGCTTTGTCGTTCTTGAAAAGGTGGCCCGCCAGCATCATCTTGTCCACCAGCGTCGTCTTGCCGTGGTCAACGTGGGCAATAATGGCAATGTTTCTGATATCCTGCATCTTCTTTCCTATGTTTCAAAAATCGGGCGCAAAAGTACACTTTTTTTCCGAAATTTCGCACATACCTCTTTAAATAATAACAGCCTTTAACGTCTGGGCGCTCCCGACACGCCCTTTCCCAGGGGTGGCGGCAGGGGGAAGGCTATCGGAGCTCGATGACCTCGAGGTCGCTGACGGCGCCTTCGGCGAGGGTGAAGCGCACGAGGGTGCGGACGGCCTGAATGCCATAGACGCCAGCGGCGCCGGGGTTGATGTGGAGCATGTCGAGGGTGCGGTCGTACTTCACCTTCAGGATGTGGCTGTGGCCGCAGACGAAGAGGCGCGGCGGACGTTCCATGAGGATGGCACGGACGGAGGGGTCGTACTTGCCGGGATAGCCGCCGATGTGCTTCAGCAGCACGTCCACGCCATCGACGGTAAAGCGGAGCATCTCGGGGTAGCGCAGGCGGATGTCGTAGCCGTCGATGTTGCCATGCACGGCGCGGAAGGTGACGGGCAGCTGCTCGAAGCGGTCGGCCACCTCGGCGCTACCGATGTCGCCGGCATGCCACACCTCGTCGCATTCGCTGAAATAGTGGGCGTAGCGGTCGTCCCACCAGGCGTGGGTGTCGGAGAGAAGGCCAATCTTAGTCATCGTCTGTACGGGGGGGAGGCTTTTACGATTCAGGGGGCAGACGGCTTATGCCTTATGGGCGAAGAAGGCATCGACGAAGCGGATGATTTGCTGGGCTGTGCCCTCGATGCCGAGGCGGCTGCTGTTGACGCAGAGGTCGTAGTTGGCGGCGTCGCCCCAAGTGCGCTGGGTGTAGTAGTTGTAGTAGGTCGAGCGGCGGGCATCGCCTTTCTCAAGGATGTTTTTCGCCTCAGCCTCGCTGATGCCTTCGTGCTTCACATAGCGTTGGATGCGGTCGGCCATGTCGGCGCTGACGAAGATGCAGAGGTGGTCGGGGTTGTCGCGCAGGATGTAGTCGGCACATCGTCCGAGGATGATGCACGGCTCGCGGCTGGCGATGTCGCGGATGACGTCGCTCTGCACCTTGAACAACGCGTCGCCTGAGAGGGGGTTGCCCACGCTACCCGCACCATGGCTCGCCGCCGAGCGGCTGCCGAAGAGGAACGAGTGGAACGAGCGCGACACCTTCTCGTCGGCACGCTCGAAAAACTGCGGGTGCAGGCCGCTCTGCTCGGAAGCCAGCTCGATGAGCTTCTTGTCATAGAGATTGATGCCATAGTGCTCGGCCATGCGCTCGGCGATGGAACGTCCGGCGCTGCCCAGCTGGCGGCTGATGGTGATTATCATGGGGAATTAAAAAATTAGGAATTAGAAATTAGGAATTAAAACTAAAACTTTGAACTAAAACTAAAACTTTTAAATGGTCTTGCATGCAGCTTGTAAAACATTCTTCAAAGTTTTAGTTTAAGTTTTTACATTTTATTTTTCATTTTTTTTAGTAAATATAATTCAAGTTTCGGAAGTAAAGAAAACGAGCCCAGACAGCGATGAGCGCCCTGAAAGGGCAGAAAGCCACCAGCCCAGGGCAGCGCCCTGGGTATCTCGGTCACACATCATTTTGCGCCCTGAAAGGGCAAAAGCATTCCATCCAGAGGGGAACTTAAAAGCATCAGCCACAGATTGTAAAGCTTTTGCCCTTCCAGGGCGAAAGTCACTTTTTGCTGCTTCTACCCAGGGCGTTGCTCTGGGCTGGGGGCTCATTGCCCCTTCGGGGCGTTCCTCTCTGGCACGAATTTCATACTTGCGAAACTTAAGTAACTTCATTATATATAACTTCCGAAACTTAAATAAATATAAATTTGGGATCAGGGATTAGCGAGCTTTTTCTTGAACTGCTTTATCTGCACGGCCAGCAGGATGAAGCCGGTGATGCACGAGACGAGGTCCGACGCCGGCATGCTGTACCACACGCCGTCGATGGCCGGCTCCCAGAACGTGGGGAACCAGAGCAGGAACGGCAGCAGGAACAGGAACTGCCGCGAGAGCGAGAGGAAAATGGCCTTCCACGGCTTGGCGATGGCCTGGAAGAAGTTGCCGATAACCATCTGCGAGCCGATGAGCGGGAAGATGTAGGCGTTGATGCGCATGCCGCGGACAATCTCGGTGAGCATCTGCTCGTCGGTGGTGAAGATGAGGGCGGCATAGCGGGGCAGGAACTCGCACACCACCCAGCCGAGCGTCATCGCCGCCGTCGCCCAAAGAATGGTGAGCTTCAGCACCTTCATCACACGGTCGAAGCGCTCGGCACCATAGTTATAACCCGCTATGGGCTGCATGCCCTGGTTGAGGCCCATGACGAGCGTAACGAAGATAAACGTCACCTTGTGGATGACGCTGAAGGCGCCCACGGCGTAGTCGTCGCCGTATGAGAGCAAGGCGCGGTTGACGAAGATGACGATGATGCAGGCCGCCAGGTTCATCAGGCAGGGCGAGATGCCGATGGAGAGTATCTCACGGATGATGCGTCCCTGGAAGCGGTAGATGCCGCGATGGAGGTGGAGCAGCTCGTTCTTGTTGGTCAGGATGCGCATCTGCCACGTGAGCGACACACATTGGCTCAGTATGGTGGCGATGGCGGCACCCCTGATGCCCAGTCCCAAACCCCAGGGGAAGATGAACAGGGGGTCGAGAATGCAGTTGAGCACAACGGTCAGGATGGTGGCCTTCATGGCCTTGTCCGGGTGGCCGGCACTACGCAGGATGGCGTTGAAACCGAAATAGAGGTGGGTGAAGACGTTTCCCAGAAGAATCCACACCATGTACTCGCGGGCGTACCTCAGCGTGTTTTCCGATGCGCCGAAGAAGAGCAGGATGGGGTCGAGGAACGAAAGTGTCACCACCGCCAGCACCACGCCTACCACGATGTTCATCAGGAAGGCGTTGCCCAGGATCTGCTGCGCCGAACGGTAGTCTTTCTGCCCCAGGCGGACGCTGATCATCGTCGAGGCGCCCACGCCCACCATAGCGCCGAAGGCTGCTGAGATGTTCATCAGCGGGAACGTCGGCGCCAGTCCGCTCAGCGCCATCGGCCCGATGCCGTGACCGATGTAGGCGCTGTCCACGATGTTGTAGATAGACGACGCTATCATCGCCACGATGGACGGGATGGCATACTTCGCCAGCAGCTTACTTATCTTCTCTGTTCCCAGCTCCGTGGGTACCGCTTTTCCTGTCATGCTATTCTGTTTGCGTATTTTTTTGGCACAAAGATAGGGTGAGCCGAGCGAAAAACCAAATTTATTTGGGTTTTTCCGAGGCGACCCCTATCTAAAAGCCCCCGAAGGGGAATTAAAGATAGTGCAAGGCGAGCGATAATGCAAATTTATTTGCAATTTTGACGTTGTCTTCGTCCATCGCGACTCGGCAAAGGCTGTGCAAGCCCACCTTTGCGCTCGCTGCTCCGTCCGTTGGCTACACCTTCGTCCGTCGCGACTCGGCAAAGGCTGTGCAAGCCCACCTTTGCTCTCGCTGCTCCGTCCGTTCCGAGCCGCCGCCTATCTAAAAGCCCCCAAAGGGGGATTAAAGATAGGGTGAGCCGAGCGATAATGCAAGAAAAAAATGATAATCACGTTGCTTTTTTTATGTACTTGTGTGGAGATAGGGGTTTATGGGTTGGTATATAGATAATTGAACTTTTTGAAAAAAAGGACTTCTGTTTCCTAAGGGGAAAAAGGAGTTGTTATCCGTAAAATTGCATATAATTCTCTTGTCGTATGGAGGAAGGTTCAAAATGGGCGTGATGTAGAAGTATGTAGAAGTATGTAGATATTTTGGCTATCTACATCGCATAACATGAACGAAATCTGTGGAGTAGGACAGTTGGTGTAGTAATGTAGATGTTTTTCATTTTTTTATTGAAATGGAATTCCCGGCGTTTGACTATTTTTATAAACAGCGCCCCTGTTTATATAAACACGGCCCCTGTTTATATAAACGCGGCCCGTGTTTATATAAACGCGGCCCTTGTTTATAAATATAGTAGGCAAATGGAAAAACGAAGACCCCTATCTTTAATCTCCTTCGGGGCTTTTAGATAGGGGTCGCCTCGGAAAAACTCAAATAAATTTGGTTTTTCGCTCGGCTCACCCTATCTTTAATCTCCTTCGGAGCTTTTAGATAGGCGGCGGCTCGGATAATTGCAAATAAATTTGCATTATCTCTCGCCTTGCACTATCTTTGTCAATCAAACTTGGTGAACGTGGAGACTCTGACTCTTTTTGAATTGAATCAGCGTGTGCGCGGAGCTATCGACGAGGCTCTGCCGGACAAGTACTGGGTGCGGGCTGAGATGAGCTCGGTAAACGTCAATGCCGCAGGACATTGCTACATCGAGCTGGTGCAGAAACACCCGTCGGGCGCAGGCATGGTGGCGAAGGCGCGGGCCACAATCTGGGCTGGGCGCTTCCGCATGCTTCGCCCTTATTTTGAGCAGGCTACGGGCCAGGCGTTTACGGCCGGCATCAGCGTGCAGCTGCTGGTGACGGTCGGGTTTCACGAACTCTACGGCCTTTCGTTCGTTGTCGAGGACATCGATCCCACCTACACGTTGGGCGATATGGCTCAGCGGCGCCGCGAAATCCTGCTGCGTCTGGAGCGCGAGGGCACCATCGAACTCAACAAGGAGCTGCCTCTGCCCATGCTGCCGCGGCGCGTGGCTGTCATCTCGTCCGAGACTGCGGCAGGCTATGGCGACTTCTGCCACCAGCTGGCGACAAATGCCTATGGCTTCGTGTTCTGTCCGAAACTGTTCCCCGCTGTCATGCAGGGCGATGCCGTAGAGGCGACGGTCATCGCCGCCCTCGACGCCATTGCTGCCGAGGAGGAGAACTGGGACGTGGTGGTCATCATCCGCGGCGGAGGTGCTGCCAGCGACCTCGTGGGCTTC